>NZ_JAODBU010000002.1:0-521106 GCF_025336545.1 Eubacterium album | reverse complement strand
GGAAGTTTAATAACACATTTGAATTTTGCATTTATGGATGCAGATGCAAATGGAGACTTAATCACAACAGACACATGGGCAGATTATCAGAATCCAAACGTTGGATACTCAGTTGGAAGCGATAACAAGTACGCAGGTGTATTGGGAGCAATGGTACTCTTAAGACAGAAATATCCAAACATGAAAATAGGTATTTCAGTTGGAGGATGGACAAGATCAGGAGATTTCCCAAAACTTGCAGCATCAGACAAGACAAGAAAGAATTTCGCAAACAATGTGGCAAAGTTTGTTCACTGCTATGGATATGACTTTGTAGACATCGACTGGGAATACCCAACAGCAGACAGAGATCCTGATCCTGAAGGAAACGGAGTGGCAATAGACAAGGGATGCAAAGGCTCAGCAGCAGACACAAAGAATTTCACATTACTGTTACAGGAAATCAGGAATTCATTGGACAGCTACGGAAAGACAGATGGAAAGCATTATGAATTATCAGTGGCAATGTCAGCATCACCAACAATGATGTCAGCAATCGAATACGACAAGGTGTTAAACATAGTTGATTTTGCAAATATGATGACATATGACTTAAATGGTGCATGGGGTGGATTCACGGCTCATCAGACAGCACTTTATACAAACCCTGCATATGACGGAGGGGATGCAGCACTTTCTGTAGATTCATGTATTAAATATTTGGAAAATAAATATGGAGATGGCATTGATTATTCAAAGATTGTAGTTGGTGTTGCACCATATACAAGAGGCTGGAAGGAAGTAAAGAAGGACACCGGAAGAGATCCAAAGAATCCGGGATTATATGCAGATGCAACAGGAGAAAACGGGGTAACATATGCATATGGAGACATAGATTCATTAATAAATCAGTATCAGTTAAAGAAATACTGGGATGATGTGGCAAAGGCAAACTACTTCTACAGTGAATCAACAGGAATGTTCTTCACATGTGACACGGAAGAATCAGTAGCAGAAAAAGGAAAATATGTAAGAGAGAAACATTTGGGCGGACTCATTTCATGGATGGCATCACTTGACAGCACAAACTCAATCACAAAGACAATGAAGGAATCACTTTATGGATCAGAAGCATTACCAAAGCAGAACATAATAATTCCTGGAAATGACGGTGTTGAAACAACAGTAACAGCATCAGGAGATACATACACAATAACAGTAAAAAATACAAATCCAAAGATTACAATGCCTGGAGGAGCAAAGGACATATCAGTAATGCCATGGGCAGAATACTTTGGAAAGACATTAAGTTATCCGTCAATAGCGATAGAGACACAAAATGGAGAGACATTATCAGGAGACTGGAGTGCAGGCGGAACAATTACAAGTGAAGACGGAAAGACAGTAGTGACACCACCGGAATGGAGCTCAAAGACATTAGAACCGGGAGCATCATTAACATTTACATTAAAATCAGGAAAAGGAACAGCAAGTACAGGAAACATTAAAGGAATAGTATTAAGGCAGAGAGCTGTTTCAGGAGGAGAAATCCTTTCTACTAATTTAGTATATGGAAATGGTGGTTCAGAAGGAACAACAGTTCAGAATACAACAAAAGAACAGGATGTAACTACAACAAAGAAACAGGAGACAACAAAAGCTTCGGAAACAACAACTAAGAAACCGGAAACAACAAAGGCACCTGAGACAACAACTAAGAAAACAGCGACAGGTGTATATCCTGTGTGGTCACCGGATAACGTTCACTATAAAATAGGTGATTTGGTTCAATATCAGGATAAAGTGTATGAATGTACATATGAACACAATTCCAATTCCGGATGGTCTCCTACAGTAGCAGTAACTTTATGGAAAGAAAGAACTGACTTAGTTGCGGGAATAGAAGAAACAACAAACGCATCAGGAACAGAAGAAACAACTCAGAATAATTATACAGTTAATTCTAAATTGCCTGAGCATATGGTAACAGGATATTGGCATAACTTTCTCAATGGATCAACTGCACTTAAACTTTCAGATGTTCCATTATACTACGATATGATTTGTGTGGCTTTTGCAAATTCATCAACAACAGCCGGAAAGGTTACATTTGAACTTGACAAAGATTTATCTACTGCATTAGGAGGATATACAAAGGCTCAGTTTATTCAGGACATAAAAGATGCTAAGGCTAAAGGTCAGCATGTAATTATTTCAGTAGGTGGAGCAGAAGGAACAACTTATATAACAAATGAAGAATCAGCAAATCAGTTTGCAACAAGCCTTATTTCAATGATAGAAGAATATGGATTTGAAGGTGTAGATATTGACTTTGAAGGAAGTGCGGTATCAGGAACTGATTACATAGCTGAGGCACTTAGAAAAGTGCAGTCTCATTTTGGAGATGAATTTATTATCACTATGGCACCTGAAACATTATATTTTCAGGATACAAATCCAAACGGAACAGCAGTAACATCTGCATATTACAGATTAGCATATAAGATTAGAGATATTCTTACAATTTGTTATCCACAGTTCTACAATACAGGTGGAATGAATGGTTATAACGGATTTAATGCACAGGTTGGAAATGCAGATTTTCTGACATCACTTGCAACATTATTATTGGAAAATGGTTTAAGAGCTGATCAGGTAGCATTAGGATTGCCGTCAACACCGAAAGCAGCTTCAAGTGGATATGTGTCAACAGATGTTATTTCTACAGCAGTAACATCACTTGTAAATGGAACATCATCAGGAAGTTTTACAGCACCGAAAGCTTACCCAACATTTAGAGGTGTAATGACTTGGTCAATTAACTGGGATGCTACAAATGATTATGCATGGGCTAAATCAATGGATTCACTTATGGATTCATTGGAAAAACATGAACAGCCAACAAAAGAAACATCTACAACTAAAACAGAAGTTACAACAAAAAAAGAAGAAACAACAAAGACAGAAGCTACAACAAAAGCAGAAACAACTTCATCTTCTCAGACAGAGGCAAGGCCAACAGAAGTAATTGGCTTAGCAAAGCAGAGTCAGGATGGCGGAACAGTATCATTTGTTTGGGGTCAGACAAATGAGCAGATGGAAAGTGGACAGACATATAGAGTATATGCTGATGGAAAATATGTTGAAACATTTGCTTTAGCAACAGCAACATCATATACATTTACAACAAATGGCAAACATATTATAAAGGTTACAGCCAATTTAAATGGATATGAAACAGAAGGACAGACAATAGAGGTAACAATAGAAGGATTAGAAACATCTGAAACAACAAAAGTTGCAGAAACAACTAAACCGGGCACAGCAACAAGTGATTTGGCATCAAGACTTTTAATTGGCTATTACCATACATGGGATAATTCAGGAAATCCTTTCATTAAGTTAAGAGATGTAGATAAAAACTGGGATGTAATAAATATATCATTTGCAGAACCTGTAAGTGCAGGAAGTACAGACGGAAAAATGAAATTTGATATTTCAGGACTTACAGCAGACTACACAAAGGCAGATTTCAAAAATGATGTGAAAGCATTACAGGCACAAGGTAAAAAGATTGTACTTTCAATAGGTGGATATGAGGGATATTTCTCATTGACATCACAGAGTGCAGTTAACCAGTTTGTAAGTGATATTAAATCAATTGTAGATGAATATGGATTTGATGGAATCGACATTGACCTTGAACAGTCATCAGTTCAGTTTGAAAGTGGAAAAGATACAGACATTAACAATCCAACATCACCAAAGATTGTTAACATGATAAATGCAATAAGAACAATTGTAAACAGCTATGGAGAAGATTTCATTCTTTCATGGGCACCTGAAACATTCTACGTACAGTTAGGATATCAGTTCTACGGTGGAATAAATCAGTACTGTGATGCAAGAGCAGGTGTATATCTTCCAATGATAAATGCACTTAGAAATGAAACAACATATGTACATGTACAGCTTTACAATTCATCACCAATGATTGCAACAGATAATCAGTCATACAACATGGGAACAAAAGAAGGAATTGTTGCAATGTGCAACATGTTATTAAACGGTTTCTATGTAAATAACTATTATACAAAGTCACAGACTGCAGAAAAGTATTTTGCACCACTTAGACCTGATCAGGTAGTAATAGGTGTACCTTCATCAGCAAGTGCTGCAGGAAGTGGACAGGTTTCAAATGAAACATTACAGAGTGCATTTACAGAATTAAACAATGCACATCCGGGATTAAGAGGAATCATGACATGGTCAATTAACTGGGATTCATCACAGAATAAAAACTCATTTGCACAGAGCAATGGTAGATTCCTTGATAGTCTTTCAGGAGAAGAAACAACAAAGACACCTGAAACAACAACTAAGGTGGCAGAGACAACAACAAAGGCACCTGAAGAAACAACAAAGACACCTGAAACAACAACTAAGGTGGCAGAGACAACAACAAAGGCACCTGAAGAAACAACAAAGACACCTGAAACAACAACTAAGGTAGCAGAGACAACAACAAAGGCACCTGAAACAACAACAAAGGCACCTGAAACAACAACAAAGACACCTGAAACAACAACTAAGGTGGCAGAGACAACAACAAAGGTATCTGAGACAACAACAAAGACACCTGAAACAACAACTAAGGTGGCAGAGACAACAACAAAGGTATCAGAAACAACAACAAAGGTGGCAGAGACAACAACAAAGGCACCAGAAACAACAACTAAGGTATCTGAGGCTACAACTAAGAATGATGAAATAACAAATTTTGTAACAACAGAGCCACAGCAGGTTACAACAACCGGAAACGGAAAAAATGAAGGCACAACAACTACAAATGCGGTGAAAAAAGATAATGGCAATGTAACAACAAACTCTTCAGTAGGTAATGTAAAAGTACCTAAAGTAAAAATTAAAAAAGCAATTAAGAAGAGAAGCGCTAAAAAAGCAAAAATCAAACTTAGAGCTGCAAAAGGTGTAAATGGATATCAGATAAAGATATCAAAATCAAAGAAATTTAAGAAAGCAAAGACTAAAAAATATAAGAAAGCTAAATTTACAATTAAAAAACTTAAAGCTAACAAAAAGTACTATATTAGAGTAAGAGCATATAAGGTTGTAAATGGAATAACTTATTATGGTAAATGGTCTAAGCGAAAAATTAAAATGAAAAAATAAATAAAGCAAAGAGTCTGTATTCTTATGAGTGCAGGCTCTTTTTAATTAAAAAGTTTATTAATAATTATATGTTACATGGTATAAAATAAAGAAAGAATATTGGTGAAAAATACTTGACCTAAAGTTGGGTTCAGGTGATAATATACAATTATAAATACACGTAAATGTGAAAGGAGATTTTATAATGTATAACAAAAATTTAACTTTAAATAATGGTGTTAAAATACCACAGTTAGGACTTGGAACATGGTTTATTGATGATTCAAAAGCAGCGGACGCAGTAAAAGATGCAGCAAAACTTGGATATAGACATTTTGATACAGCACAGGCATATGGAAATGAGCGAGGTGTCGGTGAGGGAATTCGTACTTGTGGCGTTCCAAGAGAGGAACTATTTGTAGTTTCAAAGGTGGCTGCTGAGCACAAAACTTACGAAGAAGCGAAGGCAGGAATCGATGAGACATTAAAAAAGATGGGACTAGATTATCTCGATATGATGATAATTCACAGCCCACAGCCATGGGTAGAAGTAAATCAGAGTGATAACAGATATAAAGAAGGCAATCGCCAGGCATGGAGAGCACTAGAGGAAGCTTATAATGAAGGAAAGTTAAAGGCAATCGGTGTTTCTAATTTCCAGATTGAAGATATTGAGAGCCTTATGGAAACAGCAAAAGTAAAACCAATGGTTAATCAGATTCTTTGCCATATCAGCAACACCCCACTTGAACTTATAGACTACTGTCAGAAGAATGACATTGCTGTAGAAGCATATTCTCCAATAGCACATGGAGAGATTCTTAGTCAGCCGGAAATCAAAGCAATAGCTGATAAATATGGAGTATCAGTTCCACAGCTTTGCATCAGATATACATTACAACTTGGAACAATATCTCTTCCAAAAACAGAAAATCCGGAGCATATGAAGTCTAATGCAGAGGTTGACTTTACTATCAGTGAAGAGGATATGGAAGTACTTAAGAATTTTAAGAAGATTGAAAATTATGGTGAAAGTAGCGGATTCCCTGTATATGGTGGAAAAATGTAATTAGAAGAAACCATATATTATCTGCCACATGATGATTTCCATTGGTGGAAGAATCGACTGTGCCATGACATCGAAGCTGCCGGAAGTTGATGATTATTACACGACATTGGATGAAATTAATGTGCCAACTACAGTCAGTGGACGAGTAACAGCAGAGCTTGAAATGGCAGATCTGGGCGAATTCCATGCAAAAAAATACAGAAAGCTATGAAAAAGAGGGCTTTTCCAAGAAAGCAGATGTCACAGGCTACGAAGTTATTATTGATACAAATGAGAACTTCTATGGATGGAGGCGTCTGGTATGATAAAGCCATATCTGATCGTAACCAGTGAAAAAGTATCCAAAGAGTATCTGAACTATTTGGATGGACAGAATATTTCTTGGATTGCATGTGGAAAAGAGAGTGTTAACCTAGTACGTGCAACAGAAATTCTTGCAGAAGAGTTTGATGTAGAACGTATAGGAGTTGTTGGAGGCCCAAAGATTAATACTGCATTTTTAGAAGCAGGACTTTTAAATGAAATAAGTCTGTTGATAGGAGCAGAAATTGACGGCAGAGGTGGTATGTCTGCTGTGTTTGATGGACTAGCGATGGAACAGGATGTTACAAGGTTGAAACTAATTGATGTAAAGAAATTTGATAGTGATGCGGTATGGATAAAGTATCAGTATTAAGAAAAATGACTACAAACCTAATAAAAGATTTGTGGTCATTTTTATTTTTTACATTGATATGTGTGTTACATTATAAAATCGCCAGATAAAAATATATATGATGATTTATAAAATAGCAAAATGGATATTAAATTATAATATTGCAATGTTTATCATATTTCTCTTTAATATCAGTGGAAATTGATGGATCAGTTACGATAGCAGTTATTTCCGACAAATTAGAAACCTTATATTGAGATATTCTGTCAAATTTACTCGCATCACATAAATAGTAGACTTCACTACTATTTTGAGAAACTGCAAATTTACTTCTGGCTTCTAAATCGCTTGTGGTAGATATACCAAAATTAACATCTATACCATTTGCACCTAGAAATGCCTGATTAAAATGCATTTGTTGAATTTGATTAATAGAAGTCATACCTTCAATAGTTCGGGCGGTATTTATATAATTACCACCTAAAATTATAAGATTGTAATCACTTCGCTTGGAAATTATATTTGCAACATCAAGAGAATTAGTAACTATTGTGAGTCCTTTTGCGGTTAAATAACAAGATAGTATATTTGTAGCAGTAGATGTTCCTAGAAATATAGTTGAATTGTTCTTAATCATGTTTGCAACTTTCTTCGCAATTATTTCTTTTTCTTTGGAGTGCAAAGTTTTTTTTGCATTATAGTCATATTCAGTTAGGGAGGATTCTATAGGAATAGCTCCTCCATGAGTTCTTTTAACAAAACCAGATTTCTCAAGAGAAGATAAATCTCTTCTTATAGTGGATTCGGAAACAGAATATTTTTTTGCAAGATTTGCTACGTTTACACTTCCCCTTGCTTGAATGGTATTTAATATAGACATTTTTCTCTCGTCGTCATACATAGAGCTTACCTCCTAAAATATATTTATTAATGACAATATAGCATAAATGAGCATTTGATGCAACAATATGAAAGAAAATGTGCGAAAACGAGCATAAATGAGCGTGAAAAATATTGAATTAGGCAAAAAATAGTGGTATATTGAGCATATCAAAAACAAGTCGTTAATAAAAGGAGGAAAGAAAAATGGCTAAAAAGATAGTAGCAGTTACGGCGTGTCCGACAGGAATAGCACATACATTTATGGCGGCAGAAAATTTAGAAGTAACTGGAAAAGAATTGGGATATGATGTGAAAGTTGAAACTCAGGGAACATCAGGAGCAGAAAATGTTTTAACACAGAAGGAAATTGATGAAGCAGATGCGATAATACTTGCAGTTGACCGTGATATTGACGAGAGTAGATTCGTAGGAAGAAAGGTACTTAAATGTAGCGTTGGTAAAGCAGTTAAAAAAGCTAATGAGGTTATTAATAATGCGATTAATGATGTAGGAACGGAAGTTATTAAGGGAGAAAAGAAGGCTGACTCAAGCAATGGAGAAAAAGGAATTAAATCCATATATAAACACTTAATGATGGGAATTTCCTATATGCTTCCAATTGTAGTAGCTGGCGGAATTTTAACAGCGATTTCATTTGCATTTGGTATATATGCATTTCAGGATGAAGGATCAATAGCATGGGGCTTTTATCAGACAGGTGCTGTAGCAGCTTTAGGTTTGATGGTTCCTGTATTGTCGGCTTATATAGCTCATTCAATAGCAGATAAAGCAGGATTTGCAGCAGGTTTAGTTGGGGGCTTTCTGGCAAGTACAATAGGTTCAGGGTTTATCGGAGGCATTATAGCAGGCTTTTTAGCAGGATATGTAACTTTGTTCTTAAATAAATACATAAAAGTACCAAAGACAATACAAGGTGTCAAGGACATTCTTATCGTACCGATTTTATCAGTTGGAATTGTTGGATTTGTGATGTTGTTTGTTGTTGGAACTCCAATTTCAGCAATGAATGCAGGAATAACAAGTTTCTTAAATAGTCTTAATGGAGGAAGTATCGTAATTTTAGGCTTAGTATGTGGACTTTTATATTGGGACTTAGGTGGACCATTTTCAAAAATTTTATATGCATTCGCAATTGGATTAATTTCTGAAGGTGTATATGGTCCAATGGCAGCAACAATGATTTGTGGTATGGTTCCACCACTTGGAATTGCAGTAGCAACATTAGTGACAAGAAAAATGTGGACAGAAGAACAGAGACAAGCAGGAATCTCAGCGTTGTTCTTAGGAGCTAGTTATATAACAGAAGGTGCAATTCCATTTGCAGCTGAGAATCCAATAGTAGTACTTCCAGCCTGTATGATTGGAGGAGCAGTAGGAGCAATTACCTCATTAGCACTTGGTGCCGGAATTTCAGCACCTCACGGCGGATTATTCTTATTATTAATTCCAGGAGTAATAACAAATGTAGGAGGATTCTTAATTGCATTATTAGCTGGAACATTAGTGACAGCAGCTATGCTTATAATATTGAAAAAAATAACAATGGGAAAAACAAAATAGTAATTATGAAATGTTGTTGCTCTAGATATAATAGTTAGTTATGTTTAGAGCAATAATTCCTAGGAGTCAAGGAGGCAATTATGAACGATAAAAGCGTAAAGGAAATAGTCGAGATTAGTAAAAAAATCCCTTGTGAAAAAACTATAGAAGAACAGGTTTCTATAATGGAAGAATATACAGAATGTTATAAAAAATATTCGGATGTATCTGTAGCAAGAAGAGAAATTGAATGCTTAAAGGTATTATTTCCAAGAATGTTTAGGAAAATAGAGGACAAAGACTTAGTTGTCGGAAGAAGTGATATTTTGCCAATTGGTTTTGGCTGTGTAACTTCAACAGGTGGAGTAGGACATTATTGTACATTTCCTAAATTAAAAGCTTTAAGAGACAGTACAGATGATGAAGGATTGAAGGAACGTTTAAATGTACTTGAAAATTTTTGGGATAAGCATGACACGAGAAGTATGTTTTTTGACAAGGCATTAGAACCAAATAAATTTGGAAAGTTTGTTGACGCAAAATGTCCAACAATTTTAACAGCAAGACTAAGTGGAATGTATCTGGATTATCCAAAGCTTATTAAAAAAGGAATAAAAGGAATAGAAGAAGAAATCAGATTTCAGAAAAGCCAGACACAGGATGAGGAAAAAATTGATTTGTATGATTGTTTTTTAGAGTGTATGCAGTTATTAAGAGATAGTATTAAGCATTATATTAATGAATGCAACATAGAAAAAGAAAAAGCAAAAACAGAGAAAAGAAAGGAAGAAATGCAGACAGTAATTGATGCATTAGAACATATACTTGTAGACAAGCCTGAGACTATGATTGAGGGTATAGAGTTAGCATGGATATATATGATGCTTTCAATGGTAGTTAATTATGGAAGAATGGATGTTTACTTGGGAGAACTTTTAAAAAGTGATTTAGATAAAGGACTTTATACAGAAGATGAAGCTATAGAATATATTAAATCATTTTTCAAATTATTAGAAGCAAGAAGAACAAATGTTAATGGAAGAGTAATTGTTGGTGGAAAAGATAGAGAAAATGTTGAGGCATGTGATTTATTTTGCAAGTTAGCTATTAAAGCAGTAATGGCTAATAAGGATATAGAACCTCAATTTACTCTTAGGGTATATGATGGTATGAATAAAGAAGTATACAATCTTGCATTAAAAGCAATTGCTATAGGTTGCACATATCCGATTTTATACAACGATGAGGTTAATATACCGGCTGTTCAGAAGGCACTAAAAGTTGATGAAAAAACAGCGGAAAAATATGTTCCATTTGGATGTGGTGAATTGGTTATATCAGGGAAAAGTGTAGGAACACCAAATGTATGTATTAATGTATTAAAAATTTTAAATATCGCATTAAATAGTGGAATTGATCCATGGGATAATATAGATAAAAGTGGTGGAATTGAAATGAAGAAGCCTTGTGAATTAAAAAGTTTTGCTGATTTACAGGAACAGTATTATAAATTGTTAGATTATAATATTGAGCGAGGAGCAAAAAGTCATATGGAATCATATAAGCTTATGAATTCTCAGGTTAAATATTTATTTACATCACTTTTACTGGATGATTGCATCGAAAGAGGAAAAGCTGCTTTAGATGGAGGAGCACAGTATTTAGGAGGTACACTTGAAACCTATGGAAATATTAATGCATCAGATTCGCTTACATCCATTAAATATTGGGTATATGATAAGAAAAAATACTCATTAGAGGAAGTTGTGAATGCAATGAATAATAATTTTGAAAATTATGAAAACTTGCGAAAAGATATGCTAAATGCACCTAAATATGGAAATGATAATCCATACGCGGATGATGTTGCAGTAGAACTGCATGAATATGTGTGTAAAAAAGTTAGTGAACAAGCTGAAATTAACGGATTTGATTCATATAATGTCGTAATAATCAATAACCAGGTAAATACTGAGTGGGGTAGAATGACAAGTGCGTCTGCTGATGGAAGATTAAGCACTGTATATATGAATAATGGAAATAATCCTCAGGGAGGTGCTGACAAGAACGGTCCTACAGCAATGTTAAATAGCTTAGTTAAGTTAAAACCTGATTTACATGCCGGCTCAGTACAAAATATGAAATTTAGTAGAGATATGTTTATAAATCATGAAGATAAAATAAAAGCTTTACTAAGAACATACTTTAAAAATGGTGGAGGCCAGATTATGATTTCGGTTGTAAGCAAGGGTGAATTAGAGGATGCATATATTAATCCGGA
This sequence comes from Eubacterium album, assembly GCF_025336545.1. NCBI lineage: Bacteria > Bacillati > Bacillota > Clostridia > Eubacteriales > Eubacteriaceae > Eubacterium > Eubacterium album. Next base: position 509,511 of record NZ_JAODBU010000002.1, on the reverse strand, counting down.
AAAATATCCGAATTTGCTAGTAAGAGTTGGTGGGTTTAGTGCAAAATTTATAAACTTAGATAAAGATGTTCAACGGGAGATAATGTCAAGAACTTTAAATTAAAACGAGGTGATATCAATGGGTGTTGTATTTGATATACAAAAATTTTGTGTCAATGATGGACCGGGAATAAGAAGTGTTGTATTTTTAAAAGGATGTCCACTTAAATGCCTGTGGTGTCATAATCCAGAATCTAATTCTATAAAACCACAATTATATTGTGAATGGAGCAAATGTATTTCATGTGGCAAATGTGTAAGTGTGTGTGAAAATAATGTACACGAAATAAAAAAAGGAAAACATATAGTACATTTTGAAAAATGTACTATGTGTGGAAAGTGTATAGAAGTTTGCACAAATGAAGCTATGGGATGCTATGGATACAACGCTCAAATAGAAGAAGTTATAAAAGAGGTTGAAAAGGATAAAAATTATTATGCAGAGTCTGGTGGTGGAGTCACAATTAGTGGTGGTGAGCCAATGGCACAGTTTAAATTCACTTATGAGCTTGCTAAAGAATTATTTAGAAGAAAAATAAATGTATGCATAGAAACTAGTGGCTTTTCCAATAAAGATTATTTTGAAAAAATAGCACAATATGTAGATTGTTTTTTATTTGATTACAAGGCGACTGGAGAAGAAAAGCATATATATTTAACAGGTGTAAGTAACAAAGAGATTTTAAACAATCTTTTACTTTTGACAAAAATGAAAAAGAAAGTTATTTTAAGATGTCCGATTATTCCAGGACAGAATTTGTCAGAAGATCATCTAAAGGCAATTGCTGATTTAAGTAATAAAGGAGTGCATTCAGTTGAAATAATTCCATATCATAATATGGGAGTTGCAAAGGCAAAAAAGATAGGGTCTGGAATGTATCTTAGTAATGTGAAAATACCACGGGCAGATGATGTGGAAAACTGGATTGAAAAAATAAAAAAATATGGGGGAATTAATATAAAAAAATCATAAATAGATAACTAAATTTTTCATAATATTAAGGATGTCATATGTTTAATAGCAAATGGCATCCTATTTTATTAAATATATGAAAATTTATATCGTAATAATTGCTTTTTTATAATAAAATAGAAAATGAAAATTATATTTTGCATATGAAAATGAGTTAATGTTATGCAAATAAAGAGTAAAATCATATGTTTTTACAAGGAGGAACACAAATGAGTGAAGTATTAAAAGAAATGAAAGAAAGAAGAAGTATTCGTAAATATAAGTCTGATATGGTCCCACAGGAAATTCTGGATCAGATTATCGAAGCAGGATTATATGCAGCAAGTGGAAAAGGAACTCAAAATACAATAATTATTCAGGTGACAAAAAAGGAATTAAGAGATGAAATAGCTGAGATGAATAGAAAGATTGGTGGATGGGAAGAAGGATTTGACCCATTCTATGGAGCTCCTGCAATGCTAATTGTTTTAGCTAGAAAGGATTGGCCAACAGGAATTTATGATGGAAGTCTTGTAATGGGAAATCTTATGTTAGCAGCACATGATTTGGGTATTGGAAGTTGTTGGATACACCGTGCAAAGGAAGAATTCGAAACGGAATGGGGAAAGAACATTCTTAAATCATTAGATATTACAGGAGAATATGTTGGAATAGGTCATTGTGCCTTAGGTTATGCAGATGGAGAAACACCAAAGGCTGCAAAGAGAAAAGTAAATAGGGTATTTTACATTAAATAATGTGTAAAACATATTTTAATGACTGTCAACTTAAATAAAGTTTTGAGTTGACAATCAAAACTCCTTTAATGTAATATTGAATAAAATGAATTATGAAAAAGGAGATTAAAAGATGAATATGTTAGATTTGGCACAGGAAATTATAAAAGGCAGACGAATATCAAGAGAAGATGATTTGTCTGTCTTTTTAAATTGCGATTTAGAGGAACTTTGTAAGGGAGCAGATACAATACGTGAATATTTTATAGGGGATAAAGTGGATTTGTGCTCAATAATTAATGGAAGAAGTGGAAGATGTCCTGAGGATTGCAAATACTGTGCACAGTCTGCACATTATCATACAAGTTGTGAAATGTATGATTTTCTTCCAACAGAAAAAATATTAGAAGCATGTAAGCTGAATGAGAGAGAAGGAGTAGATCGTTTTTCGATTGTAACAGCCGGCAGAGCTTTGACAGGAGAAGAATTTGACAAAGCGATTCATGCATATGAGACGATGAAGTCACAGTGCAAAATTGATTTGTGTGCATCGATGGGATTTTTAAATGAGGAGCAGTTACATAGACTTCATATGGCAGGTGTCACAAGCTATCATCATAATATAGAAACATCAAAACGTAATTTTCCTAATATTTGCACAACACATACTTATGAACAGAAGATAGAAACGTTGAAAAAGGTAAAGGCAGAAGGAATGTGTGCATGTTCGGGTGGAATTATCGGAATGGGAGAAACATGGGAAGACAGGTTAGATATGGCGATTAGTCTTGCTGAACTTGAAATTGATTCAATTCCAATAAATGCGCTTATGCCAATAAAGGGAACACCACTTGAGAATCTTCCAATGCTTACAGAAAATGAAATATTAAGAACAATAGCATTTTTTCGTTATATTAATCCGGAAGCAAATATTCGTTTAGCGGCCGGAAGAGCATTGCTTACAAACGATGGGGAGATAGCATTTGAATCAGGGGCATCGGCAAGTATCACGGGCGATATGCTTACAACTGTAGCATGCGCAACAATCCGAAGTGATAGGGAAATGTTGAAAAGTTTAAAGCGTGATGTTACACCGGAATATTGGAAAAATAAATAATATATTAAATCGAAGACGTTATATGTTGTTAAATGTTTAAAAATATGTTACCTTTAAATACAGCAACTTAATTTAATTAAGTAAAAATAAAATTTATGAGGTAACAATTATGAAACAAAAAAACGGGTTTAGTGGGCAGATAGGATTTGTACTCGCTGCGGCAGGAAGTGCTGTAGGTGTAGGAAATCTTTGGAGATTCCCATATTTAGCGGCAAAAGATGGTGGGGGACTTTTCCTTATCATATATTTGGTGCTTGTATTGACAGTAGGTTTTACATTATTAACAACTGATATTGCAATTGGTCGTAAGACAGGAAAGAGTGCGATATATGCATATCAGTCAATGAGAAAGAAGTGGAAGTTTTTAGGGGTTATTACATTTTTGGTTCCGGTATTAATTATGACTTATTATGCTGTAATCGGAGGATGGATTCTTAAGTATATGACTATTTATATTTTCGGTTCAGGAAAAGATGCAGTAGCGGACAATTATTTTACGAACTTTATTTCATCGTCTTCTTCAGTATGGTTTGGAATTATTTTTATTCTTTTAACAGTTATTATTGTTTATAATGGAGTTGAAAAAGGTATTGAGAGAGTTTCTAAATTCATTATGCCGGTACTTTTAATTTTAGTAATCGGAATAGCAATTTTCTCATTAACTTTAAAAACAACTTTAGATGATGGAACAGTTAGAACAGGTCTTCAGGGATTAAAGGTTTATTTGAAACCTGATATGTCAGGTATTACCGTACATAAATTTTTACAGATTTCATTAGATGCAATGAGTCAGTTATTCTTCTCATTAAGTGTATCAATGGGTATTATGATTACATATGGTTCATATGTTAAGAAAGATGTTAATTTAAATAAAGCAGTATCTCAGATTGAAATTATGGATACGGCGGTAGCTTTCTTAGCCGGTATGATGATTATTCCTGCAGTATTTGTTTTCTCAGGTCTTGATGGAATGTCAGCAGGGCCGGGACTTATGTTTGTATCACTTCCAAATGTATTTTATAGAATGGGATTTGCAGGAAGAATTGTAGGACTTATTTTCTTTGTATTAGCAGGATTTGCGGCATTAACTTCATGTATTTCCGTGTTAGAATCAATCGTTGCAAATTGTATGGAAATTTTCCATGTAGACAGAAAGAAAACTACAGGAATTCTATCTGTTATTTATTTAATTGCAACAGCAGTTATCGCTTTAGGATATAGCATTTTCTATGTAGAAGTTAAGTTACCAAATGGAAGCACAGGACAGCTTTTAGATATTATGGATTATATTAGTAATAGTTTCCTTATGCCATTTATTTCATTATTATCAGCGATACTTATCGGTTGGATAATGAAGCCGTCATGGATTGCAGAGGAAATGGAGTTAAATGGAGAAAAGTTCTCACGTAAAAAATTATATAATGTTATGATAAAATATATAATGCCATTAATTATGATTATTTTATTCCTGCAGTCAACAGGACTACTAAATATGATTACGAAATAAAGATTCTAAAGAACAGAGACTCTGATAGTTTAAGAGTTTCTGTTTTTTTGTATAGGGCAAGGCCATATTTATAAAGGCGAGTTTTTTGTGAAGAAAAAACGAGGCTTTAATTAATCCATTTTTATTTAAAATTAATTTTAAGTTTGTTTTAGGAGCAAATAAGTTTGTTGACAACCCTTTTTCAGAAGTCTAAAATGGAGCTGATTTGGAACAATTACAACGAGAAAAAATTATGAATGCAACAGATACAACAGAATTTCTTGGACAGGAAAAGATTAGTAAAATATTATTTAAACTAGCTACACCTGTTATGTTTGCACAGCTTATACAGGCATTATATAATATTGTGGACAGTTTATTAAAAATTTTGAGTAGAGGTTAAAATGTAATTTTAAGGAAAGAGTTGCCATTAATAAAAACGCAAACAATTTATTTGAGAATAGTGAAATTAAAAAAATATAATAATAAAAATACAACGAGTTAATAAAAAAAGGAGACAACATGGCAGAAAATAAAAGTAATTATAGAAATACATCAAAAGAATTAATGGCGTTTATAAAGAAAAGCCCTACAGCATTTCATGTAGTAAATAATTTTTCGCAGATGCTTGAAAAATCAGGATTTACCAAATTAAATGAAAGAGATAAGTGGAAGTTAAAAACGAATGGAAAATACTATGTAACAAGAAATGATTCATCAATAATTGCATTTTGTATGCCTGAGAATGAAGATTTTTATAATTTCCAGATAGCAGCTGCGCATAGTGATTCACCGACATTTAAAATCAAAGAAAACCCTGAGATGATAGAAGACGACAATTATGTAACTTTAAATGTAGAAAAATATGGTGGAATGTTGATGGCACCATGGCTTGACAGACCGCTTTCAGTTGCAGGACGTGTTATTGTAAAAGAAGGAACAACATTAAAACCAGTTCTTATAAATATAGATAGGGATTTGTGTGCTATTCCTAATCTTGCAATTCATATGAACAGAGATGCAAATAGTGGAATTAAATATAATCCACAAAAAGATATGATACCTTTATTTGGTGAAATATCAGCTAAAAATAAATTTGAAAAAATAATTGCAAAAGAAGCAAATACAGATACAGATTCTATTATTAGTACAGATTTATTTTTATACAACAGAGAGAAAGGAACTGTATGGGGAGCAGAAAATGAATTTATATCAGCTCCAAGACTAGATGACGTAATGTGTGCGTATAGTTGCATAAATGCATTGATTAAAAGCAAAGAGACAAATAAAGAAAGTGTAAATGTATGTGCTGTTTTTGACAACGAGGAAGTTGGAAGTACTACGAAACAGGGAGCTGATTCATCATTTCTTGCAGATGTACTTTCACGAATTTCAATGTGTAAGGGAAAAGACAATGAAGATTTTGTAAGAGCGTGTGCATCATCATTTATGCTTTCAGCAGATAACGCTCATGCGGTACATCCTAATTATAAGGAAAAAGCTGACCCAACAAACAGACCATATATGAATAAAGGAATTGTTATTAAATATAATGCAAATCAAAAATATACAACTGATGCAGTATCGGCAGCAATATTTAAGGAAATTTGCAAAAAAGCGGAAGTGCCTGTTCAGTCATATGTAAATCGTTCAGATATTCCGGGTGGCTCAACTCTTGGAAATATTTCAAACAGTCATATATCACTTAATACAGTAGATATAGGACTTGCACAGCTTGCAATGCATTCGCCATACGAGACGGCAGGAATAAAAGATACAGAATTAATGATAAAGGCTGTGAAGAAATTTTATGAGACAGCTATTATAACAGGCGAAAATGGAGAGATTAGTTTAAAATAGAAAGTTCCATATCTTTCAACCAGACGAAAAGAATGGTATAAATAATTATAGTAAAATTAAGGTGTCTTTATATCAGAAAAAAACTGATGTAAGGACATTTTTCGCAATATCGGTCAATATATGTATATTATATTTAAAAATAAAAAAACTAATATAGAATATATATTGGGAAGGAATTAAGAAATGGATAAATTAAATATTAGTAGAAGTGGTGATAAGTTGACTAGAGAAGATGTAATAGAAAAAATTAAAGAGTATTTAAAAAGACTTAAAAATAAAGACAACCTCGAAAGTGTACGTGCTGATTTTGTAAAAGAATTTAAAGAGGTTGACGCGTCTGAAATTATGTTAGCGGAACAAAGGCTGTTAAAAGAAGGAACGCCTTTAGAAGAGGTTCAAAAGTTATGTGATGTACATTCTGCATTATTCCATGGAAAAACTACAGAAGAAAGAATTTTAAATGCAGAAAAAGCTGCAAATCAGTCTGTTAAAGAAAAAAGGATGGCTGCAACCAAAAAACTAATTAGTATTTCGGGACATCCATTATATACATTTACCCGTGAAAATGAAAAAATTGAACAGCTAGTTGAAAGATGTATGGGTGTTGCAAATGATGGAAATATTGAGAAAGAATTATTAACTAATCTAAGACAGATAGCAATTCATTATGCAAAGAAGGGAGATTTGCTGTATCCCCATTTAAAAGTTAAGTATGATATTAGTGGACCATCGGATGTAATGTGGACGGTAGATGATGAAATCAGGGATGAAATAACAAAATTATACAATGCAGATGAACAGGATAACGAATGGAAAGAGAGATTTAAAGCGGTTTTAATTCGAATAAAAGAAATGATATATAAAGAGGCAAATATACTTTTTCCTAATTGTGCATTAAATTTTACGGAAACAGAGTGGTATGACATATATATAGACTCAAAGGATTATGAAAAATGTCTGGATGTAGAAAATGTGATTTGGGAAGAAGCAGAAAAGGCATATATTACTAAAAAGAAAAAAATAGTAGAAGACAGGAAAGTAAAAGAAGATGAAATAGTGATGGCTGGAGGAACAATGACAGTAGAACAGCTTGCAGCTATGCTTAATACAATTCCACTTGAAATAACATTTGTAGATATAGAAAATATAAACAGATATTTTAATGAAGGCCCTAAGGTATTTAAGCGACCGGAAATGGCTATTGGAAGGGAAGTGTTTTCATGTCATCCTCCAAAAGTAGAAAAACAGGTGAGAAGAATTATAGAAGAATTTAAAAGTGGAAATATGGACAAGGTACCGGTATGGATGGAAAAGAATGGAAGAACAATGTTAGTGACCTATATGGCAGTAAGAAATGAAAAAAAAGATTATTTAGGAACAGTAGAGTTGGTTCAGGATATGGAATTTGTAAAGGAACATTTCAAATTGTAACAAAAATTAAATAAAATTTATGGTTATGATAATATTGAAAATTTAGAAAATTATTTAAGATTAAGGCTAAGAAAATTTTAGTCATAATGAAATAAAAAATACAGATAAATTTTAATAACAAAAGTTTATCTGTATTTTTAAATATAATATTTCCAGTTTTGTGGTTATGCAAACATAGAAAATCCCATAACAACAATTCCAAGAACTACAAGTATAATACCTGTTGCACGATTTAAGGTTTTAGGTGTTGCTTTATTTGCAAAAACGGCGGCAATTCTTGCCCACAGTAAAGTGAAAATAATACATAAAATCCAAACTTTCACATCAGGTACGCCACCTATGGCAAAATGAGATGCAGCACCTGTAAATGCAGTGAAGGCCATAATAAATACACTTGTTCCGACTGCAGTTTTTAATTCATAGCCAAGAACAGATGTTAGTATAAGTAACATCATCATGCCACCTCCTGCACCGATGAAACCACATATAAATCCAATTAAAACGCCACATATAACTGACTGGATGGCACGTTTTTTTGCAGATACATTTTCCATAGCTTCCTTAGTTGTCATAACAGGTTTTACGATAAATTTAATACCCAGAATAAAAGTCATAAATACTGAAAATCCACCCATTGTAGTTGAAGGAACAAGATTGGAAACATAGCTTCCGACAACTGTAAATGCAAGAACACTGACCATCATAATAATACCATTTTTAATGTCAAGATTCTTGTTTTTCCCATAAGTGTAAGCAGAGATAGCACTGGCAAGAACATCTGATGAAAGTGCTATACCTACCGCCATATAAGGGTCCATACCAAGAAAAGTGATTAACATAGGACTGATAACTGCAGCGGCGCTCATTCCGGCAAATCCGGTACCAAGTCCTGCTCCCATTCCCGCAAAAAAAGTAACTAGTATTGTAATAAATAAAGACATTGTAAAAGTCCTCCTTTAAGCATTAAGTATAATGAAACTGGAAAATATTATAACAGATACGTATTGTGAAAACAAACAGGTTACAGAAATATATGTAAATATATAGATATAAAAAATGTTACAGTAAGTTGTGAAAATATATGGAAAAATGCTACAAAAAATGTTACCGTTATACAGATACGTAAAATAGGGGATAAAAAACTTTAATTTTGCTTAATAGGTGAATGAATATCTAGAACCAACTTTGTAGGAAGTTTCTTAAGACCGGAGAAGCTTAAGGAAGCAAGAAAACAGTTCGACAATGGAAATATAGGGTACGAAGAACTGAAAAAGGTTGAGGATGAAAGCATAACAGAGTTAATTATAAAAACTAAAAATTTAGGATATAACGTAATTACAGATGGAGAATTCAGACGTGCAACATGGCATCTTGATTTTATGTGGGGATTCGACGGAGTGGGAAACACACCAACTAAGACAGGCTTACCTTTCCACGGTGAAGACGCAATGGCCGACGACACATATTTAGTAGGAAAAGTTGGCATAAAAGGAGAGCATCCTTTTGTTGAACATTTCAAATTCGTGAAACAGTTTGAAGATGAAAATACTATAGCAAAGCAAACTATTCCATCACCTGCACAGTTTTTAGCATAGTTTACAATGCCATTTAGCAGAGAACACACATTAAAATATTATGCTACAGATAAGGAATTAGCAGACGATATTGTAAAAGCATACGGCATGGTTATTAATGACTTGTATGAAGCAGGATGCAGAAACATTAAGTTAGATGATTGTACATGGGAAATGATGGCAGATAAGTCAGGACATCTTGCATACGGAACAACACAGTCAGGATTAATTGAAATCCAGAAAGCACACAAGGATATAAATAATAAGGTTATCGCAAATGCACCTAAGGACATAGTAATTAACACACATGTATGTCGTGGAAACTTCCATTCAACATATGCTAACAGCGGAGCATATGATCCGGTAGCAGATATATTGTTCGGCGAAGAAAATGTCAATGCATATTATCTTGAATTTGATGACGAACGTTCAGGCGGCTTTGAACCACTTGCCAAGGTTTCAGGGGACAAGAAGGTAGTCCTTGGCTTAATTACAACTAAGTCACCTAAGTTAGAAAACAAGGAAGAAGTAATAAAGAGAATACACGAAGCAGAAAAATATATTCCATTAGACAGACTTTACTTAAGTCCTCAGTGCGGATTCGCATCATGCGAGATCGGAAACAAGCTTACAGAAGAAGAGCAGTGGGCAAAGCTTAAGCTTGTTAAAGAAATAGCTAAAGAAGTTTGGGGATAGTTGAATATGTAACCATAAGCTAACCTTTATGGGGAGCTTCTGGTTTCTTTTTGTTATTTGGATAAGTGTATTGTTTTCTATATATTTTTTGCATTTTTTTAATATTCAGATATTTTTAATGACTTTAATTTCACTTTTTTATTTTTTACGTAACTTTGACATAAAGTATACAGAGGCTTTAATATTACGAATTATTATATGTGAGTACACGTAAATTAAGTTTAGAAAAGTGAGAGGAAATTATGAGAAAAAATACAAGTAAAGCAATAGGGGCAGTTCTTATTGCCGGTATTGTGGCATCAGGATTAAATGGAATGCCATTAAATAATAGTGTAAATCAAATTAATGCGGCAACTGTTGAAGCAGGAACTCCATATGACGGGGCAGGAAATTATAATGTAGCAGTAAATCATGTAATTATTAACCAGGTGTATGGTGGCGGAAATAATAAGGGTGCAGGTTCGCATGGTTTTATTGAATTATACAATCCTACAGATTCAGAGGTAGACTTATCCACATGGTCTGTTCAGTATGAAGGTGCTACAGGCGATGACAAGAATGATCCGGGATGGCATAAGCTTGATCTTAATGGAAGTATTCCGGCACATTCATCTTATTTAATAAGAACTAAGAAGTATAAGGATAACACTACACCGGCTAATTTTCAGGTTCCTACAGGTGACATGCAGTGGGATGATATTATAATTAATGGCAAAGGTGTAGCAGTTACATTAATGAGCAATCAACAGCTTTTAACAGATAATAATATTTTTGATAACACATCGAAGAAACCGTTAAAAGAAGGATATGTTGACCTTGTAGGTGTTCATGGCAATGATTCAATGGAAAGCGAAAAGGCTTTTGCTTTTGAAGGTTATGCAACAGACAGTCAGTCAACTAAGAAGGCTGTTAGAAGAATTGATTTTCAGGATACTGACTGTAATGCAATTGGTGAAGATGATGGTGACTTTGTAATAATTGAATATAATGCAACAGATGCTGATTATCTTCAGTGGGCAAGACCAAGAACAACAGCAGATGGTGCATGGTACGCAACACCAATGCCGGAATTTAAGGAAACTACATCATTAAGCAGTAGTGAAATTAACGTATTAACAAATACTTTTGGCAACAATGTTGAAAGTACCAGAAAGTTTACATGGCAAATGCCGGCTAGTTTTTCAGAAGGCTATGTAAATGTATCTGTAAATGAAAATATGACAAATGCTAAGAAATTTAATGCTACAAAAGCTTTAAACCACAAGGAAAGTGCAAGTGTGTTTAGAGCAGAGGCAACAGAACTTTCAAAGAATACAAAATATTATTATCAGGCAGTATGTGGAGATGTAAAATCAGAGGTTTATTCATTTACAACAGGAAGTTTATCTGATGATTTTACTTTTGTAAGAGCATCAGACAGTCAGTCTAAAACAGAGTCGGGATATGATATTTTCCAGAAAGCAGTTACAAAAATAGCAAATACATATAACCCTGTATTTATTATGGAAACAGGAGATCTTGTAGATACAAATTATTTTGAAGATGAATGGAGATGGTTTATAGGAAAGTCTCAGGGAATGTTTGGAAGTACAGCATATATTCCGGTAGTAGGCAATCATGAACAGACATCTTCATATGATGCATGGGCTTTTAGAGAACATTTTTCAGTTCCAAATGAATGTACAGAAGAAGGTGTGACACCGGGAACAGTTTATTCTTTCGATTACGGAAAAGTACATTTCGTAGTTTTGAATTCAGAATGTAAGGGTGAAGGCTTAAAGTCACAGGCTAAGTGGGCAGCAGATGATATGTCAAAAACAAAACAGAAATATATTATCGCAGCAATACACAGAGGACCATATGGCGGAGCAGGAATTGCAGGAGATGTTTCAGAAGCATTTACACCTGTTTTTGACAAATACAATGTAGAATTAGTATTATTCGGTCATGACCACTCATACATTAGAACAAAAGCTTTAAAAAATGGAGTAGAAGATAAAAACGGAACAGTTTATCTTGAGTGCGGTGGCTGTGCATCAAAACAGGATTCAGCTAACAGCACAATTCCGGGATATGCAGAAATTACTGGAACACCGGGAATGCCTGTATATGATGTTATTACAGTAACAGATGAAAGTATAAAGGTTAAGACAGTAACAGTAGATGAATCAACTGACACAATTTCAGATTTACAGGATACGGGAAGCATAAATTACGTAAACCCTGATGCTAAAATTGAATTTGAGGTTTTGCCTAAGAATCATTCAATAAAAGAAAATGAGTCGACGACAGAACCTGCAACAAAAGAAAATGAGTCAGCAACAGAACCTGCAACAAAAATTGAAGGTATCAATACGACAGCTAATGCCGAAACAACAAATAATGAAACTTTAAAGACAACAGATATAATTAAAGAAAAAGTACCTGCAAAGGTAAAAGATCTTAAAGTAAAGCAAGTAAAAAAACGTTCAATAAAAATAAGCTGGACAAAGAGTAAGAATGTTAAAAAATACGAGGTAAGTATTTCAGCAAATAAGAAGTTCAAAAAATCAAAAACAACTACATATATGACAAGTAAAAAAGTATATGTATTAAAGAAACTTAAAATCAGGAATTACTACATTAGGGTTAGAGCAATAAATGGCAAAAAAACAGGAAAATGGTCAAAGATATTAATCAAAATAGTTAAATAATTTCAATAAAAAAAGGATGCTATTAATGGGTGAATTGCTTCATGTTAAGTAGACAATTAAAACAATAAAAAATTTTTCTATCCAGCAGGATATTCCTGCTGGATGTTTTTATTCTACTTTTAAATAGTTTTTGTGTTTTCAATAAGTGTTAATATTCCTAAATTTCTTTGTAATCTTTTATTGCTGTCTCTGACTACGTAAGCAACAATTTTTCTGTCATATAAATCGAGTATTGCACTCAAGTACACATTATATTTTTCAGTTCAAATATAATACTTAAATTCTGTAACAGCAGTTAACTATTTTTATTTGGTGTATAGGCAGAAAATTCACGGCTTAATATGTTTTTAGTTTCAGTAGCCGGGATTTTCCTATTAAGTCATTTATAATAGGAAGCTCAACTTACTTTTCCAAGGTTGCATAGTGCATTAATGGAATATCCATAAATTCTATTTCCTTCCTTGATTGTCTGAAAGATAATTCAATACAGCTTGCTCTTTTAATTATTTTGGGTAATGTTTATATGTAGATACGTAAAATTCATCTTCACTAGAATTGTTGTAAATAGTTATCCATTGCTAAATAGAAGTTAGTGTAATTTCTAGTCTATTGGCCATATGAGTCATACTTTCTTTACAGATTTAATTATATGAATAGAATCAAGATTATCTTATGGACTGATTGTGGATTTTAACATAGAAAATGCTCCCTTCTAAATATTAAGTGATTTTTCACTTGTCTATTTAGAAGGAAGCATATCCGAGGTATGAACAGCCTCAATCTTATGTATTTAAATCTCATAAGTTATGTTTGACATTCATAATTTTATTTTTCTAACAATTGTTCAAGAAAGAACATTAGACTGTCAGCTGATACAAGTTTGTTAACTTTTTCAGGCTTTTCTAATGTCTGGACTATACCATTATATAATTCCATGAATTTTTTCCTGTCATTTTGTTGGACGGCTAACATTAAAACAATATGAATAGTATGTTCGTCCCATTTAATGCCATTTTCACTAGTAAGAACACAAATCATAGTATGGGTAGCGTTCATGTCTAAAGCATGTGGAATTGCAAAGGTGTCAAAAAAACATGTTGAAGATAATTGTTCACGTTCTAAAACAGATTCAATAAAACCATCTTTACACAAACCATAATCTATAACATTTTGTCCCAAAAACTTAATAACATCTTCCTTATTGCTAAAATTGTTTGATTTAAAGAAAAGCTTTTTATCAAAAAATGATGATAACATATTGTTTCTTTTAATTTTTTGCTTGTTTTCTAAACATTTATGAATGGCATTATCTATGTTTATTTGATCCATCATAGTAAAAAATGGTGATACCACAATAACTTCTTTTCCAATGAGATTTAAAGGTTGTGTAGTTATAATCAAATCAGAGTATGCATCAATTAAAGTAGAACTGTTATTAGTGTTAAATAATTTTAGTGTTATAAAATTGTCATAATTATCTAAAAGTTTTTTTTCAATATTAGAGTCAATATGGTGGTAATCATGACATAAAAGCAAAATAGAAACTTTATCAGAATCAGTGTTAGATGATTCAATAAGATATCCAATATGTATGCTTATGTATCCGATTTCAGAATCAGCAATATGAATGTTGTATTTTTTATTTAGTTTTTGAGCAATATTAACAGATACATCATATATAAAAGGACAATTTTTCTTTATATTATAGAGAAAATCGTTTCCTGATGACTGAATACTGTTAGCTCTTTTAATTAAACCATGTATATGTAGAGCAAAACTATAAAGATACTCATCAAAATTAATTTCTAACATGTAATAAGAAAATACATTTAATAAAATCTCTCGGATATCTTCTATAAAATCTTCCGACAAGATATCTTTAGAACTTATCAGATGATTTTGGTTTATAGGTTTTATTATTCCCTCTAATAATGATGAAATATAAAAAATATCATCTTTTGTAGGAGCAATATTGCAATGTGCTGAATACTGAGTACAAATTTCGTTTGCAATTTTCGATTCTATATTATCAGAATGGTCGGATATATTATTAATCGGTTGTGAAACATAATGATCCGTACGCATTCTGTATAATGCTATAGTAATGTTTACAATTAAATTGTTATAGTAAGCATTATCAATATAGTAGTCATATTTATTTATTGAGTTTAGAATAATTATCTTTATTTTATCAACATCGATGCCTTCAAAATAATTGGTCAGATTGTCAATACTGTTAAAAGCCGGATTAATTTCATCAAAAATAATTTTGTTTAAGTATTTGCGCTTATTTAATTCGTTGCCAACAACAAAAACAGTGTTGTTGTTTCTTGATATTTTTAAATCAAAATTTTCTAAAGTTTTATTTATTGTTTTAAAGTATTTTTCCAAGGTAGTAGTGCTAATATATAGAGAATCCGCCAGGTCATCAATATTATAATGAGGCGTGTGAAAAAATACTTTTTTCAAAATTATATGTTCCAAATTTTGTTCATCTTCAGATAGCTGGAAAGTTAATGCTTTATACATATTGTAATCAAGAGAATATCCTCTGTTAGTTGATAAAATTAACGGTAGGACTTTATTTATTTCAGCAACTTCAGATTGAATAGTTCTTAAAGAAACATTTAAAATCAAACTTAGTGATTTCCCTGTTATATAATCATTAGAACTACTGATTTCTTTAATTATTTTTTTTTGCCGCTTAGTGAATCTGTTCATAACAATCTCCTTAATAAAAAATACGTTATAAAAGTAATTAAATTATACAATATTGATAAAGTACAGGCAAATACTTCAATGCGGTGTATACCGCAAAAGTCGATTTGTAATCGCAAATCAAGTGAAATATAATAGCAGCATAAAGAAACGAAAGGAGAAAAAAATATGAATAGAGAAGAAGCACAAATGGTAGCTTTTCAACTTATAAGCTATGCCGGAGATGCGTTTTCATCTTTTTTTAAGGCAGTGGAAAAAGCAAGAAATGGAGAGTTTGATGAAGCTGATGAGCTAATAAAAAAAGGAGAAAGTGAGTTAACTAACGCTCATAACGCTCAGACAGAATTGCTGGCAAAGGAGGCTCAGGGAAAGGATATTGAATATAGCATAATGTTAGTTCATGCACAGGATCATTTAATGACGACAATAATGTATGAACGTGTTGCAAAAGAATTTATAACATTGTACAGGGAGAAAATTAATGGATAGAAAATTCTTGTGGGGAAGTGCTACAGCAGCTTATCAATGTGAGGGAGGATGGAAAGAAGGTGGCAAAGGAATGTCCAATTGGGACACTTTTTGTCATAGTGAAAAAAACAATATAAATCCTGTAACAGGAGATGTAGCATGTGATCATTATCATAGATATGAAGAAGATATAAAAATGATAGCAGATGGAAATCAGAATGCATATAGATTCTCCATTGCGTGGACAAGAATAATACCGGATGGTGTAGGAAAAATCAGTAGAGAAGGTATTGATTTTTATAATAGATTAATTGACACATGTAAAAAATATAATGTAGAACCGTTAGTAACATTATATCATTATGACTTACCACAATCCTTATTTGAAAATGGTGGATGGGAAAACAGGGCAACAGTTGATGCGTATGAAGAATATGTAAAGGTTTGCTTTAAGGAATTTGGAGACAAAGTAAATTATTGGGCAACAATAAATGAACCAAATTACGAAACACTTTGCTGTTATGGTTTTGGAAATTATCCTCCTAATGTAAAGAATCTTGAGAGACGGTGGAAAGCTATGTATCATTTAATGTTAGCTAGCGCAAGAGCTGTTAAAGCATATAAAAATATGGGATATAAGGGAATGATAGGACTTGTAAGTGATAGCTATCCAATTGAAATATTAAAGGATAATGAAGAATATAGGAAGGCGAAAAAGCTTGCAAATATATTTTTTAACACGTCAGTTAATGATACATGCATAAAGGGATATTATCCTGATGAATATATAGAACATTTAACAGAGTTAGGTTATGATTTGTCATATATGAAAGAAGAAGACAAAGAAATATTTAAGGCAGGAACAGTAGATTATCTTGGTGTGAATGCATATTGCAGATTTTTGGTTAAACCTTGTACAGGAAGAGAAACTGTAATGGAGGTGAATAATACAGGAGACTCATCAAAAAATGAGGAAATGGAAATAAAAGACTGGTGTGCGCTGGATGATGATCCAAATACGA
Source organism: Eubacterium album (assembly GCF_025336545.1). Lineage (NCBI taxonomy): Bacteria > Bacillati > Bacillota > Clostridia > Eubacteriales > Eubacteriaceae > Eubacterium > Eubacterium album. The sequence goes on along the minus strand of NZ_JAODBU010000002.1, from coordinate 492,718 downwards.
AGAAAACACCTTGGGGAACAGAAATATATCCTAAATCAGTATATGATATGTTGATGGAATTTAAGGAATTATATCCTGATACACCAATTATTATTACGGAAAATGGTTTGGGAGAGTATGACATAGTTGAAGGTGAAAAAATACATGATCAGTATAGAATTAATTTTCTACAGGGATATGTAGATTGGATTAAAAAAGCTATAGTTGAAGGTTGTGACTGTAGAGGATATTTTGTATGGTCAACAATGGACGTTTACAGTTGGATTAACGGTTATAAGAAACGTTATGGTTTAGTTTATATAGACTTTGATGATAACTGCAAGAGAATACCGAAAGACAGTTATCATTGGTATAAAGAATTTATAAAAGAAAAAGGAGGAAGTTACAATGGAAAAATTTAGTAATTGGATTGAAAAGAAGATATCTCCACTTGCAAATAAATTGGCAAGACAGAAATATCTTCAAGCTTTGCAAAACACATTCCTAGCTTTAATTCCACTATTCACTATAGGAAGTTTTGCTCTTATTATTATATCACCGCCAATGGATTATACAACAATGGATTCAGGTGTGCTTAAGGCTATTATGCACGGATGGGCAAATATTGCATCGTTTACAAGTCCAGCACTGGGGTATGTTTATTCGGTAACAATGTCTCTGATTGCATTGTGGACATCAATTGGATTAGCAATTAATTTAGGCAAACATTATAAGATGGACAAATCATGGGTTACAGTTGCAGTTTCAGTTGCGTCATTTATGATAACAGCAACTATGAACAAAGAGGGAACGTTAGTTTTTGATTATCTGGATGGAAAAGGTTTATTTGTTGCAATATTAGTAACAATTGTATCTTTTGAATTATACAGATTTTTATCTGACAGAAAGGTTGGATACATCAATTTGGAAGGTGGTGGAGTTCCACCTGCACTTGCCGAATCGATAGGAAACCTTGTTCCAATAGTGATTGTTTTGGTAGCAGTTGCAACAGTTGACGCAGTATTATTAAACTTTACGGGAGTAGGAATTCCGGCAATAATGCAACTTATTATGACACCTATAGTTAATATGGTTGACAGTATTTGGGGAGTTGTTATATTAGCATTAATAGTTATGATTTTCTGGTGGTTTGGTATTCATGATACAGTAATAACAGGTCCGTTGGATACATTCTTAATGAATAATTTTACAGCTAATCAGGCTGCCTTTGCAGCTGGTACAGCAGCAGTAGCACTTCCGTATATTGTTACTGAGCCATTTTGGTGGACATTTATGGCTATTGGAGGTAGTGGTGCAACACTTGGACTTGCTATTTTAACATTGTTCAGTAAATCAAAACAACTTAAGACAATAGGAAAAATAGCTATTATTCCTTCATTATTTAACATTAATGAACCGTTGATTTTTGGTTTGCCACTTATGTACAATTCAACAATGATGTTGCCTTTCATATTGGTTATGCCGTTAAATGGTGTAATTACATATATAGCAATGAATACGGGAATTGTAGCAAAAACTTTTGCATATGCAAGTTGGAATATGTTTTGTCCAATAGGTGGACTTATTGATACTATGGATATTAAAGCATTAATTTTAATTTGTGCTTTAATTGTAATTGACATAATTATATACTTCCCATTCTTCAAAATATATGAAAAACAGAAAATAAAAGAAGAAGTGATGGAAGAGAGCACGCAGGCATAAAATAGATAATTTTACATCGTAGGATAATAGGTTGAAAAATAAAATTTTTCATTACTATTTGTGCCCAAACAACGAGAAAGGAATGAAGATTAATATGAAGATTTTGTTAGTATGTAATGCAGGTATGAGTACCGGGATTATGAAAATGAAACTTGAGCAGGAAGCAAAAACAAGAGGGTTAGATGCCAGTGTAGATGCTATCCCAATGGTAGAGTTAGGTGATAATCTTGAAGGAACAAGTGTTATACTTCTTGGACCACAAATAAGATTTGCATTAGATGACATAAAAAAACAGGCAGAAGGAATTCCGGTAATGGCAATTGCTGCTCAGGATTTTGGAATGATGAATGCAAAAAAAGTTTTGGATGAGGCATTAAAGGAAATATAATGTTAAGGAGGCAAATATGATTCAAATTGACCATATAATAAGTTGCATAGATGGATTACATGCACGACCAGCCGCAGAATTAGCAAACATTGCAAGCGAGTATGCAATTGAAGTGTATATAAACAAAGATGGAAAGATAGCAAATATAAAAAATATAACTGAAGTTGTAGGTTTATGTGCTAAATATGGTCAGAAAATATCAATATTAATTAATGGAGATAATGAAAAAAAATCATTAAAGACTATAAAAAAATATATAGAAGAAAAACTATAAATTAAATAATATGGTTTGATAATATATGAAGGATAATTTGGCCTTAAATATATTTATTTTATCTTTCTTATTTAGAGGGGCTGTCGCTTTAACGAATGAAAATTCGTGAAGTGACAGTTTCATTTATGCATTTTTTGAGGTTTCTATTGAAGTTTTAATCTTTTCTGTCACTTTTTATGGTGTAATTTAATAAGCCGTTATTAGCGGCTTATTAAATTTATACGACGTTTAGTCTGATTCTTTGTTACTGTTTTCTTCTATGTTATATTTAGTTGCACTGATTTAAATTATAAATTTTCTGTAAGTTAATGTTTGAGTTCATACATTAATTTTACATCAACTGTCAGAGTCTTTTGAGGCATGGCAGTTATTTTTTGAAAATTTTTACATGAAAAAGTAGCATATAAACTAATTACTTTTTCAATAATATAGTATCCCTTTTTTATATTGTAATCAATCCAAATGCATTTGCGATTGAACTAAGAAGAATAATTGTTGCAAATATAGGACAAAGATATTTAATCATAAAATTAAAAATTTTCTTTCTGCGAAATTTTCCCTCGCCGTTAAGAACCTCTTCCTCAATCTTATTAAGACCAATTACCTTTGAAACGAGTATACATATGGCAAATGCTGCAATTGGCATCATTACAGAGTTTGTTAAAAAGTCAAAGAAATCTAAAAATTGCATTCCAATGATTTTTACACAGGCTAAAGGTCCATAACCAAGAGCTGATAAACTTCCTAGAACAAGCATTATTCCACCAAGAATGAAAGTAGCTTTCTTTCTGCCCCATCCAAATTCATCTTGAAAAGTTGAAACAGCACTTTCAGTTAAGGCTATTGAACTCGTAAGTGCTGCAAATAAAACTAATGTAAAGAATAAAATTCCAACAACCGTGCTAAGTCCCATGCTTTCAAACATTTTAGGAATAGTGATGAACATTAATGAAGGACCTGCATTTAAGGCATCAGGGTCACCACCAGAGAAAGCAAATACTGCAGGGATAATCATTAAGCCAGCCATAATCGCAATAGCGGTATCAAATATTTCTACATTTTTAGTAGAATCTTCGATTGATAAATCCTTCTTCATGTATGAGCCGAATGTAATTAAAATTCCCATAGCAATTGATAAAGAATAAAACATCTGTCCCATTGCAGCAACAACAGTCATCCATGAAAAATTCTCAAAATTAGGAATAAGGAAATATTTTACTCCGGCTAAAGCACCAGGTCGTGTCATAGAATAAATTGTAATTATAATTGATAAAACAATTAAAATAGGCATCATAAATTTTGATACACGTTCAATACCATTTCTAACTCCGGCATAAATAATGGCTAAAGTAATAAATGTAAATATTATAAAGCAGATTTCAGCGGAAAAACCACCTGTAATAAAATTAGTAAAATAGTCATCACCCGCTAATAATTTGCTGCCGCCAATTATATATTCGGCTAAATATTTAATAACCCATCCACCAATTACAGAATAATATGGAACAATGAGAATAGGAATAATAGCGTTAATCCATCCGCCTAAAGATGCAAACTTAGAGTTGCCAAAAAATTTAAAAGCACCCACAGGACTTTTCTTAGTCATACGTCCAATAGATGTTTCAGCAACAATCATTGTATATCCAAATGTCAGGGCAAGAATGATATATACTAATAAGAACATCCCGCCGCCATATTTAGCAGCTAAATACGGAAATCGCCATATGTTTCCAAGACCTACAGAAGCTCCGGCAGCAGATAATACAAATCCCAGCTTTCCGGAAAAAGAACTCCTTTTATTATTGTGTTTTTTCATAATTTTTTACCTCTCATATACTTTTTAATCGCAAGTATAAAAAGTGTAACATAGAGCAGAAAAAAACACAATAAGAGTAGAATAAAATCGTCTGACAGAAGAGTAAAATAAATCGCTATGAAACAAAGAGTAAAAACAGTTAGAAATCAAATGAATATGCACCAAAGGATACATCAAAAGTGGTGGCATTAAGAAAACTTGACAGAAAGGCAAAAATGCCGGCAACGATATTTACTTATACTTTTGGTATTTTATCAGCATTAATTACAGGAATAGGGATGTGTCTGTCAATGAAGGTAATAGGTAATGGAAACCTGATGTTTATTTTGGAAATAATAATTGGCATGAATGGGAGTAAATTATCCGATTTATAAAAAAATGTTTAAACACATTTTTAGTCCGACAATGGATATGTATAGTATTTCAAATGAAGAAAAAACATATATTGCAGCATTTTACATAAATGGAATGATTGCTGTTGTAAAAGAATGGCTACAAAATGATTGCAAAATGTCAGAAGAACATATATGTGACATAATTTTAAAATGTGTAAATACATCTAATTAATAAATTATTTAATGTAATCTTGCAGTGTTAAAAATATTAATATTAGTTAAATTTAGTAATTACAAAACAATTTAATATTATGGTCAAATTTAAATTATTATAATAAGCAGTAATGAATATTTGGAGAAGAATTTTACGAAAGCAGGAATTTATCTTGGAAAAGAGAGTATATCCGTATCTAAGATTTGTAAAAAATGATACAAAGAGAGCAGGAACAATAGGCGGCTTTTCAGAGTATATTTTAGTACCGGAGGCAAAGTTAAAGCATTCACTTTATTTTATACCGGCTGAAATAAGTGACAGGGAAGCAAGTTTAATTGAGCCTTTTACAGTGGGATGCAGAGCTGCAAGACGTTTACAACCACAAAAAGGAGAAAAAGCAATTGTATTTGGATGTGGAACAATTGGAATTGCAGCTGCAATTACGCTAAAATATTTTGGATTAGATCAAGTTATAATAGCAGATTTATCAGATTTCAGATTGAATATTGCAAAAAAACTTGGATTTGAAACATGCAATATAGCAAATAATGAAAAGTAAACGATGGGATATTGAATCAATTATCACGGATGAATATCCGTTAGAAAAACTTGACGAAGCAATAGAAAAGGCATCAAAGTCAGACGAAGCATTTAATGTTGTGATTAAATTTTAGAAAAGATAAACAGCGTAGGAGTAGGACAATTTTCTCAAGCAATTGCTGCAGTAGAAAAAACAGAGGAATAGAATTTATATGGTTAAAAAATATGGCTAAAATGAAAAGGGCTTTTTCATTTTAGCCATATTGCAATTGTATAGGTAATTTATAAATGATAAATATTACCTTTTACTAACTAACAACCGAATTTAAAAAAATTGCAAAGAGCATTAAATAACTCGGAACAGCTATTGAATTTAAAACACATAGTTTCGTCCTCCTTATTTTAGATTTGTACTGGCCAATTACAAGATGAATTGTAACAATTTCGTAATATTTAAACAATAGGGGATAATTGGAAATAGTTTATACGTTTAAAATAAAATTTCCTAAGTACATAAATATGTGGAACTAAGCTCAAAGCATTTTAAAAGCCCTACAAATTTAAAAATAAGTTAAATATAGGGCAAGTTGCACGAGTTTACCTAAGCCCAAATAAAGATGCTTTTGAAATTGAATTATGATATAATTACAAAATCCCTACTAATTAAGAAAGAGAAGGTCAGAAAATGAATATTGCAATTTGTGATGATGATAGGGTGATTATTGAACAGATTGAAGAATTTCTTCAAATTATTCACGATAAATCATTGGAATATGAGGTGTTTTTTTGTGCGGAAGAATTACAGAAATACATAACAGAAAATAATGTTAATTTTGATGTGTTTATATTAGATATTGAAATGAAAGAAATGTCAGGGATAGATTTTGCAAAAAAACTTCGAGAGAAAAATGTTGATTCTTTAATTATTTTTATGACCAGTCATTCGCAATATGTGTTTGATGTGTTTGAAACCGTAACATTTGACTTTATACAAAAACCGTTAACCTTCGAAAAAATAAAAAATACATTAGAGAAAACAAAGAACTATTTAGAAATAAAGAGAAGGAGCTTTGTATTTTCTTACAAAAAAAATAATTACAACATTGCATTTTCAGATATTTGTTATTTAGAAAAAGATGGTAGAAAAGTATGGATATATACAATTGATGATAAAAAATATCAATGTAATATGACATTGAAAGAAATATGGTCACAATTAGATGATGAAATGTTTGGAATGTTAAATAAATCGTTGATTGTAAATCTTTCAAAAATCGAAGGGATTATAGGAGAAAATGTAATTTTGCAAGATGACAGGATGCTATATGTAAGCAGAGATTATAGAAAAGAAATTAAGAAAAAACACTTGAATTATTTAAGGGGGCAGGTATGAATTTAATTTATGATTTAATAATTAATATAATTGACTATTTGATTATTTTCAAATATTTTAAGAGTTTTAGTGAAAAAAGAACTATGAAAAAGAAATATTGTACGATTCTTTTTTGTGGATGCATAATTTTGATTAGTGTTGTAAATCAGTTTCACAATCCAAATGCGAATCTGATTTTATGTATATTGATAATTTATCTATATAGTTGCTCATTTTCATATAGTATTTCGTATCATATAATTCTACCGGTTTTGTACATAGGATTTGGAATTGTAGCGGAACTGATAGGATTTTTTGTTTTGAATTTTTTAGGACAGGCAATTCCATATTTTATCCGTTACTATGGAAGTTCTTTTATCTGCGAAATTATCCGCTTTTTAATAGTTTATGCAATTTGTAAAATTAGGAAAATAAAATTCCCTAAATTGTCTTTTGATATAAGTAAATATCTGGTTATTATTCCACTTACATGTGTTTGTATATGTTGTATAACTATGAATATTATTCAAAACAGTAAGAATAATCCGGTTATTATAATGTGTTTAATGATAATAGTTATGACGATTTCGAGTAATGTTTTAATGTTTAAAATGTTTGTTAAAGTAACAGAAACATTATCGGATAATTATGAAAAGGAAATGTTGTTACAAGAGGCACAGGCAAAAGAACAATATTATAATGAAGTGGAAAAAAGTAATAAAGAGATACGAAGAATTAAGCATGATTTGAAAAATATGCTATTAGCGATATGCTCAGAGGCACAAAAGAATAATGAGATTTCAAAAGAAATTTATAAAATTATTAATGAGTTAGATGCGAGTAACAAAAAATTATATACATCTAATATAGTTATAAATACGATAATAAATCACAAGATGTGCCTGGCAGAAAATTTGAAAATAAAGACATATGTAAACATTAATGTACCAAAATCCGTTAATCTTGATTATAAAGATGCAGGAATCCTGTTAGGAAATATATTAGATAATGCAATAGAATCTTGCAAAAAAATTAATATGGAAGACAGATGGATTAAAATAGACATAATTTATAAGAAGAATACAATGTTTATAAAAATCTGCAACAGCAAGATAAAGGAGTTAGTGAATATAAAACAAACTAGTAAACATGATGTGCATAATCATGGAATTGGAGTATCAAGTATAGAGAATATTGTAAAAAAATATGGTGGGTATGTAGAATTTATTGATAAAGGAGAAGAATTTGAAGTGGCTGTAAGTTTGTATGGAATATAATAATTGTTAATAAAAATGGCAATCGGGCAATTATTATATTGATATTTGTTAATTTTAAAAATATTTTACAAATGATTACATATAAAACACAAATGATTACATTGTGGCAAAAAAAGAAAAAATTTAAGGTATGATAGAAAAATCTGAAGCAAAATAATTACTGGAAAATTATATTCTGAAAACAAAAAAGGAGAGGTTATGAATAAAATATTGGAGAGGTTTAAAAATTTCTTTTCTGCATCCCATGATAGGGAACAAAAAGGAATTCAGTCAACTAAGCATGGAATGCTTAATAATTTCATGTTTGCAGTTAAGTTGACGTGGAGTTTTAGCAGAATATTTATTATAGCGGTTATTGCCGGTGGAATATTAATCTCATTATACAATCTTATTGGAATTTATATACCAAAAATTGCTTTAGCATTGGTAGAGCAAAAGGTTAGTACAGACGTAATGATTAAGGTGATGGTAATAGTGGGAGTGGCAACTCTTATACTTAATCTTATTGCCTATAAGGCTAGTTATATTTACGAATATCAGTGGGAAAACGTGTACAAAGGTATAGTTTCAAAATATCTTAGAAAATCATTTACAACGGATTTTAAAAATATGGAAAATCCGGATTTTCTTGATTTAACTCAAAGATCAAAACAGGCATTGTATACATATCAGGGAATTCATGGATATTGCATGAGAGGGCAGAACATAATTGCCAATCTTACCATGGTATTTATTTCCGGCTTTGCCATAGCTTTAGTTAATCCGGTGCTTGTACTTGTTATAATTACACTTTCGTTTTTTATCTATAAAATTTTAGATTCAACAATGGAGTGGAGCAAGACAGAATTTAGAGATGCTATGGCATCTAATTATAGAAAAAATAGTTATTTTTCAAATACAGCAAGAGACTTTAAGTACGCTAAGGACATAAGACTGTTTAAAATGCAGGAGTTTATACAGAATATGTGGAATGACATTAACACAATATATTATGCTGCCTGCAAAAAACATCACAGTAAGTGGATTATGTGTGAAGCAAAAATGAGTATGCTTAGATTAATTCAAAATGTATTGCTATATTCAGTGCTTATTTACATGATTATGTTTAGGGGCATGAGTATTTCTAATTTTGTTTTATATATTGGATTAGTGGCTGCATTTTCAACAGCCATGACGGATCTGTTTTGTAATCTTGTGTGGATGAATATGAACAGAATGCAGTTAGATGATTTTAGAACATTTATGGATTGGACAGAGGAGATACCTGATTATCAAAAGGGTGAGGGAACAATAAAGAATATCAAATTAGAAAAATACGAATTTAAATTTGAAAATGTCTCATTTAAATATCCGGGACATGATAAATTTATTCTAAAAAATCTTAACCTCACAATAGAGGCAGGAAGTAAACTTGCAATAGTAGGAATAAACGGCGCAGGAAAAACTACTCTCACAAAGCTTCTTATGAGACTATATGAACCAACAGAGGGAAGAATTTTACTTAATGGAGTTGATATAAAACAGTTTGACAGAGAATCATATTTTAATATCTTTGCTCCGGTATTTCAGAATATAGAAATATTTGCTTTCCCTGTATGGCAGAACATTTCAATGAAGCCTGAAAATGAAACTGACAGAAATAGGGTTATGGAAACATTAAAAAGAAGTGATTTAGAGGAGAAGATTAACAGGTACGAAAACAAAATTGACACTACACTTCTTAGAATTATTGATCCTGACGGAGTGGATTTTTCCGGTGGAGAAAGACAAAGACTTGCTATGGCAAGAGCATTATACAGTGACAGAGATGTTCTTGTTTTGGACGAACCTACAGCGGCACTTGATGCATTGGCAGAAGACAAAATGTATCAGGAATTTAACGAAATGGTAAAGGGAAAGACTGCAATTTTTATTTCTCACAGACTTTCAAGCACAAGATTTTGTGACAAAATAGTTATGTTTGAGGATGGAAAAATTATTGAAGAGGGAACACATGATGAATTAATGAAAACTGGCGGAAAATATAGTGATATGTTTCAGATTCAGGCACAGTATTACAAAAGTGAGAAGGAGGGAGTAACATGCTAAAAAAATTATTTAGTGGAATTAAAGACATAGCTTTTTGCACCGGATATTTTGCAAAGTTTGCATGGAAAAAGCTTCCAATCTATTACTTTTATATTTTGTTGTCAGTTATAGTTAACACAGCAGGACCTTTTGTTTCTATTATCGGCTCAAAATATTTAATTAATGAAATCGTATATGAGCAGAACAGAAACATTGGTATGATAATTTTCTGGGTAGCTTTTATCTGCATTGGAACTTATCTTTATGCAGTAGTAGGAAAGTTTGCAAATGAGAAGCAGAATTATTGTAATGACCGTTTTGACAGAATGCTTCAAATGGAAATAAGTTTTAATACTATGCAAATGAAGTTTGAGTATACTGAAAATTCTGAAATGCTAGACAGTGTAAATAAAGCGGGCCGCGCATTTGAACAAACTAACCTTATACAGGGACTTACAGACGGAATCGTAGGACTTATAAGTAATATATTAGTGCTTGCAGGGGTTATGTATATAGTTGTTAATTGCTCAGTATGGTTACTTATTCCTGTATTTTTAAGTTTCGTTATTAATACATATATGACAATGAAAACAACAAAATTAAAGGAAAATTATTTCTCTGAAGCAATGGAAATAGACCGTGTTGTTGATTATTATCTGGATGAACTTACAACAGGTGAGTATGCCAAGGATATTAGAATTTATAATGCAGATAATATGATTATTGATAACCAGAAGGAACAGAGTACTAAGCAATATAATCTTTCAAAAAGAAGCATGAAAAAAATATGGAATAATGAAAAAATTTCAATAACATCAACGGAGATTTGTAATATAGCAGTTTATATTATTCTTGGTGTAAATACATTAACAGGAAAGATTACAATCGGAGATTTTAGCAGCCTTACACAGGCAGTTATTAAGTTTACGGAAGCACTTTATAATATTTCAAGAGGATTAATGGGATTAAAGTATACAGCATCAATTCTAAAATATTATCTTGATTATATTGAAAAAGCTGAAATTGATATAAAATATGAGAAAAGTAAAAATGCAGAAGTTCCAAATGTTAATGATGGTGTATCTATAGAATTTAAAAATGTAAGTTTTAAATATCCTAATACAGATGTTTATATTTTAAAAAACATAAATACATCAATACATCCGGGAGAACATCTTTCAATAGTAGGAAAAAATGGCGCAGGAAAGACAACTTTCATAAAACTTCTTTGCAGATTATATGAAGTTACAGAAGGAGAAATTCTTGTAAATGGAGTAAATATAAATGATATAGAATACTCTAAATATTTAGATTTACTTTCAGTAGTTTTTCAGGATTACAGGCTTATGGCATTTTCCATAAAGGATAATATTGATATGGGACAGAATAAATATGCCAATGGCGATATGGAACAGAAAGAATATGCCAATGGCGATATGGGACAGAATAAATATTCTAATGTTGAAAATAAGATTAATGAACTGTGCAAAATAGTAGAGATTGACGGTTGGATTAATTCTTTGGAAAATAAGCAAAATACAAACCTTTATAAAATGTTTGATGAGTCAGGAGTTGAACCATCAGGTGGTCAGGCTCAGAAGCTTGCAATTGTCAGGGCATTGTATAAGGATGCACCGGTAGTAGTACTTGACGAACCTACAGCAGCCTTAGATCCAATCGCTGAATTTGAAGTCTATAACAACTTTGATAAGCTTGTTGGTGGAAAAACCGCAGTTTATATATCCCATAGACTTTCATCCTGTAGATTTTGCGACAGAATAATAGTTTTTGACGGTGGTACAATAATTGAGGACGGAAGTCATGACAAATTAATGGAAAATACAAACGGATTTTATTTTAATATGTACAATACTCAGGCTAAACACTACCAGAATTAATTGCTACAGGATTTAAGTAGTATCGGAGTTATAGATAGCCATATTGGAATAAGAGCAAGTATTTTATTAAAAAAGAAAAATAAAAAATTATTGTAACTTGAAAAAACGCACACATCCATAGTATCATTGATAAATAAGCTGAATTTTACAGAACCAATATGAGTAAAAACCTAAAAGAAGAGGAAAATAATCAATGACAGTGCAGAAGAAAAATATTCTGGTTATAGAAGATAGTGAACAATACATGGATATGATTTGTAGCAAATTGTCAAATATTACAGACATAAATGTTTACAAGGCAAAAGATAGTGCGCAGGCATATAAATATGCGTTAGAAGAAAATATAAGCGTATTTATAGTGGATATAATTCTTGATACAAATGCTTTAGGAGATGTGTCAGGAATTAAATTCGTTGAAAGAATACGAACCATACCTGAATACAAATTTACACCAATTATAATCACATCATCTTTAGAAGACCCTAAGTTACATTCATACAGTTATTTGCACTGTTATCGCTACTTTGAAAAATCTTATGACATCAATGAACTTATGGATACAGTTAAAGAAGTATTAGAATTTGAAACTCCGAAGGAAGAATCGAAGATAATATATTATAAAAGAGACGGAATTTTGTTCTCACTTCAGACAAAAGATATTGTATATGTAGAGAACAGAAACAGGTACATAGAATATCATTGCACAGATGGAGTACATAAGGCACCATATGCGTCATGTAAGAGTATTATTCAGGAGTTAGGAGATAACAATTTTGCACAATGTAATAAACATGTTGTTGTAAATATGAACTATATTTTAAGTATAGACTCAGTTAACAGATATATTAAACTTATAAATAATTATGGAGAACTTGAAATAGGCCCTAGATTAAAAAAAGAATTTATGAGCAGGTTGAAAAATGAGTGAGATTTTAATTTATTTTTTTGAAATAATATCTGTAATAATATGCATACATAACTTATATGGTCGAAAAAATATAATTTCCATTTATACATTAAGTTTTATAAGTTTAGAGATAATTTATATGTATTTAGTTAATGAAGAAGTGCTTTTTAAAGAGACAATGTTAATAATGTATTTGTTTTTCATTATTTATTCGATGCTTCAGTTTGGTGACAGTATTGTAAATTCTGTTTATAACTGCATGTTGACAATGCTCATTGTATCAGTTACGCAAATGATAATGTACATACCTGCAAGTCTTCTTATTTATAAGTTCATTAAAAATGAAAATTTTATGGCATTGTTTATAAACATAGCTGTTCTGATATTTGTATTCTTTTCACAGAAATCAAAATTATATAAGATATTACACAATATAATTGTTGATAAAGAAAAGAGGGGGATGGTGTGTATATTAGTAAATGGATTAATTCTTGCATATTATCTTTATAAGTTCAAAAAAGACAATTTTATTATGACAGATGCATATCTTACAGGAGGCTTATTGTTTGTTATAGTAATATTTGCCATCTATAGATGGCAGCAGTCAACTTACGAAGTTAAATTAAAGCAAAAGCAGTTAGAAATGACTAGAATATATAATGATTCCTTTAAAAGTCTGATAGATGTTGTACGTAAAAATCAGCACGATTTTAATAATCATTTGCTTGCTTTATCAGCTCTGGAAAATGAAGAAAACAATGAAAAGATAAAACAGCGAAAGAATGAATATAAGAACAGAATCTCTGAAGAAAATAAGTATAATAGTATTTTATATAGAATTAATGAACCTATTATCGCAGGATTTTTATTTGGCAAATTAAAAGAAACTGAAAATATGGGTGTAGAAACAACGTATGATGTAAATTTATGCACTGGAGAATTTAAATACATATCAGTTTATGATTTCATAGAAATTCTTGGAATATTAATAGATAATGCAAGAGATGCAATTCTTTCAAATAAAACTACACAAAATAACTGGGAAAATATAAGAGATAATAATGAGTGTGGAAATGAAGGAAGTGTAAAGGGCAATAATGACTGTGAAAAAAAAGAAAACATTACAATTAAAATAGCTGAAACTGAAAAGAAAGTAATAGTTGAGGTCTCAAATCCTTATACATATTGTACGGAGGATGAGATAATTAAGATGTTTGAAAAAGGATATTCTACAAAAGGTGAAGATAGAGGAATTGGTCTTAACAAAATAAAAGAATATCAGGATAAATATAAGTTTGATATTTTAGTAGAAAACATAATGACTAAAATTGGAAATACAATAAAGTTTTCAGTAATAATTGAAAAATAAATTCCATAGGCATCAAAGTTGAGGCCTTTTGCCACAACATAATAATTTTGTGTCTACATCGTAATAATCAACAAATAAAAATCTGCCTTTCATTGTAATGACGGTCATACAGACTGTCGGGTGTGTCAATGAAGGCAGATTTTTTGGAGTAAAAGATTATGAAGGTTAATTATTCAAAGTCTTCTTTGCGAGGAAGTTTAGGTTCCCCAAAGAAACAAAAGCTAACTTTTGAAAATTTAAAACCCCATGATAATGCTAAACACAATGTACAAAGTGTGTTTAAAGTAGAAAGTTTGAATTTACGCATTAGCACATTCCTCCTTTTTTGAGATTTTAGCAATAAATAATTGCGCTGTATGTAACACAATAGTCCAGAATCCAACTTGAAAGTATGTAGCAAATAAGCTGAATTCATGGAAAAAGCTAACAAAAATAATAAAAATAAAAATTATAACAAATCCGGTATTTCGACATTTCTTAATCAAAATACTGTCAGGCGAAGGTCTGAACGGTGATGCTATTGGACCTATTTTATAATTGATAATCATACATATTGTACATATGGAAATTATTAATATAGGTGCTACAAATAAAAGTTTGGGAAGTAGTATAATTGAAGAAAATAAAACGACAAATGTTAATAAAAAACATGTAATATAATGTTTACAATGAATTCCACCGATGTTAATTCTTAAAAATAAAAGCAAAATCAAAGAAACTAAGAATGATTTAAAATAACCTAAAAATCCAAAAAATATACCGAAAATAATAAGTTTTGAAAATTCATAAAAGATGCTTGTAAGTACATATTTTACCATTGCTATATCATAACTGCTGTAGCCGTATTCATCTTTTAATTCATCGATAAGACTTTGCATATTAATTCTCCATTCTTCTGCCATAAGATTTACGGCAGGAATAGTAATGAAATAAATTCACACTAAAACCACACCCAAAGATGTGTAGAGTATAGAAAGATATTTGTCGAATTAAAGAAAAAAAGTAAAAGGTATGTTGTTTAAATGAAAAAATACAGAAAATTGCTGATAATATGAAAAAATGTGCGTTTTTTAGTAAAAAAACATATAATTTAAAAGAAATATTGGTGATACATACTCAATATTTGACGAATTAAAAATCAAATAAGTATAAAATTTAGAAATAGGAAATATAAAATTTGAAAAATTAACTAATGGTTTATATGAATGATAACCTTCAATTTAATAAAACAATTGAAAAAAATAATTGAGTTTGCTATACTTTTATCGGCAAACAAGCGTTCTTAGAGTTGAAAATAGCAGATAATATAAGAGCTTATCAACGCGAACTAGGGAAATATTAAACGTTTAGAAGAGAGGATTTAAATTAATGAAAAAAGGTACAGCTTTAAAAGAAATTTTTAATGATTTTCTCAAAAATGAATTAAAAGACATTGCTAAGCAGAAAAAGATAAGAGGTTATTCAACACTTAATAAAGAACAATTGATTGATAAAATTGTAGAACATATGTTGAATGACGAAGAAGTAGAAAAATATTTCCAATATCTTACAAATGAAGAAATTGAAGCAGTTAAAAAAGAAATTACTTCAACTGAAGGTGGAAAGTCTAACGATGCTTTATATGAAAAATTATATGCAGCCGGTTATTTAGGCGGAATGAATAATGGTGAAATAGTAGTGCCGGTAGAAGTTCAGGCAGTACTTGAAAAAATAGAAAATAAAGAGTTTAATGAGAAACGTAAAGTGACCAGTTTCTTATTAAGCAGTTTGAGAACAATGTGTGTATTATATGGAAAGATTTCGATAGATTTGCTTATGCAGATTATGAAAGATGGAATTAATTATAATGAAAGCACAGAAGAGTTAATTAACAGAATTGAAAGTATACCGGAAGTATATAATGAATTTGAAGTTAATGATAACGTTGTATCTCATAAGAGATTGTCTGATTCAGAAGACAATTCTATAAAAGATGAAAGTAAATATTATATTCCAACTGTTGAGGAAATAAATACAATAGGTGTTTATGGAGAACTTCCTAATGGTCCTTCTAATGTTGAATTAGTAAGTTCTGTAGTTAAAGAAAACACCGGCGAAAATAAAGCAGCAAGAAAGGTAATTTCTAATCCTACCAGAATAGATGATTCAATTCCTTGGACATTTGACAATATGGGCAAAAGATTAGTTAATCAGCCGGTTGTTAAGACAAAGAAAGTTTATCCTAATGATAAATGCCCTTGCGGAAGTGGAAAGAAATATAAATATTGTTGCGGAAGATAGAGGTGAATGACAATGTGGTTGGTATTTGCAATTTTGTCATCTGTATTTGCAGCTTTAACATCTATACTTGCTAAAGTTGGAATAGATGGAGTTAATTCTAATCTGGCTACAGCCATAAGAACTCTGGTAGTTTTAATTATGGCATGGGCAATGGTATTTCTGACTAATAATCAATCGGGAATTACGGAAATAGGAAAGAAAAGTTGGATATTTTTGATTTTGTCAGGGCTGGCCACAGGAGCTTCATGGTTGTGCTACTATAAAGCATTACAGATGGGAGATGCGTCAAAGGTAGTTCCAATAGACAAATTAAGTGTAGTGATAACTTTGATTATGGCTTTTGTATTTTTGCATGAAGATTTTACATCAAAATCAATTATAGGATGCATACTTATCACGTCAGGAACTTTGTTCATGGTTATTTAGAGAATATAAGATATAGAATAAGCAGTTTAATATACCAAATAAGTTTATATTAACTATAACGAACAACAGTTTTATAAAAATTTATAAATATAAAATACACTTTTAGTAAAAAAATCAGAAGTAATATTGTGAATTTAATAAACGCAATATTGCTTCTGATTTTTTTGTAAAGACACCAAACACAAAATAATTAGAAGATTCTATATTATAAAATAGATTAAACTGCAAATAAATATAAAAATGCAGGGATTGTAAATAGAGATAAAAGTGTTGTTAAAAAAATAGTTCTTGAAGTTAATTTTTTGTCTAAATCATATTCTGTGGCAAATATAAGTGCTGTATTTGCTACAGGCATTAGTGATTCAATAAAAAAGACATTTCTAACTAAAGTATCTTTAATGAATAGTTGAAATAATGGATAACAAATTAGTGGAATAATAATTAGCTTGACAAATGTAAATAAGTAAACTCTTTTATCTTTAAATATTTCACCTATTTTCATAGATGCTAACGTTGAACCAATTAACATCATTGCAAGTGGTGAGGTCAGATTACCAAGTATTGATATTGCATTTGTTATAGGAATAGGAAAACTTATGTCTAATGCATAAATTACAATGGAAAGCAAAGAGCATATTATACCTGGTGATAATATGTTTTTTAATGTAAAGGCCATCTTTTTCGCAGTCCCATATCCTATTAAAACTACTCCATAAGTAAATGTACAACAGGTAAATATAATGTTGAGAATGGCTGCATAAAATACAGCGGTAGTTCCCTGCTCAGAGCCAAATGCAGCCTGAATAACAGGAAAACCCATAAATCCTACATTTGAAAAAGTTAGCATAAAAGTATATATGCCTTGTGTATTGAAAGGCATTTTAATTAATTTAATTATTATAAAACTGATAATAGGTAATACTGCGTATAAAACAATTGAAGCAATAAATACGAATAACACAGTTGAACCTTTAGGACGTTGTGCCATAGACAAAACAGAATCTATTGTTGTCATGGGTAGGGTTATATTTACAACCAGTTTATTTAATTTCTTATTAGTAAGTTCGTCAAAATATTGTAATTTATATGCAAGATATCCGGTACATATAATTAAAAAAAGCATAATGAGCTGATTAAAAAGAACGGATATATTTATCATTTGAAAAACCTCCGGAATTTGTAAATGTGTAGATAGTCATTAAAAATATTATCGCTAAAACGTTAAATAAGCAATGTTTTTATTAAGTGAAAAAATTCTCGGATTTGTGCTATACTTTATATGATAGGGCAAAAGCATAAAGTATTGATGCTCATTTTGTGAATGACTTAGGAATATTCACAGAGCTATTTATAATCTGCCTTTACCTATAATATTAATTTTACTTTAGCAAAGGAAACATAAAAAATAAATGGAAAATTACAGTATGCATCTTCCAAGTTATTCAATTGGAGATAAAGTATATAATAAAATACCTGAAATTTGTGAGCCATATGGTACAAAGGTTATTGCTATAGGTGGGCATAAAGCAATTGCAGCCGCAAAGGATAAAATAATAGCAGCCTGCAAAGAATCAAAATTAGAAATATTAGATTTTATCTGGTATGGTGGAGAAGCAACTTACGAAAATGTAGAAAAATTAATGGAAAATGATTTGGTAAAACAAGCAGATATGATTTTCTCAATTGGTGGAGGAAAATCAACAGATACTGGAAAATGTCTTGGGGTAAAATGTGGTAAACCTGTATTTTCATTCCCAACAATAGCGTCAAACTGTTCTGCCTGCACAAGTGTTTCCATTATGTACTATCCTGATGGAAGATTTAAAGAACCGTTTTTCTTTCAGGCACCACCGGTACATGCATTTATTGATACGGATATTTTAGTACATTCCCCTTCAAGATATATGTGGGCAGGAATGGGTGATACTATGGCAAAGTACTTTGAAAGTACAATGTCTTCAAGAGGAGAAGAATTAAATCACTATACACAGATGGGTGTAGATGTAAGTAAAATGTGTTATGAACCTGTTCTTCGATATGGAAAAGAAGCAATGGAATCAAATAATGCGCAGGAAGTTTCATATGCCTATGAACAGGTTGTATTAGCAATTATAGTTTCAACAGGTATTGCATCTATATTTTTGACAGCGGAGCATATAATTGATTACAACACAGGACTTGCCCATGCAATATTTTATTCTCTTACGGCATATCCACACATAGAAAAGAATCATTTGCACGGAGAAGTAGTAAGTTATGGTGTATTAAATTTGCTGCTTGTAGATAAGAATGAAGAAGACTTTGAAAAAGTGTATAAGTTTAGTAAAGATGTAGGTCTTCCAACATGCCTTGCAGATTTAGAATTTGGAAAGGACAAGTTAGAAGAATTGGCTGAAAATGCAGTTGCCATGAAAGATATAGAGCATAATCCTTATAAAATTACAAAAGAAATGGTTGCCTGCTCAATGGGCAAATTAGAAAAAATGAAATAGTAGGAAGAACTTTGGAGGTGGTTTTATGAAAAAGAAAATCAGTATTATTGCATTATGTGTAGCTGTTGCAGGAGTTATAGCTTATTTTCCAATAAAGACTGCACTTGGTGGTAATGATGTAATGTCACAATGGGGTAAAATTTTAAGTGATGACAGCAAAAATGAAACATCAGGAAGTAAAGGTAAATTTAGAATTGCAACTGACGGACCGGCAGCACAAACATATTCTGCATCAGATGAAATATTTGAGTGTGGGAAAGATATTTTAATAACTAAAAGGGAAATAGAAGTTTCAAAGGCTTTTTATATGCTTAAGGGAGAAAGTGAGAAGACGGCAGAAAAAGAAGCTGTAAAATATATGGAAGAATTTAATGCAATGTATGTTAAGGCAATAAAAGCAGGTTTTGATGTTACAGATGAAGAAGTGGATAATTATATTGCTGATTTGAAGAAAATGTCAGATGAAGCTGAGAATGCCGATGATGTAAAAAAAGTGATAGCACAGTTTGATTCAGAAGATGAGTATTGGGCTTATGAAAAAGAAGTATATCAGAAGCAGTTGCCGATTCAAAAGTACGTTGAATCATTGGAAAGTGATTATGTTAAGAAGCCAGGTACGGATGTAAACAATGAGTCGGGTACAAAAGCGTGGAACAAAGAGTTAGATAAAATTAAAGAAAAAGCAGCAAAAGAGCAGAAGTACAAAAAAGTAAAATCTGTAAAAGATATAGATAATAAATTCGTTAAGTAATTAAAAAAAGATGCCGGAATTGTGGTGCGTAGCACTCAATAGTTTCGGCATCTTTTAGTATATGCTTAATTTTTATTTGAAAATAATGTAAGCCTAAAATCCACTATCACAAATTTTAAGTAGAAATAAATTTTGCTTCACGGCAAAAATTTAAACGTATAGAAAATATAAGTTAGTGTAAAATTTTAGGTGGCAAAAATATAAAAAAATAATTGACTTGTATTTTTTATAGCGTTATAATTCAAAACAACGATATAGATGACCATTAAAACCGTTGATGCGGAGGTAAAAGTGAATCGTGCACTTACAGAGAGCAAGGGCTGGTGGAATCCTTGCAGAACGCAGCTCACATAAATGGACCGCAGAGGGCACAGAACAAAGCATTATATTTGTTAGTATTCTGTGACGTGAAGGCATACGTAAGTTGCACAGAGTATGATAGTACTCGTTGAGTGTGTAAGATATTTTTCTTACGAATCAAGGTGGCACCGCGGAATATTATTTTAGTATTTTCGTCCTTGATGATAACATTTTGTTAAGTGTTATTGTTAAGGATTTTTTTATGCAATAAATACTCTAGAGGTTATCCAGATTGTTAAAAAACTCAAAGTGAAGAAAAGGAGAAAAAAGATGAGAAAGATGAAGAAAGTTTTGAGCGTTTTATTAACAGTAGGAATGGTAGCAACAGCATTTACAGGATGCGGAGGAAACGGAAGCAACAGTTCAGGAAAGACTGATTCAAAGGACACTAATGGAGATGGAAAAGTAAAAGTTGGTGTAGTTTCAATGATTGAAAATGGAGCTTTTACAGATATGAGAGATGGTATTATTGATGAATTAAAAGCACAGGGATATGAGGATTCACAGATAGAATATAAATGTGCAGCAGGCGATTCAACAGCACTTACAACAATTGTGACAAATATGACAGATGGAACATATGATATGGTATTTACTATTGCCACACCTCCTACACAGGCTATGGTTAATACAGAAACAGATACACCTGTATTTTTCTGTGCTGTATCAGCACCTGTAGCAGCAGGAGTAATTACAGACATGGATAAACCGGATAAGAATGCAACAGGAACATCTAATGCAATTCCTGTATCAGACATTATTGATTTTGCTCAGTCAGTAACACCGGCAAAGAAGGTTGGTATCATTTATAGCGGAAATGAGGATAATGCAACAAACACAGCAAAGCAGTGTGAAGAATATTTAGACAAAACAAGTGTTGAATATGTTGAAAAAACAGCACCAACATCAAATGATGTAGAATCTGCAACAAATGCATTAGTAGCAGAAGGTGTAGATATGATATTTATTCCAAATGATTCAATTATTCAGGACGGAATTAGTACATTAACAGATATTTGCAAAGAAAAGAAAATTCCAACATATTGTTCATCAGCAACAACAGTTGTTTCAGGCTGTTTTGCAACATTAGCAATTGATGATAAGGGAATTGGTAAGAAAACAGTTGATATTGCAATGGACTATGTAAATGGAAAGAAAGTTGAAGATATTCCGGCACAGGTTGTAGGAATTGATTATTGCACAGTTAACAAAGCTACAATGGAAGTATTAGGAATTAGCGAAGATAACATTAAAACAGATTATGAAGTTAAGTTAATTGAGAACTAAAGAGGAACAAAGATGATTGAATTACAGTATTATATATCAAACATTCCGGATTGCTTGATCTATGGATTGTTGGCAATGGGAATATATATATCACTTAGAATATTAGATATACCTGATTTGACAACAGAAGGAAGTTTTGGATTCGGAGCAGTTATTTCAGTATTAGTTGCATTAAACGGACACCCTATTCTTGCATTATTTGCAGGAATTGTGGCAGGAGCAGTAGCAGGAGCAATTACAGGTTTATTGCAGACTAAGTTGCAGGTACATCCTGTACTTGCGGGAATAATAACAATGAGTGGATTGTACTCGATAAATCTTGTATGTTATTCCCTTACGGAAAAAGGTGTAACAACGAACTTAAGTTATAACAAGATTACTATATTTGAAAAAGTAAAAGAGATATTTGCAATTCGAGGACAATTTGAAACAAGTGTTGTAAAATCAGTAGTTAGTTTGATAATTGTAATCGTAGTTTTATCATTAATAATATGGTTCTTTAAGACACATATTGGACTTTGTATACGAGCTACAGGAGATAATCCTGATATGGTCAGAGCATCTTCAATTAATGTTGACAGAACAAAGATTATAGGACTTATGCTTGCAAATGCCTTAATAGGACTTGCAGGAGCAATGGCATCACAAAGTGTTGGATATGCAGATATAAATACAGCAAATGGAACACTTATATATGGCTTGGCTGCAGTTATTATAGGTGAAGCCGTATTTGGAAAAAGAGGAGCAACTATTGGAATGATTTCAGCAGTTGTAGGTTCAATTGTTTACAAAATAATTGTTGCATTTGTAATTAGAGAAAATTTATTTGGAGATTTGAGCAGTAATCTTATGAAATTTACATGTGCATTAATCGTAGCAATTACACTGGCGGTTCCTGCAATAAAACAGAAAATTGCAGAGACAAAACAGAGAAAGGCGGCGAAATAATGTTAGATATTCAGAATATTTCAAAGACATTTGAAAAAGGGACAGTAAATGAGCATGTAGCAATTAACAATATGAGCCTTAAGCTTGAGGATGGTGAGTTTGTAACGATTGTCGGTTCAAACGGAGCAGGAAAGAGTACGTTGTTCAATGCTATATGTGGAAGCTTTATGATTGACTCAGGACACATTTTACTTGATGGAAAAGATATAACTTATGACAGTGAACATTCAAGAGCTAAAGTTATTGGAAGAGTATTTCAGGATCCAATGAAAGGAACAGCTCCTAATATGACAATAGAAGAAAATCTTGCTTTAGCATATTCAAGAGCATCTAAGGGTTCAAATCCATTTGCAAGAGCAATTACTAAAAAGAAAGTTGAATTTTTCAGAGAAAATCTTGCACGTTATAATATGGGGATTGAAGACAGAATGAAAACAAAAATAGGTTTGCTTTCAGGAGGACAGAGACAGGTTGTAACACTGCTTATGTGTACTTTGTCAATTCCTAAATTATTACTGTTAGATGAACATACAGCAGCTCTTGATCCTGCAACGGCACAGAAGGTTATGGACATTACAAAGACAATTGTAAGTGAAAATAATATAACAACAATGATGATTACTCATAACATGAAGCAGTCATTAACAACAGGAACAAGAACGATTATGCTTGATTCAGGGGAAATACTTCTTGATTTGTCAGGAGATGAAAGAGACAACATGACAATGGAAGACATGATTAAGATGTATTCAATGAAGAAACAAAAAGAATTTGATAATGATAGGATATTGTTAAGCTAGCAATTTTTATATGTAAAATTTTCCATAAATTTTACATGGAATATATTTGAAATTGACTAAGCTTTGTTATTATACAATCACAGGCTTAAATAAGTCAGTTAAAAGCCTACAAGTTCATATTTTGATAGAAGACATCTTAATAACTCCGTGTCACTAATTAGTCTGGGAAACTAAATAGTGTTAAATAAGATGTCTAAAGTGAAATTACGTTGTAGTTTCATATTAAAAACACCTATATCAGGAAATGACTCATTTCTTTTTCATTCAAATATTATGCGGGTGCCGTATTGGATATGGCACCTTGCATAGGAAAAGGCATATTTGAAAGAAGAAGGTAGACAATAATAAGGATTATCTACATTTACTTGACAATATATAATCATAGCGATATAGTATGGAATGAAAAAAACTATACCCCTACAGGGTATGGAAATGGAGGCTTAATTATGTATAAAACAGTTGTGAAAGTAGATGGAATGATGTGTGGAATGTGTGAAAGTCATGTTAATGAAGCTGTAAGAAAAGCAGTACCATTAAAAAAAGTAACATCTTCTCACGGTAAGGGAATAACGGAAATTATTTCGGAGGACAAGATAGATGAAGATGCTGTAAAGAAAGCTATTGATGATACGGGATATAAAGTATTGTCGATAGAAACACAACCATATGAAAAAAAGAAGTTTTCATTATTTGGAAGAAAATAATAAATTAGAGATACCTGAAATTACACAAAAAAGTGTTTTTTTAGGTATTTTTTATAGAAACAACATATTTATATAAAGATTTTATTTTGATAGATTAAAAAAGTAGGGAAAAGTAATAAGTAATCGGAAAAGTCGATAAAAAACAGTTGAAGATATTTGTATTTATATTAAAATATATAGTAGGGTATTTTAATAAAATAATGATGGGTCGTAAGATGCAATTGGCATTGTTGTGTGTAATGTGTATGCATTATAGATAAGAAAAATAAAAATGATACAAACAGATAAAATATAGACGATTTTTATTTAGGAGAAATGAAATATGTTTATAGGAATATGTGACGACGATAATATAATGAGGGAAAGAATAGAGAGAGTATGTAAAGACGTCACGAAGAAATACAACGAAGAAACAATTATAAAAAAATATAAAGACGGACAGGAAATTACTGATCAGAACATAGATATTTTAATACTTGATATCGAAATGCCTATGGTCGGCGGTATTGCAGTAAAAGAAAGATTAGAGAATGCAAAGAGCAATACAGTAATTATTTTTGCAACCAGCCATGAAGAAATGATGGCACAGGCATTTGGAGTAAATGTTATAGGATTTGTTACAAAAAAATACATAGAAGATCAGTTGCCGGTAGTATTAGAGAGAGCTTTAAAAATAGTAAGAGGAACAGTTCTTATAGAAGGTATAGATAGCAGGAATATTGAATACATTAAATCAGAACATATTTATTGTAATTTATATCTTACGGACGGACAGGAATTTTTACTTAGAGAAAGCATGAAAGCGTTAGAGGATAGATTGGAAGCTGTTGGTTTTATAAAGATTTTCAGAGGCTGTCTGGTTAACATGGAGCAGGTGGAAGAAATGAAGAATGGTAAAGTGTATATGCATGGAGGCACGGTTCTTCAGATTAGTAGCAGATTAAAAGCGTCTGTCGAGAAAAAATACACAAGCTTCTGTATAGAGAATGCGAGGTTTTGCTGATGATTTATGGATTAAAGGTGTTAAGTACATTTTTAAGCTTCATTAAATACATAGTATTTCCAATTGGCATTATGGGATTTAATTTACGAAAGAGTAAATTAAAATATGCAATAATACCTATTTTAGGTTTGACGGCTGCTTATTTGTTTAATGTAAATAAGCCTACCGTAACGGCAGAAATTTTATTTCAGATAGTAATTCTTTTAGTGCTGTTTGATGAAAAAATACAGACTATTATAAGAGGATTCATTATAGAGTTTGTTTTAGTATCGCTTATAGATTTAATGGTTTGGCTGATACTGGTTGGAATTACTTCACTTGGAAATGATTATGCTGATTATGAACGAAAAATTTATATCTATGGTAATTGTATAGGAGTTATAGTAATTTTTATGGCAGCAATATTTTTGTATAAACGAAGAAAAGATATTGCTGAGGTAATAAGGAATATAAAGATTAAAGAACTTATTTTTGTTATCGCTGTAATGGGAACTTTAGGAATTGTAGTTGCATGTATTCAGGGTGCTTATTTAGGTGAAATGACATTGAGCATTCAAAGAATGGCAATGATTGTAGCAGTTATATTTTTAGTCATAATAATTGCAATGAGTGTTATGTTTGTGTATGTAGTAAACTCAAGAAAAATCTTAATGGAAATTAATGATTTGAATGAAGAGTGTATGAAATACCAAAAAAATTATTATGAGAGACTTATAACGGAAGATAGTGAATTAAGGGCTTTCAGGCATGATGTTAATAAGCATTATAATGCAATATCAGCATTGTTAAATGAAAATGATGTTGAGCAGGCAAGAGACTATGTAAATGAACTAATAAATAGAAAAGATGTACATTTTACGTATAAGACAGGAAATGTGGTTGCGGATTACATTATTAATGGCGAAGTACAGGCAATCAAACAGGAAAATGGTGATGATGTTAAAATTCAGATTCTTGGAAAATTCCCACAGTCAGTAGGAATAGAACAAACTGATTTATGTATTATTCTGGCAAATTCATTGGATAATGTTAAAGAGGCTTTTAGTCGATTTGAAGGAAAGAAAGAATTAGGAATAACAATTCAGAACCACAAAAAGAGAATAATTTTAAAAATAGAAAATACATCACAGCCGGTGGATGTGAAAAATATAAATACATCAAAGAAGGACAAAAAGAACCATGGATATGGTATTTCAAACATAAGGAGGGTAGTGGATAAATATAACGGCACAATGCAAATCAAATATGTTGATGGCAGATTTTTGTTAGAAATGCTAATTTAATTTTATTGAACGGGTCGTGAATATAAAGGTTAGCGGATAAAGTAAGTTAATGATTAATTAAAGATAGTAAGAAGGTTATGTAGAAGTAGATGTGTTAGTAAAGAAAATGATTAAGTTAAGAACAGAAAACTTACGCTCGTAACAGATTTTACTACGTTAAGAACAAAAAAACTGCGTTAAGAACATATGGATTGCAGTTAAAAGAAATATTAGATACAATTAAATTTAGAAAGAAACAAACAAGTAAGTTTGGAAGAGGTAAAAGATATGTTTATTGATACATGTGCAATGGATACAATTTGGAGAATAATTAAATTTTTCTTCAAATAGAATAAGTTTAACAGATACGATTTGAAAACATTAATTTCAATCGTCAACAAATAATTAACAATTAGAAGGTACACGTTGAGTGTAGCATTTGGAAATATATGTATTGGGACTAATAAGAGACAGGTTTTCCGTATGAGGTGTATACAAAATAATAATGTAATTGGGGAATTACAAGTGGAACGACCTGTTCACTAAAGAAGCCTTTCAAGTAGAAATAATCTATTTGAAAGGCTTTTCTTGTTATACGCAATGAGCCAAATACTTTCAGCTTTTTGCTTGCAAAAAAAGCTGAAAGTATTTGGCGAATGCATAATCACTGAGAAGAAGCGAAGCGGATTCGAAGTGATTACATGGCGAAGCCATGGGTATAACAAAAAAAGATAAAGAGTAAGAGTCGGCGAATGCATAATCACTGAGAAGAAGCGAAGCGGATTCGAAGTGATTACATGGCGAAGCCATGGGTATAACAAAAAAAGATAAAGAGTAAGAGTCGGCGAATGCATAATCACTGAGAAGAAGCGAAGCGGATTCGAAGTGTTATGAACGGCGAGGCCGTGCGTATAACAAAGTTATTTCAAAGCGTCTTTAATTTTAGGAATCATCTTTTTGCCGTAAACATATCCGGCTTTTATACAGTCATTAATCATATTAAAAGTTAAAAGACCGGCATTTTTATCAAGTGAAGGTTCAAGTAAAAGTCGTTCTCCCTGAGAAAGGCATGTTTTCAAATTGTAAGACATAATAGAAAAAGAATGAGAGAGAATTTCAGTAATAGAATTGTTGTGAGGAGTTTTATAATCTACACCAATGTCAACAGCAATAATTTTGTCAACGCCTGTGGACATTAAAAGATTTACCGGAAGGTTGTGGGTGACACCACCATCAACCAGGTAGTACTTGCTCATTTTGACAGGACGAAATATCCCGGGGACAGAGCAACTTGCGGTAATAATGTCACATAGTTTTCCGCTCTTTTTCCAAATGACGTTTTCGGTAGGATATTTTATTTCAGAATTAGTAAATGCAATTGTATTACCAGAAATTAAATCCACGGTAGGAATTATAAGGGGAGTAGTTAAGTCAGAAATATCTTTACCATCAGTATAAGAGCAAAGAAAGTTATTAAGTTTATGCCCTTTTAATAACCCCGTTAAATGCTGCTTGCGACAAGTTAAAAATTGAGGAAAAAATAAAAGCATTCCAATAATATCCGGGTCTAATATAGTAGTTGGGTGAGAAGTTAAAATCTGGGCAATTTTTTGCATAGTATCAATAGAAACATTTGCCGCATATAAACCGGCGATAATACTTCCGGCACTCGTTCCTGCGATTGAAGAGGGCAACATATTTTCTTCAGCGAGAGCCATTAAAATTCCGATGTGAGCACTTCCTCTTGCACCACCACCAGATAAAGCTAATCCGTAATCCATTTTAAATCCTTATACTAAGTATAAATTAAATATATGTTTAAAAAAGCAAAAAAGAACTGAAATGTAATGTTTATTATAATTTTTGAAAAGAGAAAAAATTTATATTATTAAAAGTAAAAATGCTAATAAACATATTGTTCCTGATTATGCCGTTCTTGAAAATGAATATAAAAAATAGTATACTTACTATAATTAATTGTAAAATGTCGAGATTTAATTTATGCAATAGTAATTTATTCTATAAGATATTTACAATTAATAGGTAAATTTATAGTATAGATGTTGCAAAACACAAAGGTAATTCTAATCATTGTGTTTTGAAATGCAGGAAGGGACGGACTAAAAAGTGAAGCTGATAATAATGAGATTTGAGGACGCAATGGTAGTTTGTGAAGACACGAATGGAAAAGAGTACGTTATTCAGAAAAAGAAGATTCCGGAAGAAGCAACAGAAGGAAATGTAATAAAGAAGGAAATAACGGGAAAATATTCTATGGACACAGATGAAGAATTTCTTAGAAAACATCGTATGGAAAAAATGAATGAAAAAGAAGAAAAAGTTATTGTTGAACCGTCGATATACAGTTGATAATAAAAACAGGCACTGCAAGTGAGCCGACTCTAAAAAGTTATAACTGGAATTTTAACTTTTTGGGGGTCTGTTCAGTATGTAGTGCCTGTTTTGTATAAGGATATTAAACGTAATACTTATACGTTCTATGAATGTTTAACTGCAAATTCAATTTATTTTAAAACATACATTTCGAACTATTGTCTTTTCCACGAAATTGGTGCAAAAAGCATTAACATAGGGAAAATTTCAAGTCGTCCGGCTAACATATCAAACATTAAAATAAATTTTGAAAAATCAGAAAATAGTCCAAAATTACGGGTAGGTCCAACAAGTTCTAATCCGGGACCAATATTATTTAATGTGGCAGCTACGGCTGTGAAATTAGTTGTGAAGTCTAAATTATCAATGCCGATAAGTAAAATTGAAAATGCCAAAATAAATATGTATGCAACCATAAAAATATTTGTTAAACGTACTGTTTCATGTTCAATAGGTCGTTTGTCCATAGTTATTTTTTTGACTCCGCGAGGATGAACAATAGTAAATAATTCTTTTTTTAATGTTTTGATTAATATTAAAAGTCGTGAAACCTTAATACCACCACCTGTACTTCCGGCACAGGCACCCATAAACATTAGCATAATAAGAATTGTTTTGGATACTTGTGGCCATAAATCAAAATTTGTGGTCGAAAATCCTGTTGTAGTAATAATTGAACCAACCTGGAATGCCGCATGTTTTAATGCTTCACCTATAGTTGGGAAAAAACTACGAATATTAAAAGTAATAATTCCTATAGTTGCAAAAATTACTAAAAGGTAAGCTTTTAATTCTTCAGAATGTAGTGCCTGTTTAAATTTTTTACATAAAATAAGATAGTATATATTAAAGTTTAAACCAAATAATATCATAAAAACAGTTACTATAATCTGAATCGATGAGTTATATCCGGTTATACTGTCATTTTTTATTCCAAATCCACCTGTACCGGCAGTACCAAAAGATGTAGTTAAAGCATCAAATAACGGCATACCTGATATAAGAAGAAGTAGTACTTCAATAAAAGTCATAACAGTATATATCCCATATAAAATCATTGCAGTATTTCTAACTTTTGGTACAAGTTTTTCAACAGAAGGTCCGGGACTCTCTGCTTTCATAAGATACATTCGCTGTCCACCACGCATTGGGAGAATCGCAAGTATAAAAACCAGAACTCCCATACCACCAATCCAATGCGTAAAGCATCTCCACATATTATTACAATAGGATAAAGCTTCAACATCAGATAAAATACTTGCTCCTGTAGTTGTGAAACCGGAGATGGTTTCAAATAAGGCATCTACCATTGAAGGTATCTCTCCACTTATAACAAATGGAAGACAACCAAATATACTTAAAATTACCCAGCTTAATGAAACTGTTATGTAACCTTCTGTTGCATAAAATTCTGTATCTTTTGGTTTCTTGTGACTAAGAATAGTACCAATAATCAGACACATAGCAATGGTAATTACATAAGAGTATGCTGATTTTTCAGAATAAATTATGCCCACAATCAAAGGCAGACACATTAATATGCCTTCAAGTTTTAATACAATTCCTAAAATATATCGTATAATTGAATAATTCATGACTTTATGTTAATCCTCCAAAATATCCCTAGCGTCTTTTAAGCCTAAAAGAGTTGTAACTATAATCATTGAGTCACCAGGAGCAATTACATCATCTCCACCCGGAATAATTAATTTATCATCACGGGTTATACAACAAATTAATACACCCTTTTTTATATTAAGGTCTTTCAAAGGAACACCTGTCAGTTTTGATTTCTCGGCAATGTTAAATTCCAAAGCTTCAACCTTATCGTCACATAATCTATATAGAGTAACGATATTACTTCCAATGGCATTTTGCTTTGCACGTACATATTGTAAAATTCGTTCAGTACAAAGATTTTTAGGATAAATAACACTGTCTAAATTTAAATTATGAACCACTTCAGTTAACTGTGAACGATTTATTTTTGACACAACTTTAGTTTTTACTCTCTTTTGAGCAAATAAAGCAAGAAGTATATTTTCTTCATCATAATTAGTTAATGTAACTAATGCATCTGTCTGGTCTATTCGTTCTTCAATAAGAAGAGTATTGTCTGTTCCGTCACCGCAAATGATAGTAGCATTAGGTAGCATTTCACACAATTCCTGGCAACGTGCAGGGTCATGTTCGATTATTTTTACTGAAATCTTTAACTTCAAAAGCATTTGTGCTAAATATACAGCAATTTTTCCACCACCAACAATCATCGCATTTTTAACTTCGTGAGTATGGAAATTAATAAAATGGAAGAAGTCAATGGTTGTCTGTCTAGAAGACATCATTGATACAACATCTCCTGATTTTAAAACAAAATCACCTGTTGGGATTGTTACTTCATTATCCCTTTCAATAGCACATATAAGAACACCTGCAAATATACGGGATGATAAATCTTTTATATGTACATTATCAAGAACAGAATCCTTAGGAATTCTAAAACGAATCATTTCAGCTCGTCCTTTTGAAAATAGATCAACATCAATTGCATTTGGAAAACACAAAATACGTGAAATTTCAGTTGCTGAAATAAATTCAGGATTAATAATCATGGATAATCCTAATTCTTCCTGAAGAAAATGACGTTCTTTGTTATATATAGGATTTCTGACTCTGGCAATTGTGTTACAGTTGCTTCCTTTTTTTGCAATCATGCAGCATAAAAGATTTACTTCGTCAGACTTAGTTACAGCGATTAATAAATCAGCATATTCAAGACCGGCTTCCTGTAAAACGCTATAACTTGCACCGTTACCGATAATTCCCATAACATCATAAGTGTCAGCTAACTTGTGAACAACATTTCCATCAATGTCAACAACGCAGATACTATTATCCTCTTTGCTCAACTGTGCAGCCAGATTTTTTCCAACTTTACCACAGCCAACTATGATTATATTCATTTTCCGTACCAAACCTTGTAAAAACAAGACACAAATCAAAGATTAGACAATGACTTGTATTTAAAATCCTTTCTTAATATTAGTTTAAAACTATCAACAAAAATGTTTAAACTTAATACAAGAAACCTATAATTAGTTTGAATAATTATAAGTTCCTTGCGTCAAAGATTATAACATAGTTAGATTGGAAAGTATAGGATATTAGATAAACAAAAAAATCGACAATTACATAAACAAAAAAGAAATAAAACAGAAGTACAGATAAATTGCAACGAAATAAAATCCGAATAAGAAGATAGTGAGAAAAGCAAATAAAAAGATAAAACTATAGAATAAAAATAAATATAAAATAAATACAAAATAAAAATAGAAAACATATTGACATATGACAATAATAAATATATTATAAACATATGAACAATTATTCATATGTTTGGAGAAAGGTGGAATTAAAATGATAAATCACAATGTAGAATGTTGCGATGAATGTAAGACTCATGAAGACTTGTTGAAAATCGTTAATGATAATATGCCTGATGAGGATGAATTATATGATTTGGCAGAGTTATTTAAAGTATTTGGAGATTCTACAAGAATACGTATACTTTTTGTATTATTTGAATCTGAAGTATGTGTATGTGATTTGGCAGAAACTTTGAACATGACTCAGTCAGCCGTATCTCATCAGTTGAGAATTTTAAAGCAGGCTAAACTTATTAAGAATAGAAGAGAAGGTAAATCAATTTTCTATTCACTTGCAGATGGTCATGTGAGAACGATAATTTCCCAGGGAATTGAACATATAGAAGAAAAATAAATATATTAGAGATTAGAAAGTCAGTACTAAAGCATTAGTGGAAAGGATGTTAATTATGAAGAAGAAATTTAAATTACAGGATTTGGATTGTGCAAATTGTGCAGCAAAGATGGAAGATTTAATTAAGAAAATTGATGGAGTAAATGATGCATCTGTAAGCTTTATGACACAGAAGATGATGGTTGATGCAGACGATGCAAGATTTGATGACATTATGAAAGAAGTAGTAAAGGTTTGTGCAAAGGTAGAACCTGACTGCAAGATTTTATTATAATTGTCCATAATTATAAAGCCGGCAGATTTTCAATGCATAAGTCAAAGAAAGTTACCGGCTTTATAAATAGAAATTAGAAAAGACAGTTTTTGATTATACATCCGTAAAATAAATACGGAAGAATGGAGCATGTTATGAGTGAAAAGCAAAAAAAGATGTTAGGACGAATAATAGCCACATTAATTTTGTTTGTAATTCTTCTTGTATTAGAAAAAACAGGAAAGTTTGATGATATAAATAAATGGATATTATTTGTTATTTATCTTGTACCATACATTATTATTGGATATGACATTGTGTTTAAGGCATTTAGAAATATAAGTCATGGACAGGTGTTTGATGAAAACTTTTTGATGATGATTGCTACATTTGGTGCATTTGGAGTTGGTGAATATTCAGAAGCAGTAGCAGTTATGCTGTTTTATCAGGTTGGTGAATTATTTCAGGCATATGCTGTTGGTAAATCAAGAAAGTCAATTTCAGACATGATGGATATTTGCCCGGAATATGCAAATATTGAAACTGAAAACGGATTAGAACAGGTTGACCCGGATGATGTAGAGGTAGGAAGTATTATAGTAATTAAACCGGGAGAAAAAGTACCACTTGACGGAGTTGTTATTGAAGGAGAGTCATTTGTTGACACTGCAGCCTTAACAGGGGAATCTGTTCCAAGAAAGGTTAGCGTAGGCGATGAAATTATAAGTGGATGTGTTAACGGAAGTACTACCTTAAAAGTAAAAACTACAAAGGAATTTGATGATTCTACAGTAGCTAAGATTCTTGAGTTAGTAGAAAATGCAAGTAGTAAGAAAGCTCGAGTTGAAAACTTTATTACAAGATTTGCAAAGTATTATACACCTGTAGTTACTATTGGTGCAGTTGCTTTGGCAATAATACCGCCTTTGTTTTGTGGTGGACAGTGGGGGGATTGGATTCAGAGGGCTTGTATATTCCTTGTAATCTCATGTCCATGTGCTTTAGTTATATCAGTTCCGTTGGGATTTTTCGGTGGAATTGGAGCTGCTTCTAGAATTGGAATACTTGTAAAGGGAAGCAATTATTTAGAAGCATTGGCAGAAATGTCAACAATAGTATTTGACAAGACAGGAACTCTAACTAAAGGTGAGTTTAAAGTATCAGGGATAAATGCAGTCGGATGTAGTGAAAAGGAATTGTTGGAAGTAGCAGCATATAGTGAATCGTATTCGACACATCCTATTGCTGAGTCTATTAAAAATGCATATGGAGAAAAAATAGATACATCAAAACTTCAGAATGTTGAAGAAATTGCAGGGCATGGAATACATGCACAGTTTGCAGGAAAAGATGTTTTTGTTGGCAATGAAAAACTGATGAATAAACAAAACATTTCCTATGAAAAATGTGATGCAATTGGGACAATAATTTATGTAGCGATTGATGGCAAATTTGCAGGCTCACTAGTAATTTCTGATGAAATAAAAGAGGGCACTAAAGAAGCTATTGCTGATATGAAACATGTTGGTGTTAAAAAGACAGTAATGCTTAGCGGAGACCAGAAGGAAATAGTTGAGAAGGTGGCAAATGAACTTGGAATTGATGAATATCATGCACAATTGTTGCCGGCAGACAAAGTAGACCGTGTAGAAAAACTTCTTGAACAAAAGAACGAAAAGGATAAAGTAGCATTTGTTGGTGATGGAATTAACGATGCTCCTGTACTCACAAGAGCTGACATAGGTATTGCAATGGGAAGTATGGGAAGTGATGCGGCAATTGAAGCAGCGGACGTTGTATTAATGGATGATGATGTTACAAAAATTGCTTCAGTTGTAAAAATATCAGGAAAAACACTCTCGATTGTAAAACAAAACATTGTATTTGCATTAGGAGTTAAAGCGTTAGTACTTATATTAGGAGCTTTTGGCGTTGCAAATATGTGGGAAGCAGTATTTGCAGACGTTGGAGTATCAGTAATAGCAATACTTAACTCAATGCGAACATTGAAAGAAGAATAGATGAATAAAATGAAAAACATGGCCAGTTTAAAATTGACCATGTTTTTTGAGTTTAAAGATAATATATAAACAAATAAGTATACAAAAATTATACAGGAATAACATGGTGCAAATTTGTGATTAATAATTTAGTGCCATTTATTGACACAAAAAAACAAGTGTGCTATAAAATGAGTTAGAAACAAATAACTACAGATAGATGATTGAAACATTTTAGTAATGCTTTGCATAATAGGGCAATAAAATGGATTGCTAAATTTTAATAAGTTTTACAATAGTTTTGAAGTCTTAAGGTAGCAGTAGAATTAGGAGGAGAAAAATGTTAGACATATTAAAGAAAATTGATATTAAGAAAACAGGAATTTTTGCAGCAGGTGTATTGTTTGGAACAGCAGGTGTAAAAGTTTTAGGAAGTAAGGATGCTAAAAAAGTATATACAAACTGTACAGCAGCAGCTCTTAGAGCTAAAGATTGTGTTATGAAGACAGCTACAACAATTCAGGAAAATGCAGAAGATATTTATGCAGAAGCTCAGCAGATTAATGAAGAAAGAGCTGCAGCAGAGGAAGCAGAAAATATTGAAGATGAATTTGAAGATGTAGTTGAAGATACAACAGAAGATGCAGAGTAAATTTGAAGTTAATAGTTTATAACTTATTAAATTACATAAATGCAGATAAAAATAACTTTATATCGAAATAGGTACTATGAAAGCAGCGAGGGCAGGGAATAACTGCTTAAGTTGCTTTTTATAGTTGTATGGAGGCACAATAATGAAAGTTAAAATTATGCATGAAATAAAAGGCCGTATACGTTTTCATGTCACTCAAAAAAGAATGTCATATGAACAGGCGGATATATTGCAATATTATTTTTCTATGGGAAAGAATATTACTCATGTAAATGTTCAAAACAGAACAGGTGATGTGACTGTATGTTATCAGGGAGATAGAGAAGAAGTTATTAAAATGATTAAAACATTTTCTTATGAGAATGTTGAAGTCCCAAAGATATTTCTTGAAAATTCGGGTAGAGAATTAAATGAAAAATACAAAGAAAAACTTATAAATAAAGTAGTTCTTAGATATAGTTCAAAATTATTTATCCCATATCCAATAAGAGCAGCCATATCAGTTGTTAAATCAACAAAATATATTAAACATGGAATACAGACTCTTCTCAAAGGAAAAATTGAAGTACCGGTATTAGATGCAACGGCAATAACAGTTTCTATGCTTAGAGGAGATATGGAAACAGCAGGTTCAGTAATGTTTTTACTTGGAATAGGTGAAATTCTTGAAGAGTGGACTCACAAGAAATCTGTTGATGATTTAGCAAGAAGCATGTCACTTAACATTGATAAAGTATGGCTTGTTGGCAGTGATGGAAAAGAAGTTCTTGTTGATTCAAATCAGATAAAAGCAGGGGACAAAGTTGTAGTACATATGGGAAATATTATTCCTTTTGATGGCACGGTTACAGATGGAGATGCCATGGTAAATCAGGCATCTATGACAGGAGAATCACTTCCGGTACAAAAGGAAAAAGATAGTTCAGTATATGCAGGAACAGTTGTTGAAGAAGGGGAACTTACAATTTGTGTTAAAGAGGTAAGTGGCTCAGGAAGATTTGATAAAATTGTATCAATGATTGAAGAGTCGGAAAAACTCAAGTCTCAGGTAGAAGGAAAAGCAGAACATTTGGCAGACAGACTTGTTCCATATACTTTACTTGGAACAGGTATAACGTGGCTTATAACAAGAAATGTTACAAGAGCTTTGTCAGTGCTCATGGTTGACTTTTCATGTGCATTAAAACTTGCTATGCCGATATCTGTTTTGTCAGCAATTAGAGAGGCAAGTATTTATAACATAACCGTAAAGGGTGGTAAATATCTTGAAGCAATAGCAGAAGCAGACAGTATTGTGTTTGATAAAACAGGCACACTTACAAAGGCACAACCTACAGTTGTAGATGTTATTTCATTCAACGGACAGTCTCAGGATGAATTGTTAAAAATTGCAGCGTGCTTAGAAGAACATTTTCCACATTCTATGGCTAAGGCTGTTGTAGATGCAGCAGCAAAGAAAGGTCTTGAACACGAAGAAGAACATACAAAGGTTGAATATATAGTTGCTCATGGCATTTCTACGTTTTATAACGGAAGAAAAACAATTATAGGAAGCTCACATTTTGTATTTGAAGATGAAAAATGTGTCGTTCCAAAAGGAATGGAAGAAAAATTTGATAATTTGCCATTGCAGTGTTCTCATCTTTATCTTGCGATTGAAAATGAACTTGCAGGTGTAATCTGTATAGAAGATCCGCTTAGAGATGAAGCAGAAGCAGTTATTAATTCATTAAAAAAGGCAGGATTAAGTAAAGTTGTTATGATGACAGGTGATAGTGAAAGGACTGCCTCGGTTATAGCAAAACGTGTTGGTGTTGATGAATATTATTCAGAAGTACTTCCGGAGGATAAGGCAAAATTTGTAGAAAAAGAAAAGTCGCTTGGGCGAAAAGTTATAATGATAGGTGATGGTGTAAATGATTCACCGGCGTTATCAGCGGCAGATGTAGGAATTGCAATAAGTGATGGCGCTCAAATTGCAAGAGAAATTGCTGATGTTACAATAGGTGCTGACAGTTTATATGAAATCG
The DNA here is from genome assembly GCF_025336545.1 of Eubacterium album. Lineage (NCBI taxonomy): Bacteria > Bacillati > Bacillota > Clostridia > Eubacteriales > Eubacteriaceae > Eubacterium > Eubacterium album. Next base: position 455,135 of record NZ_JAODBU010000002.1, on the reverse strand, counting down.
TAACATTAAAAGCAATTAGTAATGGACTAATGAAGAAAATTCATAAAAACTACAAAGATATAGCAATATTTAACACAGGATTAATTGTTCTTGGAGTGGCAGGAATTATTCAGCCTACATTAGCAGCACTTTTGCATAATACATCAACTTTATTAATAAGCTTGCGTAGTATGCAGAATTTATTGGATGACTAATAAGTTAAAACAATAACAATTATGTTTGGTCAAAAGTTTACAACTGTGATGGATACGGATTGGTATATAGTATTTTATAAAAGTGAAAAATTCAAGGCTCTAAATCTTAAGAAGTAAAGTTTAGAACCTTGAATGATGAACTTTAAGAAAATTATATAAACCAATCCTTTTTATTATTACAGTTTAATTATCACACTCTAAAACAAGAACTTCACAGCTTTCAAGGCTAATAGAGGTAGTCGGTAGAGAACTCCTGCCTTTATTAGAAAGAATAATGTGTTTAAAGGAATATTCAACGGGAACGGTAGCAGTATCCTTTCCAAAGTTTGCAATAACAAGTATACGTTTGTTATTAAATACACGATAATAAGCCATAACTGTTTCTGTATTTTCATATGCAGGAATAAATTCGCCGTAAGTAAATGTTTCTATATATTCATCAGACTTGCGTACTGATAATAATTTTTTGTAGTAGTTAAGCACAGAATCGGAATCTTTTTCCTGAGTATCAACATTAATTAATTTATAATTCGAGTTAACTTTTAACCAAGGTGTACCATTTGTAAAGCCGGCATTTTTAGAAGAATCCCACTGCATAGGTGTTCTTGCATTGTCACGACTCATTTTGCTACAGGCAGCTAATGCATCCGTGTCATTAAGACCGGCTTTTCTTGCAATGTAATATTGGTCTATTGTGTTTATGTCGTTAAATTCATCAACGCTTTTCCAAATGGCATTTTGCATTCCAATTTCCTGCCCCTGATAAATAAATGGAATTCCACGAAGCAAAACACTTATTGTCCCTAGCATTTTTGTACCATCAGCGTTTCTGGCATATTCAGGTAAAAATCTTGATACTCCACGAGGTTCGTCATGGTTTTCTATAATATTTGCTTCAAATCCAACCTTTTGGACATCAAGTTGTGAGTTAATGATGGTTTCACGCCACTTCTTAAAAGTGATGTCTGGTGAATCATACCAACCATGCTTACCGTCACTAAGGCACTGCGCACTGAAATCAAAAATAGTTGAGAAATATCCGTTTTCGCCAATAAACTTATTAAGTTCAGATTTGTTTAAATTAAAAGCTTCGGCAACAGTAAATGCTTCATATTTCTCAAACGTGTTTTTCTTTAAGTCGTCTAACAATTCGCCTATTCCATCAACACTCTCTATCATGCGCCAACATCCTGACAAGCCATCAGGACCGTCAGGTCCAAAATCAGGAAAATCAAGGTCTTTTTTGATATTCATAATTGCATCAATTCTAAACCCGGCAAGACCTTTTTCAAGCCACCAGTTTACCATATCAAAAAGTTTTTGCCTTAGAATTGGATTTTCCCAATTTAAATCGGGCTGTTCTTTTGCAAACATATGTAAATAATATTTATCAGTTCCAGGTACAGGTTCCCAACAACTACCACCAAAATATGAACGATAATTGCTAGGTGGATTACCATTTTTGCCTTCTCTGAAATAGAAATAATCAGCGTATTCGCCATCAGGGTCAGCTAAAGCTTTCCTAAACCATTCATGTTGATCAGAACAGTGATTTATAACTAAATCCATTATAATGTACATATTACGTTTTTTTGCTTCAGAAAGTAATTCATCAAAATCTTCCATAGTTCCGAATTCTTTGGCAATAGAATAATAGTCAGAAATATCATAGCCCTGATCAATAAAAGGTGACTTGTAAATAGGAGAAAGCCATATAATGTCAATTCCTAATTCTTTTAAATAATCCAGTTTAGATATTATACCTTTTAAATCACCAATTCCATCCCCATTAGTATCAAGAAAACTTTTAGGATAAATCTGATAAGCAACCTTATCATGCCACCATTTTTTATTCATATAAATACCTCATTTTTACTAAAACTGATGCTTAGTAAATTCTTTCACTCATATAATGTAAATACATTGAAATATATGTATTATACTGCTATTATAAAAATAAAAAATGAAATTATCTTGCAGTATTTTAACAATATATAACACAATACTGCTATTGAAAATAAAATATATGAAGTAATGATAAGAGGTAATGAATTTGAAAAAGGTACATACACTTGCGATAGATCAAAAAGAAGATGCTAAACATGGAGAAAGTTTTTTTCCCGTACAAAAATATATAACAAATCTTTCTTCAGAATACATGGGAGTAACTAACCATTGGCACGAAGAGGCGGAACTTACGTTGATTACAAGTGGAAAATGTATATATAAGATTGATTTAGTTGAATATGAAGTAGAAGAAGGAGATATTTTATTTGTTCCTCCATTGTTTTTACATTCAATAACATTAGGAAATAATAAAAAAGTAAGTTCTGAAACATATGTATTTCACCTGAAATTTTTAGGAGGAAATTCTACAGATATATGCTCGACAAGGTATCTTGCACCTATTATGAATCAGGAGTTTTCCATGCCATACGTTATAAAACCAAATTATCCGGCATATGTATCTCTTAGAAAAATATTTAATCAGATTAATACAACATATGACGAATCAATAATTGGTTATGAACTTGCATTGAAATCATTATTTTTACAAACAATATTCTTATTGCTTCAATATAGTAAAAAGGTAGCGGTGCCGGAGACAGAAAAGGTGTCGGACAAGATAAAAAATGTACTTGATTATATTGAACTTCATTATTCTGAAACAATTACCGTGTCACAATTAGCTAAACTTTGTTATTTTAGTGATTATCATTTTATGCGATTTTTTAAAAAACATATGAATATGACTTGTGTTGAATACATTAATAATTTGCGGCTTGAAAAAGCAGTCGAATTATTTGAAAAGGGAAACTCATCAATAATGGAAGTTTCATTATCTGTAGGGTTTCACAATCTTTCATATTTTCACAGGGCATTTAAGAAAAAGTATCATATGACGCCTCTTTCTTTTATAAATGATTTGAAAAAATATAGTTAAAGTATTTAAGAATTGATATTTCGATATCTTCCCGGAGTAGTGCCGTATTTTTTCTTAAAGCATCTGTTAAAATAAGATAAATTCTCAAATCCGGTATTAACAGAGATATCAATAATATCATCAGAAGTTGTGGTTAATAATTTAGCTGCAACTTCTAAACGATAATCATTAAGATATTGTATAAAACTCATACCCATAGTTTCCTTAAAAAATTTCATGAAATAGGATTTACTGTAAAAGCAATGACCTGCAATTTCCTCTATAGTAATATTACTTTGAAAATTATCTGCAATATAAGTCAGAATAGACTTTACCTTATCAAGGGACTTTTTACTGATAGGTTTAACTTCGTTTAAGCCACAACTTGAAATTAAGATATAAAATATTTGAAACAGATGGGATTTGACTGATAACTGATATGCATATGGACGAAAATCACATAATCTGTCAATTTCATTGATTTGGGAAACAACAGGATTATAGTATTCAAAACAGTCATTAATAACAGGATAGATATTTAAATTTCCCGAAAGCAAAGAACTAACAAATTTATCATTACATAAATCATATCCTGAAGATTTAAGAAGACCTGATTTAAATAATATATTTTCATATTCCATAATATTATCTTCATTCTGACTTATTGAATGCAATTGACCTGGAAATACAAAAATTATATTTCCGGCTTCAACTGAGTATGATACTAAATTAACATTAACTATTCCGCAACCTTTCTTTATTACTATAATTTCAACTTCATTATGCCAATGCAAATTAACAGAATTGAAATCTAAAGGAATAGAACACAAATAAGTATTATAAGGAAAATCATCAGGTGTATGAGTTTTAGTTTCGTGATAAATCTTGTATTGATCTTTATTCATAAAATAACCTCCAAAATAAAAAAAGGATAGTATTGTGCAAATAATCGAAAGAATAATGCAATAAATTATAAGATGACAATATTATAATATAAACACAAAAATAAAACCATAATATTTTAGGAGGTACAAAAATGCAACTTTCGGAAATTATTAAAACAGAATATAATAAATCAATTTCAGAATGTACAAACGAAGAGATTTATTATTCATTGCTTACTTTAGTCAAAAATATGGCTGAAAGTAAACAACATAAAAATTCTAAGAAGAAACTATATTATATTTCAGCGGAATTTCTTATAGGAAAATTGTTATCAAATAATCTTATAAATCTTGGAATTTATGATGATGTAAAAAAAGAACTTGCAGATAATGGGAAAAATCTATGTGAAATAGAAGAATTTGAAAAAGAGCCGTCTCTTGGAAATGGTGGGCTTGGAAGACTTGCGGCATGCTTTTTAGATTCAATAGCAACATTAGGCCTTAACGGGGATGGAGTAGGATTAAATTATCATTTTGGCTTGTTTAAGCAGATATTTAAAAATAATGCCCAGACTACAGTACCCGATCCATGGCTTACTAAGAAAAGCTGGTTAAATAAGACAGATGTAACATATAAGGTTAAATTTAAAGGAATGACTGTTACTTCAAGAATGTATGATATTGATGTTACAGGATATAACAGCACAACAAATAAGCTTCATTTATTTGATATTGAAAGTGTTGATGAAAACATTGTAGAAGACGGAATTAATTTTAATAAAGAAGATATAGAAAAGAATCTTACGTTATTCCTTTATCCTGATGATAGTGATGATGCAGGTAGAATTTTAAGAATTTATCAGCAGTATTTTATGGTATCAAGTGCGGCGCAACTTATTTTAGATGAGTGTATTGAAAAAGGGTGCAAACTTTATGATTTATCAGACTATGCTGTAATCCAGATAAATGATACACATCCAACAATGGTTATTCCTGAACTTATTCGTTTGTTGGTAGAACGTGGATTAGAAATGGACGACGCAATAGAAGCAGTTACTAAGTCATGTGCATATACAAATCATACAATTCTTGCAGAGGCTTTAGAAAAGTGGCCTATTTCTTATTTGAAAAAGGCAGTACCTCAGCTTATGCCAATTATTGAAGTATTGGATGATAAGGTAAGAAGAAAATATGATGACAGCTCAGTTTACATTATTGACAGAGAAGAAAGAGTTCATATGGCTCATATAGATATTCATTATTCTTCTAGTGTAAATGGAGTAGCATCGCTTCATACGGATATTCTCAAAAATGTTGAACTAAATAATTTTTACAGAATATATCCTGAAAAATTTAATAATAAAACAAACGGAATTACTTTTAGAAGATGGCTACTTCATAGTAATCCGCAGCTTACAGAACTTATCATATCACTTATAGGAGACGGATATAAAAAGGATGCTACACAATTAGAGAAACTTTTAGAATATAAAGATAATGAAGAAGTGTTAAATAAAATACTTGAAATAAAAGACACTAAGAAAATGGAATTGAAAAATGTATTACGTGATAGACAGAATATTTCAATTAATGAAAATTCAATATTTGATATTCAGATTAAAAGACTTCACGAATATAAACGTCAACAGTTAAATGCTTTATATGTGATTCACAAGTATTTGGAAATTAAAGCAGGTAAAAAGCCAACAACTCCAATAACAGTATTTTTCGGAGCAAAAGCAGCTCCGGCATATATCATTGCACAGGATATTATACACCTTATTCTTTGCTTGCAGGAACTAATAAACAATGACCATGAGGTTAATCCATATCTTAATGTAGTTATGGTTGAGAATTATAATGTTACATGGGCAGAAAAATTAATTCCGGCATGTGATATTTCTGAACAGATTTCACTTGCATCAAAAGAAGCAAGTGGAACAGGAAATATGAAGTTTATGCTTAATGGAGCAGTTACACTAGGAACTGAAGATGGTGCAAATGTAGAAATACATGAACTTGTAGGCGATGATAACATCTATATTTTTGGCGATTTAAGTGAAACTGTTGTAGAAAGATATGCAAACGGAAGTTATAACGCAGCACAGTATTATAATGATAATGCACAAATAAAAGAAGCTGTAGATTTTATAACAGGTAATGAATTAATGGCAATAGGTGACAAGGAAAGATTAGAAAGACTTTCTCATGAACTTATATGGAAAGACTGGTTTATGACATTCCCTGACTTTGATGCTTATGTAAAGACAAGAGAACAGGCTTATGCTGATTATGAAAATAGAAAAGAATGGGCAAAAAAGATGCTTGTTAATATTGCAAAAGCCGGATATTTTTCATCAGATAGAACAATTGAAGAGTATAACAGAGATATTTGGAAATTATAAAAATATATAGAAATAAAAGTACCGTAAAATGGTTGGCTATAAAACTTTTTTATGGTACTTTTTTATTGCGTATTTGTCAGAAAAATAGACAGCAAAATGGCAAAAAGAAAGTGTTTAACAAGAGTGCAAAATACAAAAAAAACTGTGGTAAATGTATAAAAAAGATATAAAAACGTTGCAATGGATGTGAAAAATGCACAAAAAATACGTGAAAAATTAGCTAAAAGGCTGAAAAGACCGAAAATGGTCAGAATACCATTGAAAACGTTTCCAAAAAGTGCTAGTATCAAGCTATGGGAAACGTTTCCAATGTGAAGTTAAATAAAAAACTTTGAGAAGGAAACAACGGAGACCTTTAGTTATTTTTTATTTGAAAAGGAGAAAGAAATATGCGTAGAAAATTATTTAGTGTAGCATTATGCGCAACAATGGTAGCAGGTTTATTTGCAGGATGTGGAAACAGTTCAAGCAGTGATAAGTCAAGTGCTAAAGGATCAGTTTACTGGTTAAACTTCAAACCTGAAGCAGATGAAGCTTTACAGGATATAGCTAAGACTTATGAAAAAGAAAAAGGAGTTAAAGTAAAAGTAGTTACAGCTGCTTCAGGAAATTACAATTCAACATTGACATCTGAAATGGGAAAATCAGCAGCCCCAACATTATTCGTAGTTGGAAATCAGGCAGCAGTAAAGACATGGGATGATTATTGCATCGATCTTAAAGATACAGATGTTTACAAAGAATTAAGTACAGATGCATTTAACTTAACAGATGCAGATGGAAAGGTTTGCTCAATTGGTTACTGTTATGAAAGTTATGGAATTATCGTAAACAAGAAGTTGCTTAAGGAAGCAGGTTATGAAGTAACAGATATTAAAGATTTTGCTTCATTAAAATCAGTTGCAGAAGATATTCATAAGAGAGCTGATAAACTTGGATTTGATGCATTTACATCATCAGGCATGGATGATTCATCATCTTGGAGATTTACAGGACATTTAGCAAATATGCCTTTATTCTATGAAGGAAGAGATGAAGGATGGACAGAAGCTCCTTCAGAAATCAAAGGAACATATTTAGATAATTACAAAAATGTATGGGATTTATATATTAACAATAGTAAATATGACAAGAATTCTTTAGCAACAGGTGGATATGATGCTGAAGCAGAATTTAAGAATGGAGAAGCAGTATTCTTCCAGAATGGTACATGGGAATATGATAAATTGAAAAAGTCAATTTCAGATGATGATATGCAGATGATTCCAATTTACTGTGGAGTTGAAGGAGAAGAAAAAGCTGGTCTTTGCTCAGGAACAGAAAACTGTTGGGCAGTTAATGCAAAAGCTTCAGAAAAAGATCAGAAAGCAACACTTGATTTCATGAACTGGTTAGTAACATCTGATGAAGGAACAAAAGTTATGGCAGAACAGTTCGGTGCTATTCCTTACAAGAAAGCAGCAGACAGTGGTAACGTATTCTTAAAGAATGCAAATGATTTACTTGAAGCAGGAAATTACAACGTAGACTGGACATTTAACTACACACCAAACGTAGATGAATGGAGAGCAAGCCTTGTAGCAGCAATGAACAAATATGATGCAGGTGGATCATGGGATGATGTTAAGACAGCATTTGTTCAGGGATGGGCTACTCAGTATAAAGCAGCTAATAAGTAATAAGGTTTTAGATTGATAAGTATAAAATCATAATTAAATTATTAACACATTGTGGGGCAGGCAGTGTCTGCCCCTTTATTAAAAAATAGAAAAATATTGAAAATTCTATTTTGAATAAGAATTAGGAGGAGATTGAAGTGAAAGGAAAAAAGAAAAAACATAATGGTGGAACATCTGTAAATTCTAAACTTCTTCGCAAACCTATTCAAAGATGCTTTCTTCTATTTTTAGCACCTACATTTTTAGCATTTTGCATTGGATTTATATATCCTTTCTTGAGAGGTATTTATTTATCATTTTGTGAATTTGTTACAATAGGTGATGCTTCTTTTGTAGGTTTTAGAAATTATATGGATGCATTTAATGATGCGTCATTTATACATGCATTTTGGTATACAGCTTTGTATGCAATAGTATCCCTATTTATAATAAATGTGTTAGCTTTCTTAATAGCATATTTATTAACATTGGGGATTAAGGGAGCAAACTTATTCAGAACAGCATTTTTTATGCCTAACCTTATAGGTGGTATTGTTCTTGGTTATATTTGGAGTATGATTTTTAATGGCGTTTTAGGAAAAATTAATACTTCAATTCTTATGGAAACAAGATATGGCTTTTGGGGATTAATTATTCTTATGTGCTGGCAACAGGTAGGATATATGATGATTATATATATTGCAGGTTTGCAGGCAGTTCCGGGAGAATTAATTGAAGCAGCAAAAATTGATGGAGCAACAAAATGGCAGACATTGACAAGAGTTACAATCCCAAATATTATGCCATCAATTACAATTTGTTTATTCTTAACAATAACAAATGGATTTAAACTTTTTGATCAGAACTTAGCTTTAACAAACGGACAGCCGTTTGAACAGTTAAAGGATGGTTCAGTTATAAAGACAACAGAAATGTTGGCACTTAACATTTACAACACATTTTACGGACAGTCTCTTACAGGTAAGGGAGTTGCCCAGGCGAAAGCCGTTATATTCTTTATCTTAGTTGCAGGTATATCAATTATCCAGCTTAAGGCAACAAGATCTAAGGAGGTGCAGCAGTAATGAACAATGAGAAAACAGTGAATTCAACAATTAAAGATTCTACAGTGAAAGCTACACCGAAAAAGAAAAAAATGAAAGAGACAAGTGAAATTCCATTAAAACATGGAAAACTGTTGACTGCAATAATGACAATTGTAACTTTAGTTTATGTTAGTCCTATATTTATTGTGTTAATGAACTCTTTCAAAGCTAACACCTTTGTAAAAACAGACACATTTGCATGGCCTACTGGTGAGGCGTTAGTAGGTTGGGCAAACTATATCAAAGGTTTTACATTTGGAAATTATCCGTTTTTTAAATCGGTATTATATAGTTTTGTAATTACAGTTTTATCAACAGCGTTGATTTTGATTTGTACATCAATGGCAGCATGGTACATAGCAAGAGTTGACAGCATGGTTTGTAAGATAGTATATTACTTGTTTGTATTTTCAATGGTAGTACCATTCCAGATGGTAATGTTCACATTGTCAAATACAGCAGATTCATTGGGACTTAACACACCTTGGTCAATTCCAATTATATATTTGGGATTTGGAGCAGGAATGGCAGTATTTATGTTTACAGGATTTATAAAAGGTTTACCGCTTGAAATTGAAGAAGCAGCAGCAATTGATGGATGTGGACCAATAAGAACATTTTTTATTGTCATTATCCCAATGTTAAAGCCAACGCTTATATCAGTTGGAATTCTTGAAATAATGTGGATTTGGAATGATTACTTACTTCCATATTTAGTTCTTGACTTAGATAAATATAGAACAATTCCTATTCATATCCAGTACTTACAGGGAAGTTATGGTTCAGTTGATTTAGGAGCTATAATGGCACTTATTATATTAAGTATTATACCTGTTATTATATTCTATCTGACATGTCAGAAGCATATTATAAAAGGTGTGGCTGCAGGAGCAGTAAAAGGTTAAATGATATTTAAGGAGGAACTATGAGGGCTAGTGGAATTTTATTACCGATTTCCAGTTTGCCGGGAAAATATGGTATTGGAAGTTTTTCAAAAGAAGCATATAGGTTTGTAGATTTTTTGAAAAATGCCCATCAGAAATATTGGCAAATATTGCCTATAGGTCCAACCAGTTATGGAGATTCACCTTATCAGTCATTTTCTACTTATGCAGGAAATCCTTATTTTATCAGTTTAGAGGAATTGATTGAAGAAGGACTGTTAACTGAGGAAGAATGTGATAAGGTGGACTTTGGTAACAGAATAGACAAAGTTAACTATGAAAAATTGTATAACGGTAGATTTAAACTTTTAAAGAAGGCTTATAAAAAGAGCAATATAAGTGAAAAAGAAGATTTTGACAAATTTAAAAGCGAGAATTGTTATTGGTTAAATGATTATGCAATGTTTATGGCCATAAAAGACAGATTTAATGGTCAAAGCTTTGATAAATGGGCTGAAGATATAAAACTCAGATGGGAATATTCAATGGAATATTATCAGAATGAATTAAAGGATGAAATTGAATTTTATAAATTCATTCAATATGAGTTTTACAGGCAATGGTATAAATTAAAAAAGTATGCTAACGAAAATGGCATAAAGATTATTGGAGATATTCCAATATATGTGGCTTATGACAGTGCTGATGTATGGGCACATCCTGAATTATTTCAAATGGATGAAAATGGAAAACCGGTTGCAGTTGCAGGATGTCCTCCTGATGGATTTTCAGCAACAGGACAATTATGGGGAAATCCATTATACAGATGGGATTATCATAAGCAAACAAATTATGATTGGTGGATAAAGCGTATAGAAAGAAGTGTCAAACTATACGATGTTGTAAGGATTGATCATTTTAGAGGGTTTGATGAGTATTATTCAATTCCAGCTGAGGATGAAGATGCAACAAACGGACATTGGGAAAAGGGACCTGGGATTGACTTATTTAATGCAATTAAATATTGTCTTGGTGATGTAAATATAATAGCAGAAGATTTAGGATACATAACTGATACAGTAAGACAGTTGGTTAAAGACTCAGGTTTTCCAAATATGAAAGTTTTAGAATTTGCTTTTGATAGCAGAGATTCATCAGGACCGAAAGATTATCTGCCATATAATTATGATAAAAACTGTGTTGTTTATACAGGCACACATGATAATGAAACATTAAAGGGGTGGCTTGATAGTATCGAACCTGAGGAAGTGGAAATGATTCAAAAATACATAGGAAGAAGAGTTGATGACAAAGCAGAACTTGTTGATGAAATAATAAGACTGGCACAGGCATCAACGGCAGATACATGCATTATTCCTATGCAGGATTATCTGCATTTAGATAACAAAGCAAGAATGAATACTCCGTCTACGTTAGGAAATAATTGGATGTGGCGCATGAAATCTACTCAGATTACTAAAAAGTTAACAAATGCAATTAAAGAATTAACAGTTCTTTATGGCAGAGATTAACATAGCATATAAAAGCTACGATGGATATATTCTTTTCGTAGCTTTTTGCATAAACAGAATGTTTGTGATAAAATACTAAACCGTGAAAAATTTAGTAAATGTAGAATGAAAGGGGAAAGACATGGCAAATTTAACTATTAAAGACATAGCAAAAATATGTGGAGTTGGAATTAGCACTGTCTCTCGAGCAATTAATGATGACCCAGGTATTAATCAGGAAACCAGGAAGAGAATTTTAAAAGTTATAAAAGAATATAATTATGTTCCTAACAATAGTGCGAGAAATTTAAAAATGACAGACTCAAATACAATAGCATTACTTATAAAGGGAATTGATAACCAGTTTTTTCAGGGAATGTTAAAAATATTTGAAGAAGAATTGAAAAAATTAGAATATACATTTCTGTTACATGCAGTAGGTGAAGATCAGGATGATGTTAGTGTTGCAGTTCAGTTAGCAAAAGAAAAAAGATTAAAGGGACTTATTTTTCTTGGAGGTCAAATGGATTATTTGGATACAAGATTAGAGGAAATAGGTGTTCCATATGTATTATGCACTGTAGCAGTAAATATGATGGCACCAAAGAGAAACTGCTCGTCAGTATCTATAGACGATGAGAAAGAAAGTTATAGGGCGGTTGATTATTTGTGCAAAAAAGGGCACAGAAAAATAGCAATGATTTCAGGAAAAAATACTGACCAGGCTGTAGGTGGACTTAGATTAAGAGGCTATATGAGAGCATTAAAAGATAATGGCATAGACATAAATGATAACTTAATCAGATACATGAAAGATGATATTCCTGAATATACAGTAGCAAATGGATATGAAGTAACAAAAGAATTGTTAAAGTCAAAAGAAGAATTTACTGCATTATATGCAATATCAGATTTAACAGCTTTTGGAGCATACAAGGCAATATCTGAAGAGGGTAAATCAATACCTGATGATTACTCTGTTTTAGGGTTTGATGGAATTGAAATGTCAAAGTATTTTCAACCGTCATTATCAACAATGAAACAGCCTTGTGAACAAATGGTAAAATCATCAATAGATTTATTAATGGAACAGATAAATGGAAATAACGAAAAGAAACAATTAATCTTTGAAGCAGAATTGCTTGAGAGAGATTCTGTAAAAGAAATTTAAGGAGAACTATAGGTGTTTGGAATTGATGGCAAATTTTACGAAATAGTTTCAGCAATAGCTGATTTGGTAATTTTGAATTTATTGTTTGTACTTTGTTCGTTGCCAATATTTACTATTGGAGCATCGACGACGGCACTTTTTGGTGTTACTAAGAAGATGGCAGATAATAGAGAAGGGTACATAGTAAGAACTTATTTTAAGTTATTTAAAGAAAATTTTAAACAGTCAACTGCAATGTGGCTGATTTTATTGATGTTGTCAATAATTCCTACACTTGATTTATACATAGTGAATAGTTTAAAGGAAGGGATAGTAGTTACAGCATTGAAAGGACTGCTTCTTGGATTTGCGCTTGCAATACTGTTTGTGTTTCTTTACGCAATGGCATTGCAAAGTACTTTTGAAAATACAATTAAAACTACTTTGAAAAATGCATTGCTTATGGGTATCGGGCATTTCCCATGGACTTTATTGATACTTTGTATAACGTTACTTCCGGTTATTTTAATTATATTTTTAGGTAAAGATGCCGTAAGTATTATTTATATTATGCTATTTGCCGGATTTGCTTTGTTGGCGTATTTAAACTCATATATTTTAAATTTTATTTTCAAAAAATATATGTAAACAAATATTTAATACTTAAGTTAAGGATGATTATAAATGTTCGACTAAAAAATGTAAAGTTAATGTTTTGGTGTTAACATTATATATGATAAAGAAAAAAATCTGTCACTGATAGAAATATCATCAGGGGCGGATTTTTTTTGCAATTATTTGGGAGAGAAGAATAGAAAGCAAAAATAAATTCTTGTTAAAGTCAAAAATTACTTGAAATTATCACTGAGTTAGTATAGTATGATTATAGTTAGAAATAACTAACTTCAACAAATAAATCATTTGGACTCTTTTAGAAATACTAACCGAAAGGATAGCTACCTTTCGGTATAGAGTCCTAGTCAACAGAAAGGAGATGCGGATAGTGAATTATTTGCAGATTGAAAAAATAATTGGAAGAGAAATATTGGATTCAAGAGGAAATCCAACAGTAGAAGCAGAAGTATATTTAGCAGATGGTACAATTGGAAGAGGAACGGCACCAAGTGGAGCATCAACAGGTGAGTTTGAAGCATTAGAACTTAGAGATGGTGATAAAAATAGATATTTAGGAAAAGGTGTACAGAAAGCCGTAGAAAATATTAATACAATTATAAATGATACAATTACAGGAATGGATGCATCAAATATTTATGCTGTAGATAAGGCTATGATTGATGCAGACGGTACAAAAGGAAAAACAAAATTAGGGGCAAATGCTATTCTTGCAGTATCGATTGCAACAGCAAGGGCAGCTTCAATTGCCTTAGATATTCCTCTTTATAGATTCTTAGGCGGAATTTCAGGAAACAGATTACCTGTACCTATGATGAATATTGTAAATGGTGGATGCCATGCTTTATCATCGGGATTAGATGTACAGGAATTTATGATTATGCCTGTTGGAGCACCATCATTTAAGGAATGTTTAAGATGGTGTTCTGAAGTTTTCCACGCTTTAGCAGGAATTTTAAAAGAAAAAGGATTAGCAACATCAGTTGGTGATGAAGGCGGATTTGCACCTGCACTTAAATCTGATGAAGAAGCTATTGAAACTATCCTTGAAGCTGTAAAGAAAGCAGGATATGAACCTGGTAAAGATTTCAAGATTGCAATGGATGCGGCATCATCAGAATGGAAGAGCGAAAAAGGAAAAGGATATTATAAACTTCCAAAGGCAGGAACAGAATACACTGCAGAAGAACTTATTGAACATTGGGCTAAGTTATGTGAAAAATATCCTATCATTTCAATTGAAGACGGTCTTGATGAAGAAGACTGGGAAGGTTGGAAGAAGCTTACAGACAGACTTGGTGACAAAGTTCAGTTAGTAGGTGATGACTTATTTGTTACTAATACTGAAAGACTTGCAAAAGGTATTGAGATGGGAGCTGGTAATGCAATCCTTATCAAATTAAATCAGATTGGTTCGGTTTCAGAAACATTAGAAGCAATTAAGATGGCTCATAAAGCAGGCTACACAGCTATTTCATCACATCGTTCAGGTGAAACAGCAGACACTACAATTGCTGACCTTGCAGTTGCACTTAATACATGTCAGATTAAGACAGGTGCTCCTAGCAGAAGTGAACGTGTTGCTAAATATAATCAGCTTTTAAGAATCGAAGAAGAACTTGGAACAAGTGCTGTATATCCTGGAAACAGAGCATTTAACGTAAAATAATTAAAAATTAAACATATCGTATGATGTCAGAGGTAAAAGGTCTAAGCCTGTATGAGCATTAAAGTCAGGGCTTTTACCTTAGGCATAATTGTATAGCTTTATTGTATTAAAAATATATGAATATTTTATACAATGAATAATAGGAATCCTTTTTAGGCATGGAAGATGCCTGAAAGGGATTTTTTAATATAGAAAATTTCATAGAAATCCTATTATGTAAAAAAATTTGATTAAAAAGTGGCAAAATAAATGTTCTTATCAAATTACACAACAAAATAGGAATATAAAGTTAGGTCTTTGATTTGTAACCAAACAAAAGTGCATAGTACCAAACAAAATATACACTAGTGAAAATTGTCATAAAAAAGTAAAATTGGAAATAAATGTAAAATCCTAATTACAAATAGGAGGTATGAGTGACGAATATACAGACTGAAAGTAAGAAAAGATTGCGAATTGTAAGAGAATGGTTACAAATGTCACAGGCACAGTTGGCAAAAGAATTACATATGAATACGGAAGCTTATAGAAGAATAGAGGTTGGAAAGGTAAACATTCCGATTGAAATACTATATGAATTAGAAAATAAATTTGATATTTCAGCAAGTTTTATTATATGTGGAAATGTACAAAGTGATATGGATAAATGTTTGGATGTAGATGTATTACTTAGAAATGAATTGGAAGGTTTTGAACAGAGAATAAAGAAATATCAGGCTGAAGAAGGTTTTGAACAGAGAATAAAAAAATATAAGAATAAAATATGTGATAATTAAAATAAGGATAGTACGAAAAAGTTAATATATTTAGCAAAATATTTTAAATGTGTTTATGTGGAGAAGGTTTTGCTTAGTTATAAATTATAGGGAATAATTTATAAAATACGAAAGAAGAAATATATATAACACAATGTCATTATTCGTAGAATGAATATGATGTTGTGTTTTTATGTATAGGAGAAATGAATGAAAAAGATTTTAATTTGGGTAAGTGATGAAAGCCTGAAAAAAGTAAGTATGGTGGTAAATGAAGTAAATAGTGATATTTGTATATTATCAGTTAAAACGCAAAAAGAGGCAAATTCAGTTATAATTAATAATGATGTTGATTTGTTTATTATTGAAATAAATTCAAATAACGATAGTTTTGAATTTGCGAAAGATGTAAGAAAACAGAGGGCGTATAGATTTATTCCGGTTGTTATTATGGCTGATAATGAGAAACTTATTTTTCAAGCATATGAAATTGTCAGATGCTATGCTTTTATGAAAAAACCATATGACATGGAAGGACTAAAAGAAATATTGAAGAAACTAAATAATTATAAATTTGTAAAAAGAAAGAGTGACAAAGTTAAATTTAAGCACAATGGTGTTATTTATTTTTTTAATAAATCCGAAATAAAATATATAGAAAACAGCAACAGACAGGTTAAGATATATAGTAATGATACGGTTACAAACATAGGGTATAAAACATGTGACAGTATTATAGAGCGATTAGGTTGTAAAGATTTTGTACGGTGTAGCAGAAATGGTATAGTAAATGCAGCTCATATAGTAAATATTAGTGATGAAGGAATAATTGAAATCAAGGAATTTGATAAAAAGATAGAAATTGGAAGTAGTATTAAAAAGCAATTTATACAGGATATCAATGAATTAAATATTTTATTTAACTTAGATATATATAAAGTTATCAGGTAAGTTAAATTACATATAAAATAATAAAGATGGGTCGGGAAAATCATAGAAAAAACGAAATGACATAAAAAGTTATAAAAAAAGTGCTTGATTTTATCGCTTTACCTTACTAAAATAAATATGATAGTGTCACAAAAGATAAGATTAAGGGTGACAACTGGAGAGTTCTGATAGCTGAGGTAAACAGTTATACAGACGCCGAAGGTGTAAGGTGATATTTAAATTTTTAGAAGCATCACTAATCTCTCAGGCAAAAGGACAGGAGGAATATTATGAGCAATTTTACAGATTTTTTAGTTAAGGTAGATGATTTAGTTTGGGGAATCCCACTTATTGTGTTGATTCTTGCAGCAGGCATCTACCTTACTTTTCGGTTAAGACTATTACAGATAGTGCATTTGCCTAAGGCACTTAAGTATATGTTTAAGAACGAAGAAGAAGGACACGGGGAAGTTAGTAGTTTTGGAGCACTATGTACAGCATTATCAGCAACAATTGGTACAGGTAACATTGTAGGTGTAGCAACAGCTATTGGATGTACAGCACTTGGTACTGCAGTAGGTGGACCGGGAGCGTTATTTTGGATGTGGGTAGCTGCTTTCTTTGGAATGGCAACAAAATATTCAGAAGGATTTTTAGCAGTACGCTATAGAACGATTGATGAAGAAGGTCATGTACTTGGTGGACCATTCTATTACATAGAAAATGGTATGGGACATAAATGGAAATGGCTTGCGAAGATATTTGCATTCTTTGGAGCATGTGTAGGTTTATTTGGTATCGGAACATTTACACAGGTTAACGGAATTGCATCAGCGGTCCAGTCATTCTTTGACCCTAATAAAGAAAATACAATTAGTATTCTAGGAAATGATTATTCAATTGCTATTGTAATCACAGCTTTTGTTTTAGCTATCTGTGTAGGATTGGTTGTAATTGGTGGTATTAAGAGAATTGCTAATGTATCACAGGTAATTGTACCATTTATGGCTGTTTTATATATTGTTTCAGTATTAGTTTTAATTGTAACTAATATTACAAAATTACCTGGAGCAATAGCGACAATAGTTGAATATGCATTTGGTGCAAAGGCAGTAGCAGGTGGTGTATTTGCATCTATAGCAATTTCAATGCAAAAAGGTATAGCAAGAGGTATTTTCTCAAATGAAGCAGGCCTTGGTTCAGCACCTATCGCAGCAGCTGCAGCAAAGACAAAAGATCCTGTTCGTCAGGGACTTGTAACAATGACAGGTACTTTCATAGATACAATTATTGTTTGTACGTTAACTGGTCTTTCAATTGTAATGATGGGTTCATATAAAGTTGTCGGACTTGAAGGTGTTCAGGTTACAACACATGCTTTCCAGAACGGATTAAGTTTTCTCCCATCAGAAGTTTCAGCATTCATATTAATGGTATGTTTAGTATTCTTTGCATTCACAACTATTCTTGGATGGGATTACTATGGTGAAAGATGTTTGGAATATTTATCAAATAAAAGTAAAACTGCTGTAAAGGTTTATAGATGGTTATACATTTTAGCAGTATTCATCGGACCATATATGACTGTTAAGGCAGTATGGACAATCGCAGATATATTTAATGGACTTATGGCCATTCCAAATATTATTGCATTGTTTGTATTAAGTGGTATAGTTGCAAAAGAAACAAAAGATTATTTTGATGAAAAAAAGAAACAGAATAATAAATAGAGTATCTTAATAAATATTTTAGGAAGATATAAAACAATAAAAATAAGAAGGCAGTCTGAATGCTGATTATATGTACGAGAAATTTCGGATACATATAATAATGATTCAGGCTGCCTTTTAAGTATATGCATTTTGACGCAAGATATAAGTATATTCAGATTAGTTTACAAATATAATTTAAGTTATGTTCTTAACCTATTTATTTAAATGAAAGAACGCGGGGAAGTCAAACAAAAACATAGTTTGTTTAAAATGATTTCTGCATTATAATTAAGAAATTATTTGAGTAGAAAAATAATAAGAAAATCTTTTGTAAATATGGATGTTTTACAACAAAGGTATAATTGAATTTTTTTAGTAACTATGGTATTCTAGTTACAGATTTTGTATTAGTGCGCCCATTTTGTGGAATGATACAGATAAACATACGAAATAATAATAGAAAAAAGAGGAATAAACAATGAAGAGAGTGTTACTTAAACTTAGCGGTGAAGCTTTAGCCGGTGATAAGAAAACCGGATTTGATGAGGCAACTTGTGTTGCAGTTGCTAAGCAGGTTAAGCAACTTGTAGATAAGAATATAGAAGTTGGAATAGTTATAGGTGGAGGGAATTTCTGGAGAGGTCGTACAAGCGAAAAGATTGACAGACCTAAGGCAGATGGAATCGGTATGCTTGCCACAATTATGAACTGTATGTATGTGTCAGAAATATTCAGAACAGAAGGAATGGACACAGATGTATTTACACCATTTACATGCGGAACATGGACTAAATTATTTTCAAAGGATGAAGCTGTTAATGGATTAAAGGCAGGTAAGGTTTGTTTCTTCGCCGGAGGAACAGGTCATCCATATTTTTCAACAGATATGACAATGGTTTTAAGAGCCATTGAAATTGAAGCAGATTGTATTTTAGGAGCTAAAGCAATTGACGGTGTGTATGATAGTGATCCTGCTGTTAACCCGGATGCTAAGAAATATGATGAATTACCAATAAGTAAGATTGTAGATGACAGACTTGGAGTAATTGATCTTGCAGCAAGTGTTTTGGCAATGGAAAATAAAATGCCAATGCTTTTATTCGGATTGAATGAAGAAAATAGCATTATTAAGGCAGCAACAGGCGAGAAAATAGGAACAAAAATTACAGTAGAATAATTTATAGAATGAAGGAGTTTTAACATGGAAGAATTAATTATGACATATGAAGATAAGATGGAAAAGTCATTAGACAATTTATATGGTGAATACACATCTATTAGAGCTGGACGTGCTAATCCACATATTTTAGATAAGATTACAGTTGATTATTACGGTTCACCAACACCACTTCAGCAGGTTGGCAATATATCAGTGCCTGAAGCAAGAATGATTGTAATTCAGCCTTGGGAAGCATCTATTTTGAAAGATATTGAAAAAGCACTTTTAATGTCTGATTTAGGATTAACACCAACTAATGATGGAAAGATGATTAGACTTGTTTTCCCTGAATTAACAGAAGAAAGAAGAAAAGAACTTGTAAAGGATGTTAAGAAAAAAGGTGAAAATGCAAAAGTTGCAGTTAGAAATATTAGAAGAGATGCAATGGATGCAATTAAGAAAAAAGGAAAAGAAGATGGAATTTCAGAAGATGAAATTAAGGAATATCAGGATGATGTTCAGAAATCTACAGATAAATATGTTGCAAAGATTGATGCAGCAGTAGAAGAAAAATCAAAGGAAATATTAACAGTATAATAGAAATGTTAATAAATCCTCAGCAAAAACAATTTCGTATTAATAAGTGGCTTTTGCAAAGAATAAAAATTGATTCTGTGCAAAAGCCATTTTAGAATGTATACAGAAACCGGAGGAAGTATGGCAGAGAGTATAGATTTAACAGGAATGAATATACCTAATCATATTGCCATTATTATGGATGGCAATGGAAGATGGGCAAAAAAGAGATTTTTACCTAGAAATGCAGGACATGTGGCAGGAGCAAAGACAGTAGAAAAAATAATAGAAGACGCATATGATTTAGGCGTTAAGTATTTGACTGTATATGCATTTTCAACAGAAAACTGGAACAGACCTGATGATGAAGTTGCAGCTTTAATGAAACTTCTCAAAAATTATTTAAAAGACTGTATTAAAAGAGCAAACAGCAACAATATGAGAGTAAGAGTTATAGGTGAAAGGAGCAGATTAGAACCTGAGATTGTTGAAAAAATAGAAGAATTAGAAGAGTGTTCAAAAAATAATACAGGTATTACATTTATCATTGCACTTAATTATGGAGCAAGAGATGAAATTGTAAGAGGAATCAGAAAAATATCTAGAGAATGTGCTGAAGGCAAAATTGCTCCGGAAGATATTACAGAAGATATGTTTAACGGTTTTTTAGATACTCACGATATTCCTGACCCTGATTTATTAATCAGAACAAGTGGAGAGTTAAGATTGTCAAATTATCTTTTATGGCAGCTTGCATATACAGAATTTTATTTTACAGATGTTTTATGGCCTGATTTTAATAAAGAGGAATTAAAAAAAGCTATAGCTAAGTATAATGAAAGAGACAGAAGATTTGGAAAAGTTGAGGAGAACTAAAGATGGTAATCAGTAAATTTATGAATAAATCTTTTTATGAAAGACTTTTTAGCGGAATAATTTTGGTGATAATTGCACTTATAACCATTATTTTAGGAAATGATGTTTTACTTGTTACAGTTGGAATTGTTTCCTTAATTGGTTTATATGAAATGAACAGAGTGTTTGGTATTGAAAAATATGCTACAGGAATAATGGCATATATTGCAGTAATTATTTATTATGCAATGCTTCGTTTTGATATGATGACATATGTTCCATTTTTAATAGTTGCATTACTCATTGCGTGCATGGCTGTTTATGTTTTTGAATTTCCAAAATGCAAGACTGAACAGGTAATGGCAGCAATTTTTGGAACAATATATGTAGCAGTTATGTTATCTTTTGTTTATTTGGTAAGAATGGGTAATAATGGTGCATATAATGTATGGTTGATATTCTTATGCTCATGGGGAAGTGATACATGTGCGTATGTATTTGGTGTAGCATTTGGAAAGCATAAAATGGCACCGGTGTTAAGCCCAAAGAAATCTATAGAAGGTGCTGTAGGTGGAATACTTGGAGCAGCTGTATTAGGATTTATATATGCAACAGTATTTCAGAATAATATAGAAATGAGATATTTAGACCCTAGAATAGCATATCCAATCGTATGTGCAGCAGGAAGTCTTATTGCAATGACAGGAGATTTAGCTGCATCAGCAATAAAGAGAAATCATGATATTAAGGATTATGGTACACTTATACCGGGACATGGTGGCATAATGGATAGGTTTGACAGCGTAATATTTGTTGCACCTATAGTATGGCTCTTAATAAATTTCTTCTAAAATTTTAATATGAAAAAACTTAAATGTTAACAATTACAACATATACATTAGATAAAATATCATTTATGATAATTTTATGGTGCAGGTAAAATAAAAATAATTGTAGAATAGGTGGGAATGACAGTATGTCAAATATTATCAGTATTATAATAGCATTAATAATTTTCAGCGTATTAGTATTAATACATGAATTTGGACATTTCATTGTAGCAAAGAAAAATGGAATAGTAGTAAATGAATTCTCCATTGGAATGGGACCAAGAATTTGTAGTTTTGAAAAAGGTGGAACAAAGTATTCAATTAAATGTCTTCCATTTGGTGGCTCATGTGCCATGTTAGGAGAAGATGAAGATACAGTTGTAGAAGGTTCATTTAATTCAAAGTCGGTGTGGGCAAGAATGGCAGTAGTTTTTGCAGGACCTTTCTTTAACTTTATTCTTGCATTTGTTTTATCAGTCATTGTTATAGCAGCAATTGGAACAGATAAATCTTATGTAACGGCAGTGGATAAGTCATCACCTGCTTATGAAGCAGGGCTTAGAAAAGGAGATATAATTACTAAATATAATGGTACAGGAGTAAGTATCGGTAGAGAATTGTATTTAGAAGATTTTGTTAATCCTTTAGGTTCGGATAATGTAAAACTTACATTCATAAGAGATGGAAAAAAACAGAAAATTTCTTATAAGCCGGAAGAAGTAAAGAAATATATGGTTGGTATGTCATATAATTCCGGTGATACAGAGGCGACTATAGGAAATGTAACAGCCGGCAGTGCAATGGATGAAGCAGGAGCTCAGCCGGGAGATGTAGTGGTTGCTGTTGATGGAACAGAAATTAAATCAGGTGATGAGTTACAGAAATATATTGAAGAAAATCCATTTGGTGATAATACAGTTACGATAACGGTTAATAGAAATGGAAAGACTAAGGAACTTAAGATGACACCTCAGTATCAGACGGTTTATTCAAAAGGTTTTGAGTACAATCTTGCAAGAAAGAGAATGTCATTTGGAAGAACTTTAAAATATAGTTTTGTAGAAGTAAAATACCAGATTAATACAGTATTAAAGAGTTTAAAGATGCTTGTTACTGGAAAGGTTTCAGCAAATGAAGTATCAGGACCGGTGGGAATTGTAAGTGCAATTGGTGATACTTATAAAGCAAGTAAATCAGAAGGTGCATACAGGGCACTTTTAAGTCTCATCAATATGGCTATAATGTTGAGTGCAAACTTAGGTGTGATGAATCTTTTACCTTTGCCGGCATTAGATGGTGGAAGACTTGTATTTTGCATTATTGAAGTTATTAAGGGAAAACCTGTATCAAGAGATAAGGAAGGAATGGTACATTTCATTGGATTTGCATTATTGATGGTATTAATGCTATTCTTAATCTTTAACGATGTTAGAAAACTGTTGTAAGTAACTGCAAGTAATGTGAATGAAATTTTTTATAAATTTGTAAAATGCATCTGATTTGCAATAAAAATTAGGAGTCTGAATATGTATAGAGATTGTACAAAAGTGATAAAAATAGGTGATAAGGTAATTGGAGGAGGAAATCCAATCCTTATTCAGTCAATGACGAATACTAAAACAGAAGATGTAGAGGCAACTGTAAAGCAGATAAAGGAGTTAACTGTTGCAGGATGCGATATTATAAGATGTGCAGTTCCAACAATGGAGGCTGCTAAGGCTTTGAAGAAAATAAAAAAACAAATATCCATTCCATTAGTTGCAGATATTCATTTTGATTATAGACTTGCAATAGCAGCAATGGAAAATGGTGCAGATAAGATAAGAATTAATCCGGGAAACATCGGCAGCTTAGATAGAGTTAAAGCTGTAGTAGATGTGGCTAAGGAAAGAAATATCCCTATCCGTGTCGGTGTTAACAGCGGCTCATTAGAAAAACATATATTAGAAAAATATGGAAGAGTGACAGCAGAAGGAATTGTGGAGAGTGCACTTGATAAAGTTAAAATAATAGAAGATTTAGGCTATGATAATCTTGTTATAAGCATTAAATCATCAGATGTTTTAATGTGTGTAAAAGCTCATGAACTGATTGCTGATAAAACTAAATATCCATTACATGTTGGTATAACTGAATCAGGAACAGTTACATCAGGAAACATTAAGTCTGCAATTGGATTAGGACTTATTTTGAGTCAGGGAATAGGAGATACTATAAGAGTTTCTCTTACAGGAGATCCTGTTGAAGAGATAAGAAGTGCTAATTTAATTTTAAAGACTTTAGGATTAAAGCAGGGAGGAATTTCTGTAGTTTCATGCCCTACTTGTGGAAGAACACAGATTGACTTAATAGGACTTGCAACAAAAGTAGAAAAATTAGTGGAAAAATACCAGAATCTTGATATTAAAGTAGCTGTTATGGGATGTGTTGTAAACGGACCGGGAGAAGCTAAAGAAGCAGATTTGGGAATAGCAGGCGGAAATGGTGTCGGTATCCTTATGAAAAAAGGTGAAATAATTAAAAAGGTTCCTGAAGAAGAATTACTTAAAGCATTAGAATACGAATTGAAAAATTGGAGTGAGTAATATATGGAAAGAAAAACTTTTTTTGAAGTATTTCCAGATGTAAAACTTAATAGTGAATTAACAGAAATATTTGAACAGGTTGAAGTTACAAGAATTACTGCTAACAGAGACAGAACAAAATTGCGTATTTATATAGAAAGCAGCAGGCTTATTAATAAGCCTGCTATTTTATCTGTAGAAAATGAATTATGCAGACAATTAAAGATGGGAAAGAAAATATCCGTTCAGATAATGGAGCATTACAGTTTATCACAACAATATACTCCAAAAAATTTATTTGACATATATAAGGATAGTATTTATACGGAACTTTCCCAAAAAAGTGCGCTGATAGCGACAATGTATAAAAAGGCACAATTTCAGTTCTTGTCCGATTCAGCTTTAGAGATGGAACTTGAAACGCATCTTATGACAGAGGAACGTATGAATGTCATAAAAAATACAATTGAGAATATTTACAATATTCGTTTTAATATTCCGCTAAAAGTTGTAATTAAGAAAGTTGAAGCACAAAAGGACAAATTTAAAGAACAGAAAGAAAAGAAACTTAGAAATGAAGTTGAAATCTTAATGAGCAGAAATAAGAGCAATAAGCCTGAAAAACAGGAAGAAAAGGCACAGGAAACACCTGAAAGACCTAAGATTGTAAAATCAACCCGCTCGGATAATCCTGATGTCGTATATGGTAGAGATTTCGAATTTGATGAAGAAACTAAAATTGCAGAATTATTTGATGACTCAGGTGAAGTAGTTATTAAGGGACAGATATTTAATATGGATGAAAGAGAAACAAGAAAAGGAAAGATTATTGTTTCTTTATCTGTAACTGATTTTACAGATAGTGTAATGGTTAAATTGTTCTTAGATAATACAGAGGTTTTGGCAGATTTTAAAAGTCGTGTAGGTAAAGGCAAATTTGTAAGAATTAAAGGTAGAGCAGCTTATGATCCATATGATAAGGAAGTAAATGTTGGACACATCTTTGGAATGAAGCTTATATCAAATTTTGTTGAAATAAGACATGACACAGCAGTTGATAAGAGAATTGAATTACACTGCCATACAAAAATGAGCGATATGGACGGTGTAAGTGATGTAAGAAAAATTGTCAGAAGGGCTTATGACTGGGGTCACAAAGCAATTGCAATTACTGACCACGGTGTTGTTCAGGGCTTCCCTGATGCATGGCATGAATATTGCGATATCAAGAGTATGTGTAAAAAGCAGGGAAAAGAATTTGACTTTAAAGTAATATATGGTGTTGAAGCATATCTTGTAGATGATTTGAAGGATATGATAACAAATCCAAGAGGACAAAGCCTTAAAGACAGATATGTAGTATTTGATATCGAAACAACCGGTTTTATTCCATCTCTTGATAAAATAATAGAAATAGGTGCCGTTAAAGTTGAAAATGGTCAGATTGTGGACAGGTTTAGTACTTTTGTAAATCCTAAAGTGCCTATTCCATTTAGAATTGAAAAGTTAACCGGTATTAATGACAATATGGTAATTCATGCACCTGAAATTGAAGAAGTACTTCCAAAGTTCCTTGAATTTTGCGAAGGAGCAATTATGGTGGCACATAATGCGGATTTTGATATGAGTTTTATTTCAGCAAATGCAAAAAGATTAGGATTACCATGCGATTTTACAGTTGTGGATACATTATTAATGGCCAGATTCCTTATTATAGGGCTTGGACGATATAAACTTGATAATGTTGCAAAGGCATTGGGAGTTTCTCTGGAAAATCATCATAGAGCTGTTGATGATGCCGAATGTACGGCGCATATATTCTTAAGAATGTGTGATTTGCTTGAAGAAAAAGATATTCATGACTTAGATAAGGCCAATGAGGCAGGAAAAATGTCTGAAAATGCAATGAAGAAGGCAAAAGCGCATCATGCAATCATATTAGTGCAAAATAATATAGGAAGAGTAAATTTGTATAGGCTTATATCTATTTCTCATATAGATACATTTGCAAATGGTAAACCAAGAATTCATAAAAGTGACTATTTGAAATATAAAGAAGGATTGATTATTGGTAGTGCCTGTGAAGCAGGAGAATTATATCAGGCAATATTACATGAACATAGTCAGCAGGAAATTATGCGAATAGCTGATTTCTATGATTATTTTGAAGTGCAGCCTCTTGGAAATAACCAGTTTATGGTTAAGACAGGCGACCCTGAAAAGGATGATAAGAGACTTCTCAATTCAAATGAAGATTTAATTAATATAAATAAAAAGATAATTGAACTTGGAAAGAAACTCGGAAAACTTACGGTTGCTACATGTGACGTACATTTCCTTGATCCTGAAGATGAAATGTACAGAAGAATTATTCAGTATGGTAACGGATTTAAAGATGCAGATGAACAGCCACCGCTTTATTTAAGAACAACTGATGAAATGCTTAATGAATTTAGTTATCTTGACAGTGATTTAGCGGAAGAAATTGTTATAACAAATCCGGCAAAGATTAGTGATATGATTGAGGATATTTCACCAATCCATCCGGATAAATGTCCACCGGTGCTTGATAATTCAGAAGAGGAACTTAGAAATTCGTGTCATGCAAGAGCGAAAGAAATATATGGTGACCCTGTACCAAAAGTAGTTCACGACAGACTTGAAAAAGAATTGGATTCTATTATTGGTAACGGCTATGCGGTTATGTATATAATGGCAAGACGTTTGGTTTTAAAATCAAATGAAGACGGATATCTGGTAGGTTCAAGAGGTTCCGTAGGTTCATCATTTGCGGCAACTATGTCAGGAATTACGGAAGTAAATCCACTTAAACCACATTATTACTGTCTTAACTGTCAGTATTCGGAATTTGATTCTGAAGAAATACGTTCATTAAATGGTGGTGTAGGCTGGGATTTGCCGGATAAAAAATGCCCAAGATGTGGGGCACCGCTTCATAAAGATGGAATTGATACACCATTTGAAACTTTCCTTGGATTTAACGGTGACAAGGAACCTGATATTGACTTAAACTTTTCGGGTGAATATCAGGCAAATGCCCACGCATATACAGAAGTTATGTTTGGTAAAGGACATACTTTCAGAGCAGGAACCATTACAGGTGTAGCTGATAAAACAGCATTTGGTTATGTAAAGAATTATTTTGAAGAGCATGATATACATAAGCGTTATGTTGAAATCGACAGAATAGCAAGAGGATGTACCGGTATAAGAAAGAGTACAGGACAGCATCCGGGTGGTATTGTTATTGTCCCAAGAGATAAGGAAATATATGAATTTACACCAATCCAAAAACCTGCAAATGATATGACGACAGATACGCTTACAACTCATTTTGAATATCATGCCATAGATGCTAACCTTCTTAAGCTTGATATTCTTGGACATGATGATCCGACAATGATTAGAAGACTTGAAAAGTTAACAGGAACGAATGCTGTAGAGATTCCGTTTGATGATCCGAAGCTTATGTCTTTATTTGAAAGCCCGGAAGCATTAGGAGTAACATCTGAACAGATAAGAGGATGTCCTATCGGGACGCTGGGTCTTCCTGAAATGGGAACAGATTTTGTTATTCAAATGTATGTTGATGCAAAGCCAAAAACAATAGCCGATTTGATTAGGTGTTCGGGATTGTCACATGGTACGGACGTATGGGTTGGAAATGCTCAGGAGTTAATTGCACAGGGCAAATGTACTATTTCAACAGCAATTTGTACCCGTGATGATATTATGACTTATCTTATTGACAAAGGAATTGACCCGGGTATTAGCTTTAAGATAATGGAAGCTGTAAGAAAAGGTAAGGGACTTACTCCTGAAAATGAGCAGATTATGATTGATAATGGTGTGCCTGATTGGTATATATGGTCATGTAAAAAGATTAAATACATGTTCCCGAAAGCCCATGCAGCAGCTTACGTTATGATGGCTCTTCGAGTTGCATATTATAAAGTTTATTACCCACAGGCATATTATGCAGCTTATTTTGCCATAAGAGCAAAGGCATTTAACTATGAACTAATGTGTCAGGGTAAGGAACGTTGCGAGTATTATCTGGACAATCTTATGCGTAAGAAAGAGAATAATGAAACAAGTAAAAAAGATGAAGATACAATTGGGGATTTAAAAGTAGTACAGGAAATGTATGCAAGAGGATATGAATTTGAACCAATTGACCTTTACAGAGCAAAAGCAAAAGAGTTTCAGGTTATTGATGGAAAGGTAATGCCGTCATTTAGTGCAATAGAAGGAATGGGAGATAAAGCTGCAGAAATGCTTGAAGCGGCAGCAAAAGATGGAAAATTCCTTTCAAAAGATGATTTGAGAGAAAGGGCAAAAGTAAGTAAGACAGTTGTGGAAACAATGTCAGACCTAGGTTTGCTTGATGGAATGCCTGAAGGAAATCAGTTATCTATATTTGATTTGTAAAATATTAAGCATGTAGTTATACAAAAATATTTTTGTATAGCTGCATGTTTTTTTGTGTAAAAATCAATATTTACAGGTTGATAAATAATGAAATAATATGAAAAAAATAGAAACGTTTCAACACCGATAAATAAAAGAATTTGGTAGAAAAATACAAAAAAATGTTGGATAATAATAATAAATAGTACAATTTGATGAAAAAAATCTGTGCAAAGTTGGACTTCAAAATAAAAATAAACAAATTATAATTAAATTAAGTCGAAGGGGAAAAGGTGAGAATATGAACCGAAGAGGCAATAAAATATTAAACGAATTAATTTGGAATGAAAAACTGAACATATCAGAATTTAAAGAAAAATATAATGTTCAGGAACGCTCCATACGACTGGATATTAAGGGAATAAATGATGACTTGCAAAAAGCAGGATTGCCGGTTATTTCCGAAAATTCTGAGGGAGAATTAGAGCTAGAAAATAAGAGACAAATCAATATAAAAGAATTTGAAAAATTTATTACAAATTATGATTTTTATTCATATACAATGACTAAAAATGAAAGACACACTGTTTTGGCATTGATACTTCTTAATGGAAGAGAATACATAACTGTTGATAAATTAAAAAAAGAAATTGGTGTAAGTAGAAATACAATTTTAAGTGATTTACAGGAATTGAAAATATGGTTTGAAGACAGGGATATGAATTTAAAAGCCAAAGCTCATGTGGGTTATACAATTGAAGCATCAGAATCACAGATTCGTGAGAATATTTTGAAGTTATTGGAAATTAACAGTGAAGAATATTATCAAAACGGATATATGCTTAATATTTATTGGAATCTACTTTTGAAACAAGTTGATTATGCACAGAGTTTTGATTATTTGAAAAGTATTCTTTTAGAGGAAGAGGAAGATACAGGAGTTATATTAGAAGATTACTCATTTTATGAAGCTATTGTTGAATTGGTAATAATGGTAAACAGAATGAGTCGGGAGAAATATCTTACTTCTTTTGAAGAGAGTGGAAGAGAAGAAATTGAAATTAGTTCAAAGTATCCATTTAGTAAATCGGTGCTCAATAAAATAGCAGTAAAATATGACATCAGAATAACAGAAGAAGAAATACTTATGTTTACTAAGTGCCTGAGAAGAAAGAGATATCTTAAGGGTGAAAGAAACAGTGCAAATTCTTTGGATATAAAGGTAATGATTGCAGAAGCAATTCATTCGATATCAGGAAAATTAGGAATAGATTTTTATCTTGATTTTGGATTGTATGATTTGATGGTTGCTCATATGAAATCGGCTGTCTACAGAGTTATGAATGGAGAAGTTTTAGTAAATCCGTTCAAAGAAGCAATTATAAACGATTATCCTGAAATACTGAAGATTGTACATAAGGAATTAGAAAAACTGGAAGGATTTATAGGAAAGAAATTTTCGGAAGATGAGGTATTATTTCTTGTTTTGTATTTTGCATCAGTAATTGAAAAAGAAAAAGTTGAAAACAATAAAAATAAAAAAATTCCGGTAGCACTTGTTTGTGCAACAGGAAGAGGAACAGTTCAATTTATGTTGGCAAAGTTAAAAATACTTGATGATATTATAGAAATTGTCAGTGTATCGTCACATCATAATATGAAGGAAATAGAACAATCGGGAGCTAAGATGATTATTTCAACAATTCCTTTACCGGATGCAGTTTTACCGAGTGTAGTCATAAGAAGTCCAATGCTAGATGACAAGGATATACTGAATATTCAACAAAAAGTATTTGAACTTAAGGGACAGAATAAAGAAGAAATGGAATTGCCTAATATAAAAGATATAAATGAGAATACCGGAAAGGACATACAAGGAGCATTTTATCAATTACTTTCAACAGATAGAATTGTTCTTGATTATCCGGCTAAAGATTGGGAAGAGGCAATAAAATGTGCAGGACAGTTACTCCGTGATTCAGGAACTGTAACAGGTCAGTATATTGATGAAATGGTTAACAATGTAAAAAAACATGGAGCATATATTGTAGTATGCAAGGGAATGGCACTTCCACATGCTGATAGTAGTAAGGGAGTTATAAAAGAGGCAGCCTCATTTGTAAGACTAAAAAAAGGAATAGAATTCGGAAGTGAATTTAACGATCCGGTAAGATATGTAATAGGAATGAGTATTAAGGATGCTGAAAGCATTAATCAGGCAATATATGACATGATGATGATTTTTGGAGACGAAAATAATATCAGGAAGTTTGATGAACTTCCTAATGAACAATCAGTTTTAGATATGATAAAGAGTTTTGAAAAAAAGTAAAAGGAGAGAGAAAGATGAAAAAGATAACAAGCAATAAAGAAAAACATTATTTAGCAGTTACTTTATCAGGTGAAAATGACAAAGAAGTTTTAACACAGATGGCTTCAGCATTACAGGAGGAAGGATATGTAAAGGATAGTTTTCCTGAGGCAATCCTAAAAAGAGAAGAAGTTTATCCTACAGGTCTTCCGGTTGGAGAAATAAGTGTGGCAATTCCACATACAGATCCTGAACATGTAAATGATGCAGCAATTTGTCTTGGAATTTTAGACAAACCCGTAACATTTAATGTAATGGGAATGGAGGGAGAAACAACTGATGTTTCAATATTGTTTATGCTTTCAATTAAACATAAAGAAGATCAAATGGATATGCTCCAGAAATTAATAACCGTATGCCAGAATCAAGATACATTAAAAGAGATTATGGCACAGGACATGGACAAAATTAATGAAGTTATGACCACTCTTGTAGAGGGGTAGGAACTTAATAAATTGCCAAAAGGCAAATAATTATATGAAAGGAGAAACAGATATGAAAAGAATAGTTATCGCATGTGGATCAGGAGTAGCAACATCAACAGTTGCAAACCAGAAGGTATCTCAGTATCTTAATGAGCACGGATATGCAGGAAAATACCAGATTGAACAGTGTCAGGTATCTGAACTTGCAGAAAAAGCAAAAAATGCTGACTTTGCCATTGCTACAACAGTAGTTGGTGGAAACATTCCTTGTCCTGTAATACCTGGACTTCCATTATTGACAGGTATCGGAGTTGACAAATTGTTCAGTGATGTAGAAGAACAGATGAAAAAGTAGAAAAAATAACACGTAAGAAAATATTTGAAATTATTTTCAAATGAGATTAAGAAGGGAGAAAAAGCATGCAATATATTATTGATTTTTTTAGTTACATTAATGGTTTAGGTGCAAGCGTAATGATGCCAATTATTTTAACAATTTTTGGTGTTATTTTAGGAGCAAAGTTTGGTAAAGCCCTTAGAGGTGGATTAACAGTAGGTGTAGGTTTCATTGGACTTAACCTTGCAGTAGGACTTATTGGTACTTATTTAGCACCGGCAGTTCAGGAAATGGCCGACAGATTCCATTTATCACTTACAACTGTAGATGTAGGTTGGCCTGCAGCAGCAGCGATTGCTATGGGTACAACAATTGGTCTTATAATTATTCCAATTGGTTTAATTGTTAACATTATTATGTTACTTACAAATACAACTCAGACAATCGACGTTGATATTTGGAACTATTGGCATTTCGCATTTACAGGTTCATTAGTTGCTATTGTAACAGATAACCTTGCATATGGTATTATAGCAGCTGTTATTAATATTATTATAGTATTTGTAATTGCTGACTACACAGCACCAAAGGCAGAAGAAGTTTTAGGAATGCCGGGCGTTTCACTTCCTCATGGATTTACAGCAGCCTTTGTTCCATTTGCAATCGTAGTTAACTGGATTATCGATAAGATTCCGGGAGTTAACAAGATCGATATTAATATTGAAAAATTACAGAAGAAATTCGGTGTATTTGGTGAACCAATTATTATTGGTACAGTATTAGGTCTTGTTATCGGAGTATTAGCAGGATATCCATTAAAAGACATTTTAACATGTGGTATTTACTTAGGTGCTGCATTAGTACTTATTCCAAAAATGGCTGCATTACTTATGGAAGGTCTTATGCCAATTTCAGAAGCAGCTCAGGGATTTATTTCAAAGAGATTCTCAAACAGAGGAAAGATTTATATTGGACTTGACTCAGCAGTAGGTGTAGGACATCCTGTTACATTAACAGTATCACTTATTCTTGTACCGGTTGCTGTATTCCTTGCAGTTATTCTTCCTGGAAACACAGTACTTCCAATGACTGACTTATCAGTATTACCATATATGTTCGTATTAATTGTACCATTAGTTGGTGGTAATGGATTCCGTGCAATTATAACAGGTATTGTTGCATTAATCGGTGGTTTATATATTTCAACTGACCTTGCAGCAGTTACTACATCTGTAGCTCATACAGTAGATGCAGCTACATATGATGGTGTTACAAAGATTTCATCAATTTGTGATGGTGCAAACCCACTTACATGGCTTATTTACAGAGCAGGTAACTTAAGCATTATAGCATTAGTGGTTGTGGGAATTGTAGCACTTGCATTAGCTTTCTTAAACAGACAGCGTATTATTAAAGCAGCTCATGCTGAAGAAAAATAAAAATGAAAGGTAAATGTATATATGAAAAGTTATGTGTATAATAAATCACACTATTTCATTCAACATACTTTACCGGGGTTATTCACACTCCTGATTGGGCTTTATTGCCTAATCAGGCAGGTGATGACCGGATTTAGTGGTTTGTTGATGTTTATATTAATCATTTGTGTATATAATGTGTGGAATGAATTTATATCTTTAAGTAATCCGTATGAATTTGAATTGGGAAAAGACAGTGTAACTTTTCGTGCATACAAACAGGAACATACTTATAAGATAAGTGAAATGACAAATTTCTCAATGAGAATGGTTGCAGGAAATACATCAATATATATGAATATAAATAAAGGTGGGATTTTAAAAGGAAGATATTGGATTAGAGTATCTGAATTTGAAGAACAGGATGAAATAGTAGATTATTTTTATGATTTAGATGAAAAAGTTAATCCGGATTCTGTTGTTACCAGAGCAAGAAAAGAAGGTAGAGAAAGATTAGCTCAGAAAAAAGAACTGGAAAAACAGAAGAAAATCAGTAAGAAATTAGTTAAAAATTAATTAGTATATAGTAAATTTGAAAACAATGTAATTAAAATAGATTATTTTATTTAATCCATAGGATTGATAGGAGGGATAGTAATGCTGGTAACATTAAAAGAATTACTTGATGAAGCGAAAGTAGAACATAAGGCAGTTGGAGCTTTTAACGGTACAACACTAGAAGCAATCAGAGGAATTATTCAGGCGGCGGAAGAACTTAATTCACCTGTTATATTACAGCATGCACAAAGCCATGATGATTTAATTGATTTAGAAGAGATAGGACCGGTTATGAAGTATTATGCTGAAAGGGCGAAAGTTCCTGTTGCATTACATTTAGACCATGGTTCAAGTTTTGATAGATGTGTTCAGGCTTTAAAATTAGGCTTTACATCCGTTATGTATGATGCATCAGCTAAAAGTTTTGAAGAAAATGCAGCAGAAACAGCAGAAATAGTTAAAATTGCACATGCAGTTGGAGCAAGTGTTGAAGCTGAATTGGGACATATTTTCACATCAAAAGTCGTACAGGGTGAAGGAGCAGGAGCTGATAGCACTGATGATTATGAAGACTTAGATAACATATATACAGATCCTGAAGTAGCAAAGAAGTTTGTTGAAATGACAAATGTAGATTGCCTTGCAGTTGCATTTGGTACGACACACGGAGTATATCTGACTGAACCAAAATTGGATTTACCTAGAGTTGCAAGACTTAGAGAAGCAACAAACATTCCATTGGTTATGCATGGTGGTTCAGGAGTATCAGATGAGGATTATGCTGTAGCTATTGAAAATGGAATTTGTAAAGTTAATTACTATACATATATGAATACAGCAGGTGGAAAAGCATCAAAGGAATATTGGCAGGATGATAGTAAGCCATTGTTCTATGACTCAATGTCATTAGTTGCAACAGAAGCAATTAAAGAGGATGTAAAGCGTGCAATAAAGGTATTTCAGAAAATAAAATAATTAACTACTACTTAATTTTATGAAAAGGAGAGTATAGATGGCAGTATATAAAGAAACAATTATGTTAAAATCACACGGTGGTACACCAACATATGTAAATATTACACCACAGGTTAGAGAAGCAATAGAGAAAAGTGGAATAAAGAATGGAATTTGTGTAGCAATTTCACCACATACAACATGCTCAGTATTTTTTGAAGAATTTGTACATGATTACAATGAAGCAGGAGATGAATTTTTACAGGAAGATTTGAATGATGTATTAAAGAAAATCATACCTGATCATGTAAATGCAGATCAGTATAATTATCCTGGTGAAGAACATTATAAAGCTGTTGAATCATGGCCTGATGCAGCTACATATTTACCAAATGGTGATAGAACAGCCTTATTTAATGGAGATGCCCATTTAAGATCTACACTTGTTGGTTCAAGTGCCACATTGGAAGTTGATGATGGAAAATTGGGTGTAGGACCTACGGGATATGTTTATTTTGTAGATTTTGACAGAACAAGAGAAAGAACAAGAAAATGTAAAATTATTGTTATAGGAGAATAGGAGGAGAGTAAAATGGCAAAAGCAGAATCACCTTTTTTGATTGTTAATCCAAAGTCATATTTATATGGTGAAAAAAGTTTGGAATTAGCAAAGGCAGCAGATAAAACTGCAAAAGAAACAGGACTTCAGATTTATTTTACATGCCCATATGCTGACATAAGATTAATAAAGGAAAATACAGAAAATCTTATTGTGTGTGCTCAATCAATGGATCCTTTGACTCCTGGAAGAGGAATGGGACATGTACTTCCTGAATCATTAAAGGAAGCAGGAGCAGAGGCAGTATTTTTAAATCATGCTGAAAATCCTAAAACAGTTTCAGATTTATATGCAACAATTAAAAGAGCAAAAGAATTAGGAATGATTACAATAGTTTGTGCAGATTCAACAGTTGAGGCAAAGGCAGTTGCATGTATGGATCCTGATATAGTATTAGCAGAACCAACAGATTTGATTGGAACAGGAAAGGTAGCAGATGACTCATATACTATTGAAACAGTAAAGGGTCTTCACGAGGTTAATCCTAATGTATTAGTAATGATTGCATCAGGAGTAAGCACAGCAGATGATTGCTATAATGTAGTAAAACTTGGAGCAGATGGAACAGGTGCTACATCAGGTATTTTAAATGCACCATCTCCGGCACAGAGAGTACATGAAATGGCTGAGGCAATCGTTAAAGCTAAAAAAGAGAAATAGCCACATTGACATAACTAGTCTTTCATAATTTGGGGAGTAATACTAAATAATTTTTATTACTCCCTACCTTTTTGCATAAATTATATACTTAACATCTGGTTTGAGGGGCAACTACTTTATTTTTTACAAAAAATGTGATATTCTTGTCTTAGATTTTGCTTAATTTTACAAAAATTATACTTTTAAATAATAAAATAAAAGATAAATATAAGAGATTAAGAAATAATAGAGAAAGAATATATAATGATGTTTCCTTAAATGAAGGAGACAGAATGGAGTATCATGAAGAATATTTCAATATTGGGGTCTACTGGTTCAGTGGGAACTCAGACATTAGAAATTGTAAGAGCTAATAATGATTTAAAAGTAGTTGCAATTGCAGCTAAGAAAAATATAAAGAAACTTGAAGAACAGATTAGAGAATTTGATCCTGAAATTGTATGTGTATATGATGAAGATGCAGCTGAACAATTAAAGATTTCTGTTGCAGATAAGAATGTAAAGATAGTAACAGGAATGGATGGATTAATTGAAGCAGCGACATATGATAAGGCTAAGTTAGTTGTAACGGCTTTTGTGGGAATGATAGGAATAATACCTACTTTAGAATGTATAAAAGCCGGAAAGGATATTGCATTAGCTAACAAAGAGACTCTTGTTACTGCAGGACATTTGGTAATGGATTTAGCAAAGAAACATAACGTAAAGATATTACCTGTAGATAGTGAGCATAGTGCAATTTTTCAATCAATAAATGGAGAAAACCATAAAGAAATTGATAAGATAATTTTAACAGCTTCAGGCGGTCCGTTTAGAACATGGGAAAAATCAAAAATGAAAAACGTTACCATTGAAGATGCTTTAAAACATCCTAATTGGAAGATGGGACCAAAGATTACAATTGATTCAGCAACTATGGTTAATAAAGGCTTAGAGGTATTAGAAGCAAAATGGTTATTTGACGTGGATGTAGATGATGTTCAGATAGTAATTCAGCCTCAGAGCATTATTCATTCTATGGTTCAGTTTAATGATGGTGCTGTTATGGCCCAATTAGGTTTGCCAGATATGAAATTACCAATTCAATATGCAATTTATTATCCGGAGAGAAGATATCTTGCCGGAGAAAAAGCAGATTTTGGAAAAATAGCCCAAATTACATTTGAAGACCCGGACTTTGAAAAATTTAAAGGTTTATCACTTGCATATAGAGCAGGAAAGATAGGAGGTTCTATGCCTACGGTTCTTAATGCAGCAAATGAAAAAGCAGTTGCAATGTTTTTAAACCGACAGATAAGTTTTTTGGAAATTACGGAAATTATTGAATATTGTATGAGTTATCATCAGACTATTCATAATCCGACGGTACAACAGATATTGGATATTGAACAATGGGTGGATGAAATAGTCGATAAAAGATGGTAACATAATTAATTTGCGTATTGTAGGTTGAAAATAAACAGATTTGGGATAATGGGATGAAGAAAGGAGAGTATGAGATATATGAAAAGTCTCATACAAATAACATTATGAAGTTTTTTATTGACACAGCAAACGTAGATGATATCAGAAAGGCAAATGATATGGGAGTTATTTGTGGTGTAACTACAAACCCATCATTGATTGCTAAAGAGGGAAGAAATTTTAACGAAGTTATTAAAGAAATTACTACTATTGTAGATGGACCTATAAGCGGTGAAGTTAAAGCAACAACAACTGATGCAGAGGGTATGATTGCAGAAGGAAGAGAAATAGCTTCAATTCATCCGAATATGGTTGTAAAGATTCCAATGACTGTCGAGGGCTTGAAGGCTGTCAAGGTACTTTCAAAAGAAGGAATTAAAACAAATGTTACTTTGATTTTTTCAGCAAATCAGGCAATACTTGCAGCTGAGGCAGGTGCATCATATGTATCACCATTCCTAGGAAGACTTGATGATATTAATCAGCCGGGAATTGATTTAATAAGAACAATAGCAGAAATTTTTGATATTTACGGATATGAAACTGAAATTATAGCTGCATCTGTACGAAATCCAATTCATGTTACGGATTGTGCATTAGCAGGAGCTGATATTGCTACAGTTCCTTATAAGGTAATTGAAACAATGACAAAGCATCCATTGACAGATCAGGGAATAGCTAAATTCCAGGCAGATTATAAAGCTGTATTTGGAGAATAAAATAAAAAAGTTCGATTGTAACGAGCCGAACTCAAAGATGCTACGCATCTTTTTCGTTACGGCTGTCGCGGATGAATAAAAAAGTTCGATTGTAACGAGCCGAACTCAGAGATGCTGCGCATCTTCTTCGTTACGGCTGTCGCCGCATAAATAAAGAAAGACCAACACGAGTTTTCAAGCAAGCTTGAAACGTAGTGTTGGTCTTTCTTTATTTGCGTGGCTCGTTACAATCGAACTTTACGTATTTTTTACTTAGAGATGGTTATGGATTTTACATTGGGCATTTATGATTAAGAAGAATTAACAAATGCGCATATTTAGTTAATTATTTTTAAACTAAATAAAAGAAAATGTAAATTAGAGCGATGAAATAAATCGTCAGATTATGGAGGAATTAAGAAATGAGAAAATTAGCAGTTTTAGCACTTAGTGCAGCATTAGTTATGGGAACAATGACAGGTTGTGGTTCTACAAATTCAGACGCAAAGAATTCTGATAATGCAGGAACAAATAAAAGCGCAAGTTCAGAAACAGGATTTGATACATCTAAAGATATTTCAGTTGTTTCAAGAGAAGATGGTTCTGGTACAAGAGGAGCTTTCATTGAATTAACAGGTGTTGAAGAAAAAGATGCAGATGGAAATAAGGTTGATAACACAACATTAGATGCAAGCATTACAAACAGCACAGAAGTAATGATGACAACGGTGTCAGGAAATGATTACGCAATCGGTTATGCTTCACTTGGTTCATTAAATGACACAGTTAAGGCAGTTAAAGTAGGTGGAGTTGAAGCTACAGCAGATAACATTAATGCAGGTACATATACACTTGCAAGACCATTTAACATCGTAACAGGTGATAGCGTAAGTGAAGTAGCACAGGATTTCATTAACTATATTATGAGTGAAGATGGACAGAAAATTATTTCAGACAATGGTTATATCGAAGTAGAAAATACAGGAAGTTTTACATCATCCAAAGTAAAAGGAAGCATCGTAGTAGCCGGTTCTTCATCAGTAACTCCTGTAATGGAAAAATTAAAAGAAGCTTATGCCAAAGTTAACTCAAATGCATCAATTGAAATTCAGGAAAGTGATTCTACAACAGGTGTTAATTCAGCAATTGAAGGAACATGTGATATCGGAATGGCATCAAGAGATTTAAAGGATGAAGAAAAAGGAGTTAAGGCAACAGCAATTGCAAAAGACGGTATTGCAGTAATTGTTAATAATAACAACACAATTGATGACTTAACAGTAGATCAGATTAAAGATATTTTTACAGGTGCAGTTACAACTTGGGCAGATGTTAAATAATTTGAAAATCAACAAAGCTTAGAATTTGAAAAAATAAAAAGTGAAATTAAGCCTGGCTAGCAAAGTATTAATTGGTAAGTCAGGCTTAAGAAATATATGAGGAAAAGAAATGCAGGAAAAAAATAATGTAGGCACAAATACAGGATGGAAAAAATTCAAAGAGTTATTTATGAAAATAATTTTTTTGATTGCAGCCTGTGTGTCAATTGCAGCGGTAGCTTTGATTTGCATATTCTTATTTGCAAATGGAATACCGGCAATAAAAGAAATTGGATTTACTAAATTTATATTTGGTACACAGTGGCGTCCGACGAATAACATATATGGTATTTTACCAATGATTGTAGGAAGTATATACGTTACAGCCGGAGCATTGATTATAGGTGTACCAATTGGACTTTTAACAGCTATATTTTTAGCAAGATTTTGTCCGAAGCCTTTGTACAAAATACTTAAACCTGGAATTGAACTCATGGCTGGAATCCCATCGGTAATATATGGTTTCTTTGGATTGGTTGTTTTGGTACCGGCAGTAAGAGATAATTTTGGTGGTGATGGTCTTAGTATGCTAACAGCAAGCATGTTACTTGGAATGATGATTTTACCAACAATTATTTCGGTATCAGAGTCATCTATAAGGGCCGTACCTGATAAATATTATCAAGGGGCATTAGCACTTGGTGCAACACATGAAAGAAGTGTTTTTCTTACTGTTGTTCCGGCAGCAAAATCAGGAATTTTGGCAGCGGTTATATTAGGAGTAGGAAGAGCAATAGGAGAAACAATGGCAGTAATTATGGTTGCAGGAAATCAGCCAAGAATGCCGGAGGGTATGTTAAAAGGTGTTAGAACGTTAACAACAAATATAGTAATGGAAATGGGATATGCTGCGGGATTACATAGAGAGGCACTTATAGCAACAGGTGTTGTTCTGTTTGTATTTATTCTTATAATCAATCTACTGTTTTCAATTATAAAAAATAAAGAAAAACATCAATATTAAAGGAGTAAAGTAGATTATGAATAATGACAAATTATCACAAATAAAAGGAATAAATAAAGTTTCCTTTTTACAGAGATTAAAAAGTTATAAAAGAAAACCGGGCTCCTTTATATTGTTATTATTAGTTGGATTAGCAGCACTAGCAACAACATTATGCTTAGGTTTTATAGTTTGCTATATATTAATTAAAGGTATACCAAACCTTACACCTGATTTATTCGCATGGGAATATAATTCAGAAAATGTATCAATGATGCCGGCGATTATAAATACTATATCAATGACATTGTTGTCACTTCTTTTTTCAGCACCAATTGGAATATTTTCAGCAATATATCTTGTGGAATATGCAAAAAGAGGAAATAAACTTGTTGGAATTATGCGAATAACAGCAGAAACATTAACAGGAATTCCTTCTATTGTATATGGCTTATTTGGAGCATTATTCTTTGTTTCAACTCTTAAATGGAAACTTTCATTAATGGCAGGTGCATGTACATTGGCGATTATGGTACTTCCTGTAATATTAAGAACAACAGAAGAAGCATTAATGTCTGTGCCGGATTCATATAGAGAAGGAAGTTTCGGACTTGGAGCAGGAAAGTTAAGAACAGTATTTAAGGTAGTTTTACCGTCAGCCATTCCCGGAATTCTGTCAGGAGTTATTCTTGCAATAGGTAGAATTGTAGGTGAAACAGCAGCTTTAATTTATACGGCAGGTGCAGCTACAAAGGTAGCAGGAGGGTTATTTGAATCAGGAAGAACTTTAGCAGTTCATATGTACAGCCTTTCAAGAGAAGGATTACATACAGACCAGACATATGCTACAGCAGTAGTACTTTTAATTATGGTACTTCTTATAAATGGAGCATCAGGACTTATTGCAAAGAAATTTGAAAAGGCAAGTGGCGGAGAAAAATAAAGCTAAATAATAATAAAAAAAATGAAAAGAATTCCGAATGAATTTAAAGGAGAAAGAAATGAGTAGTAAATTTGATGTAAAAAATTTGAATTTATATTATGGCGAATATCATGCCCTAAAAAATGTAAATATGGAAATACCTGAAAAACAGATTACAGCATTCATCGGACCTTCAGGATGCGGAAAATCAACTTTCCTTAAGACATTAAACAGAATGAATGATTTAGTTGAAGGATGCAAAATAACAGGTGATATAAAGTTAGATGGTGAAGATATATATGGAAATATGGATGTAAATCTTTTGAGAAAAAGAGTAGGAATGGTATTTCAGAATCCAAATCCATTCCCAATGAGTGTGTATGACAATATAGCTTATGGACCAAGAACACATGGAATCCATTCAAAAAGTAAATTAGATGAAATAGTAGAAAAGTCATTGAGACAGGCTGCAATTTGGGATGAATTAAAAGACAGATTGAAAAAATCAGCTTTAGGATTATCTGGTGGACAGCAACAAAGATTATGTATTGCAAGGGCATTAGCAGTTGAACCGGAAGTTATTTTAATGGATGAACCTACATCAGCACTTGATCCTATTTCTACATCAAAGATTGAAGATTTAGCATTAGAGCTTAAAGATAAATATACAATTATTATGGTAACTCATAATATGCAACAGGCAACAAGAATTTCAGATAATACAGCCTTCTTTTTACTTGGAGAAGTAATTGAATATGATAATACAGAAAAACTATTCTCAATGCCTAAAAATAAAAAGACAGAAGAGTACATTACAGGAAGATTTGGCTGATTTCATAACAAAATGATATTAAAGATGTTTATGTCAGAGTTAAGTAAAAGAGCAATGTACGATATATGCAGTGCATGTTATGTAATATGAAGATACGTGACAATATTGGAACGGATTTAGTAGAAAGAGAGGTTGGACGAAAATGAGAGATAAATATATGAAACAGTTGGAAAACTTAAACAACAATA
This sequence comes from Eubacterium album, assembly GCF_025336545.1. Taxonomy (NCBI): domain Bacteria; kingdom Bacillati; phylum Bacillota; class Clostridia; order Eubacteriales; family Eubacteriaceae; genus Eubacterium; species Eubacterium album. The sequence goes on along the minus strand of NZ_JAODBU010000002.1, from coordinate 412,538 downwards.
TGATTGAAATGGGGGCAATGATTGAAAAATCTATAGAGAATGCGATTTCTGCATTAGTAAGACAGGATGTTGAAACAGCAAAGAAAGCGATTGAATATGATGCTGAAATTGACGAAATGGAAAAGAATATTGAAAACATGTGCATGAAAATTTTACTAAGCCAGCAACCGGTAGCAAGTGATTTACGTACGGTTTCATCAGCTTTAAAAATGGTTACCGATATGGAAAGAATAGGTGACCATGCAGCAGATATTTCAGAAATAACAATAATGATGGCAGATAAGCCATATAGATGTAAATTAGAAAAGATTGAGAAAATGGCAAAAGAAACAATGATAATGCTTGTCCAAAGTATAGAGTCATATGTTAACAAGGATATTGAGAAAGCTAAAGCGGTAATAAATCATGATGATATAGTTGATGGATTATTTGACGAAGTAAAAAAAGCCCTGATTGTTGCCATAAAAGATGATGAGGAAGATGGAGAACAGATGGCAGATTTATTAATGGTTGCAAAATATTTGGAAAGAATAGGCGACCATGCAACAAATATATCCGAATGGGTAATTTATTCAATTACAGGAAAAAGATAAAAACATTAAATTACAGTTTAAGCCAAAGGATGAAATAGGCGGAATGGAGTGTATTATGAATAGCATTTATTTAATAGCCGAGAAAATTACAAAGGGAAAAAATATTAGTACATATAAGATGTTTTTAGTATTAAGTGTAGTGATATGGTTAATTGGAATGTCTGTAATAGCAGTTCCATTTTTTATAACAGGTAAGATTTCCTGGCAGATAATGGCAATTATTGTAGGATATCCGACAACATTTTGCGGATTATTTGGTGGAACAATATATTTATATCGTAAAGATTGAAATTTTACATAGATTTTACATGAATATCCCTCTGACTTTACACTGCTAAAATACAATGCAAATGTAAAAAGAATGTAAATAAAAACGTAAGACATAAAGCCTAAGTAGTTTAACAAATATATTTGGCAGTAAGGCTTTAGGTAAAACACAGGAGGAAATTTATGGATATTTTCAATGTATTGTCCCTTATTGGAGGATTAGCGTTATTTCTTTATGGAATGAATGTTATGGGTGATGGACTTGCGAAGACAGCAGGTGGAAAATTAGAAAAAATATTGGAAAAACTTACATCAACACCTATAAAAGGCGTTATTTTAGGTGCTGCTGTAACAGGAGTAATTCAAAGCTCATCAGCTACAACTGTTATGGTGGTAGGATTTGTTAATTCGGGAATAATGAAACTGACGCAGGCAGTTGGAATTATCATGGGTGCAAATATTGGAACAACAGTTACATCATGGATTCTTAGTTTATCAGGAATTCAAAGTGATAATTTTTGGATTAAAATGTTAAAACCGTCATCATTTTCACCAATATTAGCTGTTATAGGTATTGTATTTTTATTATTTACAAAAAGTGAAAAGAAACATGATATTGGAACAATTCTTCTTGGATTTGCCGTTTTAATGTTTGGAATGGAAACAATGAGCGCAGCAGTAAAACCATTGGCGAATGTTCCTGAATTTACAAATATTCTTACTATGTTTTCTAATCCAATACTTGGTATGTTGGCAGGTGCAGTTCTTACAGCGGTGATTCAGAGTTCATCGGCATCAGTAGGAATTTTACAGGCATTATGTGCTACGGGATTTGTATCATATGGAGTTGCAATACCGATTATAATGGGACAGAATATAGGAACATGTGTTACAGCATTGATTTCAAGTATAGGTGCTAAGAAAAACGCAAAGAGAGCAGCTTTTGTACATTTATATTTTAATGTAATTGGAACTACAGTATTTATGATTGTATTTTACCTTGTAAATGGATTTGTGCATTTCTCATTTTTAGGTGATGCAACAAATGCAGCAGGAATAGCAATAGTTCATAGTTTATTTAATGTAGGTGCAACAATATTGCTTTTACCTTTTGGTAAGGTTCTTGTTAAGCTTGCAACACTTACGGTAAGAGATGAAAAAGAATCAGAAGATATTGCAGAAGATAAAACATTAGAAATGCTTGATGCTCGTTTTCTTGAAAAACCTGCATTTGCTGTAGTACAAAGTGTAAGCGTTACAAAGAAAATGGCTTCATTGTCAAGAGATGCTTTATTTAAGGCAATGAGTCTGTTTGAAAATTATGATAAAAAAACAGCTGAAGATGTAGTAAAACTGGAAAATAAAATTGACCAGTATGAGGATCAGCTTGGAACATATTTAGTAAAATTAAGCAGTAAGCAGTTATCCTTAAATGATAGCCAGACAGTATCAATTATGCTTCATGTAATTGGGGATTTTGAAAGAATCGCAGATTATGCGATTAATATAAGTAAAAAGGCAGAAAATATGCACAGTAAAGGATTGAAATTCTCATATGTTGCCTCAAAGGAACTTCAGGTGTATGGAGATGCCCTTAAAGAGATTATGAATATGACTGTAGATGTGTTTACAGCAGATAATTTGGATGAGGCTGTAAGGGTAGAGCCACTTGAAGAAGTAATAGACAGACTTAATTCTAAGATAAAGAAAAATCATGTTAAACGATTACAAAATGGAGAATGTACAATAGATATTGGTTTAATTCTCGAAGATACAATTACTAATTACGAAAGAGTTGCAGATCATTGCTCAAATGTAGCAGTATGTATGTTGCAGGTAAGAGAAGATGAATATGGAACACATGAATATTTAGATAATGTTAAACATGATGATACACAGTTTAAAAAATTATATCAGGAATATAAAGAAAAGTACTATTTAAACTAAGAATATGATATGCTTTAGTTATGTTATGTGAATAAAAAATGAGCATAATATTAGTATGCAGATTAGACAGAAATAGTTTTATGATAAACACAAGGAGGAAGATATGGCTTTAATATATATTGTTGAAGATGATAAAAACATACAGGAAATAGAAATGTTTGCATTAAAAAACATAGATTACGCTGTAGAGGGATTTGAATGTGCCGGAGATTTTTACAAAAGGCTGTATGAGAAACTTCCGGACCTTGTGTTGTTAGATGTGATGCTTCCGGATGAAGATGGTCTTGAAATAGTAAAAAAATTAAGAAAAAGACCGGATACCATGAGAGTGCCAATCATCATGGTTACAGCTAAAACTACAGAAATAGATAAAGTAAAAGGACTTGATATGGGAGCAGATGATTATATAACCAAACCATTTGGAGTAATGGAACTTATATCAAGGGTAAAGGCACTTCTTAGAAGAAGCAGAAATCTGCAGGAAGAAAAAATGATATCTATAGGTAATGTGTTTATGGATACTGAAAAAAGAGCTGTTTATGTAAATGATGAGCCTTGTGAACTTACATACAAAGAATTTGAACTATTAAAATTACTTATGATTAATGCAGGAATTGTATTACATAGAGATACAATAATGGCAGACGTATGGGGAACAGATTACGAAGGTGAATCAAGAACATTAGACATGCATATAAAAACTTTAAGACACAAACTTAAAGAGGCAGGAAATAGAATTAAGACGGTAAGAAATGTAGGATATAGGATGGAGTAATGTAATGAAGAAAAAAATAAATACGCAATTTATTATAGTTTCATTTATTGCTATTATATTAACTATGAGTTTGTCTGTAGGAACATTTTATGAATTGTTTGTACAAGAAATGAGAAATGACATGAAAGCATACACCCATGTACTTAGAAGTGCAGGGGTGTTTAATGCGTCTAATGAGGAAAAATTAAATCTCAAAAACGAAGATTTGCGAATAACAATAATAGATGCAGATGGAACTGTTGTTTATGATAATGAAGCAAATGATATTGAAATGGATAATCATAAAGACAGACCTGAAATAGAATCGGCGCTCAAAAATGGTGAGGGCTCAGATGTTAGAAAATCTTCAACTCTTAATAAGAGCACATATTATTATGCAGTACTTTTGGATGATGGACAGGTTTTAAGAATTGCAAAAGAAGCTAGTAGTGTGTGGAATATTTTTATAAAAGTGCTTCCGCTTATTTTAGGAATCATAATATTAATGCTTTTTTCTGTTGGAATTATTACTCATTATATTACAAAAAGTATTGTAAAACCGGTAGAAGAACTTGCTAATAATATTGATGAAATAAAAGATATAAAAACATATAAAGAGATACAGCCTTTTATCGATACAATAAAGAAACAACATGAGGATATAGTAAAAAATTCTCATGTGCGGCAGGAATTTACAGCGAACGTATCGCATGAATTAAAGACTCCTCTTACATCCATTTCAGGATATTCGGAATTAATTGAAAATGGAATGGCAACACAGGAAGATACTATAAGATTTGCAGGAGAAATACACAAAAGTTCTCAAAGACTTCTAACACTTATAAATGACATCATAGAATTGTCTGAACTTGATTCGTCAGAAAGCAAAGTTGCAATGGAAACAGTAAATATATACGACATTGCAAAAAATTGTGTGGAAATGCTTAAATTTAATGCTAAAGATCATGGAGTCAATTTAAAATTTGAAGGAACACCATGTAATATAACTGCTAATAAGATGATGATGGAAGAATTAGTGTATAATCTTCTGAGTAATGCTATCAGATATAACAGAGAGGGTGGAAGTGCCACTGTACGTGTTAATAAAATATTAGATAGAGTAAATCTTGAGGTACTAGATACCGGAATAGGAATTTCAAAGGAAAATCAGAAACGAATATTTGAAAGATTTTACAGAGTTGATAAGAGCAGGTCAAAATCAACAGGTGGAACAGGACTTGGACTAGCAATAGTTAAGCATATTTTGATAAAACATAATGCACAGCTTGAACTCGAGAGTACCGAAGGAAAGGGAACTCATATAACAGTAATCTTCCAACCATCACAAAAAAAAGGCTTAATCAATAATAAAATCCGGTAGCCGGATGAACGATGGTTAGAATAAAAGTATAAAGAAATGTAAATGAAAAGGCTTATAATATAGAAGAATCGAATACTTCTGTATTATAAGCCTTTTATAAGAGAAAAAAGTATGAAAAAAATTTGAACACAAAGAAAAGTTGAAAAATGTGTTCACAAATTTAAGATAATAGTCATTTTATGCATTGCTTTCAGAAGGTTGTGTTGAACCAACAAAACTTCTGATTATGTCCTGTCTTGTTACGATGCCAATAAAATAATCTCTGTCATCTGTAACAGGAATAAAATTCTGGCTCATTGAGCGATTTAACAGCTCATCCATTTTCACATCTACGCGAACTGCAGGATTATAATTTTTCTTTATTATATCTTTAACCAAATAAGGTTTTTCACTTTTTACCTTATTGTTCATATAGTCAACAAGACTCCATAAAAAGTCACTAACGCTAACACAACCTACATATTTTTCATCCTTTGATAAAACCGGAATAGCGGTATAACCATGTTCCTTCATAGCTTCTAATCCCTGTTCAAATGTAAATGTGTCATATATGTAGGAAACCTCTGATTTATTTTTTAATAACATTAAAACGTTCATATAATTTATACTATGCAGATATTCTGCAACCCTTTCTCAATTATTCAAAAACTAAAATTGCGAAACAATTATAAAATTTCTGTTGTGATACATGTCTGGTTCGACAAAAGAACGCTCGCGCTGCTTGCTGCTCGTAGCAGTTCTAAATATTCAGCACACAGACAGACTTTGAAACCTGCGGTTTCATTCAGCCTATGCACTAAATATTTGAACCGACGGCGTCAAATGCACTTTCGTCAAACCAGACATGTATCACAAACAAAATTTTGTTTAAGAGTGTTTCGATTTTATGATTTTATGATAATTGAAGAATGTGTACAAAATTAAAAGAAAGTTTGATAATTTTATGAAAGATTATTAAAGATAAAGTTAGGAAAAAGAAGAGTGTAAATAATAAAAGTGTAAATAATAAAAGTGCTTGCAAATTTGACGGTTCTTGTTATAATAGTACAGTAATATTTTTTAGGCCTGTTGGTCAAGAGGTTAAGACGCCGCCCTCTCAAGGCGGAATCACGGGTTCAATTCCCGTACAGGCTGCTTGTAGAATCACAGAATTATTTCTGTGATTTTTTTGTATGAGATAAGATTTTACTTATGGAACGAAGTATTCAAAGTTCTTTACTGCGTAACTTATAGAGGGGTGAGGAACCATATTTTTCTTAGCAATTAAGGAAAATTCTCAAGTTCAGCGGCATCTTTAAAATATTTTAATTGTAGTAACTCCATAAAAAATCCACTATCCATAATTAATAATATCTGTAAGTCATAATATGCCATACTATTTATAATTTTAATATAGGCGATAAAAAAAACAATAATTCTAAAAATGAAAAATATATAAAATTCATTATAGGCATATAAAAAGAATAAATGAAAAACTTACATCTTCTTGCCGGAAGCGTTAAATTTATAAGTTTTTATCCCATCATTAAAATATGTATTTGTTACTAAAGACCCATTTCCTGTTGCAAGATATTTTGCTCCTTTAACGGTAATCCAACCTGTACACATTTCTCCGGTAGAAGGGCTTAAGTAAAATTTCCTGTTATCTACAGTTAAAAAACCTGTTTTCATTTTTCCGGTAACAGTGTCAAAATAATACCATTTACCGGAGTATTTAACCCAACCGGTTACGATGTTGTTGTCGCCTGTTAAATAATATGTATCCTTACCGTCTTTTACAAATTTACCGGAAATTATTTCTTTATTTAGTCCAAAATATGAAATGATGGAATCGGCATCCTTTTTACCAAGAAGGTATCTTTTAGCTACTGTATTAAAATATTTTTTGCAGTCAGATTTATTTGTGATATATCCGTGCTCAATAATAACACTTGGAATATTGTATAAAACACCATTTCTGACAATAGAATAATAATCCATTCTAGACCCGTTTTTGTAATGCAAACCTTTGTATTTTCGCATCCAAAAACCACGTTTTTTTAATCCTAAGGAATGTAAGTTCTTTAAGGCAATTTTACCAAATGAGGTAGTTTGTAAATGAATTCTTTTATTATAACCGGAGTCATATGCTGCAAGCATTAAAGCACCGGTTTTATTTTTATTTTCATTAGCATTGATATGAAGACTTATTAAAAAATCAGCATTAAGTCTTTTTGAATATCTGTTTCTTGCTGTAAGGCAGTCTCCAAGTCCGAGGGTAGAGAGACAATTATTGGTTGTTCTTGTCGTATAAACTGTAATGTCACCATAATTGTCTAATTTGTTTTTGCATGCTTTAGAAATATCAAGTACAATATCTTCTTCTTTAAGTCCATATCCACGGGCACCGATATGCTTTTTGCAATGACCGGGATCAAGAACTATGACCTTAGAAGTTAAAGGCGATAAGTCAGATTTAATATAATCAGATTTATCGGAAGGTAAAGAAACGGCCTTAGTATCGTTACTTAAAGAAGTTTCTGATAAGTTGTAAGTTGTAGTGACTTCATTTGTAGTACTTTCATTTAAAGAAGTATCTGCAACAGAAGCCTTTGTATTTGTAGAAAATGTTAAAGTGCATGTAAGCATTGATAAAATTAGTGTGTGTTTTAAAATCCTTTTCATTATAATATGTACCTTCCAATGATTTTTTCCTGTATAAGTATAAATGATTATTATAAAAATTACATTACTAAATAGGTAAAAATTGTAAAATTATGCAAAATCCATGAAATAAAAAGAAGAGTATGTGGTAAAAAGCATTTAAAAATTTCTTTATGAGATAGTTTTGTGTTGCTTTTACGCTGGTTTTATGTCGTTAAACCGCCATTTTTACGCCATTTGCTTGACACAAAATAAAAGCAGAGTTATACTGTTTAACGTAAATATTGACTAGATGATAAGGAGTGGACCAGAGGTCCACTCTTTGTTATTGTTAAAAAGTCTTAAATAAAGACATAATAATAGTAGAAAGTTGAGGAGAAAGCGTGTCAAGAAGAGAAGAATACGAAGCAAAGACAGAAGCACTACTTCAGCCAATGGTTGACGAAAGAGGATTCGAATTAGTTGACGTAGAGTATGTAAAAGAAGGCAGTAACTGGTATTTGAGAGCTTTTATAGATAAGCCGGGCGGAATATCTATAGATGATATTGAACCGATAAGCAGAGAACTCAGTGAAAAGTTAGACCAGGAAGATTTTATAAGCGATGCTTATATATTAGAAGTAAGTTCTCCGGGACTTGGAAGACCATTAAAGAAAGATAAGGATTTTGTAAGAAGTATAGGTGAAGAAATTGAAATTCATTTATATAGAGCTATAAACAAACAAAAAGAATTTGTGGGAATCTTAAAGGAATTCAACAAAGAAGAGAATACTTTTACAGTTGAATTAGAAGATGGCGAAGAAACGGTGTTTAACAGAGCTGATGTTGCACTCGTAAGATTGACATTTGATTTCTAACAATTACTTTGTATCAAATAGAACAGAAAATAGTCCGATGAAGGACAACAGTATGTAGAGATAATTAGGAGGATAAAGGAAAATGAATAAAGAATTAATTGAATCATTAAATGTACTGGAAAAAGAAAAAGAGATTAGTAAAGAAGTGTTATTTGAAGCAATCGAAAATTCGCTTGTAGTTGCATATAAGAATAATTTTAATAAAGCTGACAATGTTATTGTTAATGTTGACAGAGAAACAGGAGATTTCCACATTTATTCACAGAAGGAAGTTGTTGAAGAAGTATTTGATCCTGTAATTGAAATTTCATTAGAAGATGCAAGAGCAATTAAGGGAACATACGAAATCGGAGATATGGTTAATGTAGAAATCCAGTCAAAGGACTTCGGAAGAATTGCAACACAGAGTGCTAAGAATGGTATTTTACAGAAAATCAGAGAAGAAGAAAGAAAGAGTGTATTTGAACAGTACTATGAAAAACAGAATGACATTATTACAGGTATTGTTCAAAGAATTAATGGAAAGAATATTAGCGTAAATCTTGGAAAGACAGATACTGTTTTAATGGAAAAGGAACAGGTACCAGGAGAACATTTCAGACCAACAGACAGAATTAAGTTATATATTACAGAAGTTAAAGATGGAAATAAAGGACCAAGAATCGTTGTTTCAAGAACTCATCCGGGATTAGTAAAGCGTTTATTTGAACAGGAAGTTTCAGAAATCCAGGACGGAACAGTTGAAATCAAGAGTATTTCAAGAGAAGCAGGTTCAAGAACAAAGATGGCAGTTTACTCAAACAATCCTAATGTAGATGCAGTAGGTGCATGTGTAGGTGTAAATGGAGCAAGAGTTAATGCAATCGTAGATGAACTTTGTGGTGAAAAGATTGATATTATAAATTGGGATGAAAATCCTGCAATTTTAATTGAAAATGCATTAAGCCCTGCAAAAGTTGTTTCAGTATTAGCTGATCCTGACGAAAAAGAAGCTATGGTAATCGTTCCTGATTATCAGTTATCTTTAGCAATCGGTAAAGAAGGTCAGAATGCAAGACTTGCAGCAAGACTTACAGGATTCAAGATTGATATCAAGAGTGAAACACAGGCAAAAGAAGCCGGAATTCAGTATATATTCGATGATGACGAATATTATGATGAAGATGAGTATTATGATGACGACGAATACTATGATGAAGAAGAATATAATGAAGAAAAAAATGAAGCTGATGATACTTTAGAAGAAAACTTCGATGAAAATGAAGCTGACAGTGAGGATGATTCAGAAGAATAAGTAAGAGAGGTCAATATGAGCCAGACAAAGAAAGTTCCATTAAGAAAATGCACCGGGTGCAATGAAGTGAAAAATAAAAAAGATATGATTCGTGTTATCCGTGATAAAGAAGGAAATATTTCTATGGATGCTACGGGTAGAAAAAATGGCAGAGGGGCATACATTTGCCCGGATGTAAAATGCCTTGAAAAAGCTATGAAGAGCAAAGGTCTTGAAAGAACACTTAAGGCAAAGGTTCCGGAAGAAGTATATGAACAGCTAAAGGCTGAGTTAGGAGAAATCAATGGATAAGGTTATATCTATGATTGGTTTAGCAACTAAAGCCGGCAAGACTGTATCAGGAGAGTTCTCAGTAGAAAAAGCGATTCAGGGAAATAAAGCCCATGCAGTTATTGTTTCTGTAGAAGCATCGGATAATACAAAGAAGAAGTTTAAAAATAAATGTGAATATTACAAAATACCGTTGTTTTATTATGGAACAACACAGGACTTAGGAAAAGCTACAGGAAATAAAACCAGAATGTCATTGGCAGTAGTTGACGAAGGATTCTCAAAATCAATCATAAAAATGTTAGATAATCAAGTAAAATAATCGGAGGTTATAGAATGGCAAAAATGAGAGTACATGAATTAGCAAAAGAATTAGATATAAAAAGTGCAGATATAGTAAAAGCATTGGGAGAAAAAGGCATTGACGTAAAAGCAATGAGCTCAGTGGATGACAGTGAAGTAAAATACATAAAGGATAAATTTAGCAAGAGCAAGACATCTGAAGATAAAACAGCTGAAAAAGTGACACCTACAGAAAAAACAGAAGTCAAAGAAGAAAAGAAACATAAGAGAATTATTACAAGCAGAGGAATGGTTCGCCTTAAAGGTGATGGCGAAGAAAGACCAAGAAGACCAAGACCTGATGGTGAGAAAAAACGTCGTCCAAGACCTGAAGGTGAAAATCAGAATGCAGCCACTCAGAAAACTGAAAAAACAGAAACAGTTAAGAAAGAAAATGAACAGATAGCAAAACCTGTAGAACAGGAAAAAAATGAAAGTGCAAATAAGCCGGTAGAAAATAATGTACAGCCAAAAGAAGAAAAGGTTGAATCTGTAGTTACACCGGTTGCTAAGAATGAACCAAAGAGACCGGCTCCTACAGCAGAATCAGCAGCAAGAAAAGCAGCTGAGATAGCAGCAAAAGCAGCAGCAATTGCTGAAAGCCGTGGACAGAGCAGAAACAATGACAGAAGAAATAACAGAAATGGCCAGAATAGAAACAACAGAGATGGACAGAATAGAAATGGAAATGGAAATGGTCAGAACAGAAACAACAGGGACGGACAGAATAGAAATAACAGAGATGGTCAGAACAGAAACTTTGGAAACAGAGATGGTCAGAACAGAAACAATGATGGAAAGTCATTTAACAGAGATAATAGAAATGGCAATAACCGCAATTTCAATAATAGAAATAATGATGGTTATAATAAGGATAAAGATTTTGACAGAAATGACAACAACAGAAGAAATGACAGAAGAAGAGATGACCAGAAGCAGAGTGCACCTGCAGATATAATCCAGAGCAAAGATCGTAATAAGAGAGAAAACAAGTTACGCCAGGATAAGCAGGAAAGAGGAAGAAAGAATTACGAAGATGGTAATGGCGGAAGAAAAGGCAAGAATGGGCGTAGAGTTGATTTGAGCAAGCCGGTATTACAGAAACCTCAGAAGAAGGAAGAAAAGAAAGAAGAAATCAAAGTTATTTCAATCCCTGAAGCACTTACAATTGGTGAATTAGCAGAAAAGATGAAAATGCAGCCATCAACAATTATTAAGAAACTTTTCTTAGAAGGTAAGATGGTTACAGTTAATACTGAAATTGATTTTGCCGGAGCAGAAGAAATAGCCCTTGAATATGAAATTATGTGTGAAAAAGAAGTTAAGGTCGATATGATTGAAGAACTTCTTAAGGAAGAAGAAGAAAATGAAGCAGACATGACAAGTCGTCCACCTGTTGTATGTGTAATGGGTCATGTAGATCATGGTAAAACATCACTTCTTGATGCAATTAGAGAAACAAATGTAATTTCAGGTGAAGCAGGTGGTATTACACAGCATATTGGTGCTTCTGTTGTTAAGATTAATGACAGAAAGATTACTTTCCTTGATACTCCGGGACATGAAGCGTTTACAGCAATGCGTATGCGTGGCGCTCAGTCAACAGATATTGCAATCTTGGTAGTAGCTGCAGATGATGGTGTAATGCCTCAGACAGTTGAAGCTATCAATCATGCAAAAGCAGCCGGAATTGAAATAATTGTAGCTATTAATAAGATTGACAAACCGGGTGCAAATATCGAAAGAGTAAAACAGGAATTAGCTGAATATGAATTATTAGCAGCTGATTGGGGTGGAAATACAGAAATGGTTCCTGTATCTGCACATACAAGAGAAGGAATTGAAGAATTATTAGAAATGGTTCTTTTACAGGCAGATGTACTTGAACTTAAGGCAAATCCTGACCGTATGGCAAGAGGTATCGTAATTGAAGCAAAACTTGATAAAGGTAAAGGACCTGTTTCAACTGTACTTGTACAGAAAGGTACACTTCATATTGGTGATCATATTGCAGCAGGAGCAAATTACGGTAAAGTAAGAGCTATGACAGATGACAGAGGAAATAGAATTACAGAAGCAGGACCTTCAACTCCAGTAGAAATTTTAGGATTGAGCGGAGTACCAAACGCAGGTGAAGTATTTGTTGCTAAGGAAACAGCAAATGAAGCAAAAGCATTTGCGGAAACATTTATTGCAGATAGCAAGGAAAAACTTCTTGAAGGAACTAAGTACAGAATTTCTCTTGATGATATTAACAGTCAGATTAAGGCAGGTAACCTTAAGGAATTAAATATCATCATAAAGGCAGACGTACAGGGTTCTGTAGAAGCTGTAAAACAGAGTATGTTAAAACTTTCAAATGAAGAAGTAGAAGTTAAAGTTATTCATGGTGGTGTAGGTGCAATTAATGAATCTGATGTTATTTTGGCTTCTGCATCAAATGCAATTATTATTGGTTTTAATGTAAAACCTGATGCTCAGGCAGAAGAAATTGCTACAAGAGAAAAGGTTGATTTAAGATTATATAGCGTTATTTACAATGCAATCGAAGATATTGAAAGAGCTATGAAGGGAATGCTTGAACCAATTTACGAAGAAAAAGTTATTGGTCATGCGGAAATCCGTCAGATTTTCAAGGCTTCAGGTGTTGGAAATATCGCAGGTTCATATGTATTAGATGGTTCATTCAAGAGAGGATGCTCAGCTAGAATTACACGTGATGGAGAGCAGATATTTGACGGACCACTTGCATCACTTAAGAGATTTAAAGATGATGTTAAGGAAGTTAAAGCAGGATATGAATGCGGTCTTGTATTTGAAAAATTCAATGATATTGCTGAAGGAGATGCTGTAGAAGCGTACATGATGGTTGAGGTACCTAGATAAGACTAGTTAACCGGAAAGGAATTATATGAGAAAGAACAGCATAAAAAATACAAGAATTAATGGAGAAGTTCAAAGAGAATTATGTAATATAATCAGAGAACTCAAGGACCCAAGAGTAGGAATAATGACAAGTGTTACCCATGTAGAGGTAACACCTGATCTTAAATATTGCAAGGCGTATGTAAGTGTGTTAGGCGATGAAGAGACAAAGGCTGATACATTAGCAGGACTTAAGAGTGCAGTTGGATTTATCAGACATCAGCTTGCAAAAACCGTAAATTTAAGAAATACTCCACAGATTACATTTATTTTAGATGATTCTATAGAGTATGGCGTAAGAATGTCAAAAATGATTGATGAGGTGACGTCAGATGACAATGAATAATCCTATACCTATAAAGGAACTGATTGGCGATGCAAAAACTATTGGAATAGCAGGACATATCAGACCGGATGGCGATTGCATCGGTTCATGCATGACACTCTATAATTACATTGAGAAAAATTTTCCGGATATACAGGTAAAAGTATATCTGGAAAAAATTAAAGATAAATTCTTATTTATAAAGAACTCTGAGAAAATAGATTCAAATGGGTACGACGGAACAGAGTACGATTTATTCTTTTCACTTGATTGTGCTGATTTAGAAAGATTAGGTTTAAATAAAGAATTTTTTGAACATGCAAAGCGAACAGCATGTATTGATCATCACATCAGTAATGGAGGATATGCAGATTATAATTATATTCTTCCAAATGCAAGTTCGGCATGTGAAGTTTTATATGATTTGTTAGATGTAAGTTTATTTGATAAATCTATTGCAGAACCAATGTATACAGGAATTGCCCATGATTCAGGAGTGTTTAGATTCCAGAGCACAACTTCTAAAACAATGAATGTTGCAGGAAAAATGTTGGATTTTGGAATTAATGCAAATAAGATTCTTGAAGAAACATATTATAAAAAAACTTATGCACAGTCTCAGGTTGCAGGAAGACTTCAGCTTGAAAGTGTAAGGTTTATGGATAATAGATGCATATTTGCATACGCAACAACAAAACTTATGGATTTTTATGGTGTAACGACAAAGGATTTAGATTCAGTAGTTGCACAGCTTAGAAATATTGAAGGAATAGAGGTTGCAATATTTATGTATCAGATAGGGGAAATGAAATACAAGGTAAGTATGAGATCTCAGGATTTAGTAGATGTAAGTGTCATAGCATCATATTTTGGTGGAGGCGGTCATGTAAGAGCTGCCGGATTTGATACTGTAGGAGATGTACACGATATCATCAATAACATTTCAGAACAGATTGAAAAGCAAATGTCATAAATATAGTAATGTGACTTACCATTACAGGAGGAATGAATGATAAGTGGTGTAATAAATGTCTATAAGGAGCCGGGATATACGTCTCATGACGTAGTGGCAAAATTAAGAGGCATTTTGAAACAGAAAAAGATAGGACATATGGGAACTCTAGATCCATATGCCGTTGGAGTATTGCCGGTGTGTCTTGGAAAGGGAACAAAATTATGCGATATTTTATCAGAAAAAGATAAAACGTATAAAGCTGTTTTGTTACTAGGACAGGAAACAGATACACAGGACAGTACAGGTAATATAATAAATAAAGCTGAAGAAGATAAATTGAATGCTTTAGACCAGACAGAAGTCTTTACAACAATTAAAAGTTTTATAGGTGATTATGCACAGATTCCACCAATGTTTTCGGCAATAAAAATAAATGGTCAGAAACTTTATAATTTAGCAAGAAGAGGCGAAGAAGTTGAAAGACCGGCAAGACAATGTAAGATAGTTGATATAACTATAACTGATGTTGACCTTCCCAGAGTCGAAATGATTGTTACATGTTCAAAAGGTACTTATATCAGAACTTTATGTCATGACATAGGAAATAAACTTGGTGTTTATGGATGCATGGATAAACTGGAAAGAACAAGAGTCGAAAGATTTAAAGTTGAAGAAAGTATTACTCTTGAACAGATAGAAAAGGCAAGAGATGATGGAAGATTAAAAGATTATATCGTTCCCGTGGATCAAATGCTTGATAAATATTCTAAATGTATTGTGTCAGAAAAATTTGACAAATTAATATATAATGGAAACAAGTTTACAGCCGGAAATACATTGTTAAGAATGAATTTTGAGGATAAACAAAAAGTAAGAGTTTATGCACAAAATGGAGATTTTATCGGTATATATGAATTTGATGCACATAAGCAGATATATAAACCAGTTAAGATATTTTTGTAAATACATACAGGAGTCGTAGGATTATGATAAACATGTCAGCAACAGACAAGATAAAATTAAGCAATACAATAGTAACTGTTGGAAAATTTGACGGGTTACATAAGGGTCATGAAAAGTTATTAAGTGAATTGACTAAAAAGGCAAATGGAAGACGTAAAGTTGTCCTGACATTTGCTGCGGAACCTAAAGATGTATTGAATAATCAGACAGTAAAAACAATTGTAACAGATGAAGAAAAAAGACTTCTATGTGAGAAACAGGGAATTGATGTTTATTGCAGTATGCCAATGACAAAAGAATTTTTGGCATTAGAACCTGATGAATTTATAAATGAATTTTTGAAAAAAAAATTAGGGGCTACAGCGATTGTGTGCGGACCGGATTTCTCTTTTGGAAATAAGGGTGCAGGAAATGTTGATTACCTGAAGAAAAACACAGAAAAATACGGATATGAGTTGTATGTAATTGAAAAAGAAAAATATCATGACAAAGATATAAGCAGTACAGGAATACGCAGTAGTATTATAGAAGGCAGGATAGAAGAAACAAATGAAATGCTTGACCATCCATACAGTGTTATTGGAAAGGTTGAGGAAGGAAAGAAAATCGGAAGAACGATAAATTTTCCTACGGCTAATATTTTGCCGGCAGCAACAAAACTATTGCCACCAAATGGTGTATATGCAACAAGAACCAACATAAATGGAAAAAGTTATCGTTCAATAACTAATGTAGGTATTAATCCAACGATTTCGGAAAATAATCCTACAAAGGTTGAAACATATGTTGCAAATTTTCATGGCAATTTATATGGAGAAGTTATTGAAGTTTCATTTTACGAATTTATGCGTGGTGAAAGAAAATTTGATGATATAGAACAACTTAAAAAACAAATAACTATGGATATAAATGACAGAATAAAAATGAAAATATAATTTAATAAAACGAATTTATTATAAAATAATATTTAATAAAAATATTAAATATTATTTTATAATTGCAAAAATTCTATTTAAGAATAATGATTAAATAGACTGATAATTATTAACAGATAAGGTTTTTGGTTATCAGTCTTATTTTTATTGCTATAAAAAACTATTTTATAAAAAGTTTAAAATGTTAATAAAATTGATAAATTTTTGATAATAAATAACAAGAAAAAATAACGCTTTTATACAAAAATCGTATTTTAACATACAAAAAAAGGGTATATAATAAACTTGTCTCAAATAAAAATTTGTATACACAAAATATGGAGGAAAGCATATGAGAAAATTTCTATCAACATTTTTAGCAGTAACGTTAACTGCAACGAGTGTATTTTGCAATGGATTTTCATTAGCTAAATCTACGGTTAGTGCAGATGAAATGCCACAGACTATGAAGATGCCGATTGTAATATACGATCATTTGAATGACGACATGTTATTTGAATATGTATTGGGTACAAAATTAAGTATGTACGACGAAAGTGATACTAGTGGTAATGCAGGAAAAGGTCTTGTCGAAACCCAGTTGGGTGAAGATGGAACTCCTGTATATAAGAAGGAAACAGTAATTCAGCTTGCTAAAGATTTAAAAGAATATCTTGAAACACAGAATCCGGGAAACCAGACTGAATTATACAAGAGACTAAGAAACCAGATAGTTGAAGAAGGTGATTCTGAAAAATTAATTGGTAAAACTCTCACAATTCAGGAAAGAGGATGGAATTTCGGAGACCTTACATACAAAACTCAAGACGGATATGGTTATTGGTATTCAGGAGATGAACTTGTATGGAAAAAGCAGGGAGATTGGTTAATTGCTTTAAAAGATGGAGCTACAGCTACATTTGATTTTGGGAAATTAGAAGCAGGTAATTATACATTTACTCCTTATCCGGGAATTACTAAAGATGTAGAGTTAAAAATCATTACTGAAAATGGGAATGAATATACTGTTAGTGGTTCATGTGATTTCGTATTAGATAGTGCACAGAATGTAAAACTTACAGTTAAGGCGACAGCTGTAGAGGGAGCATTAGTTAACCCAACTCTTTATAAAGATGGAACAGCTATAGGAAAATTCACAAATATTACGAATGAATATAATGTTCCATTTACAGAGTTGGGATGGAAAGCAGAAGATGGAAGTACATGGAAAGTATCAGGATATGGTGGAATTACATGTGATGCAGGAGAAAATACAGAAGCATATCTTGAATATGCGGTTACACCTGGAAGAACTTATAAAATATCAAGTGTATTTAATGAAAATAATAGCTTTGATTTGAAAATAAGAAATAATGGTACAGATGAAGTAATGGCAGATAATTTAAAACAGGGAGATACTTTTGATATACCTGAGGGCGTTAATAAAGTTAAAATCTGTATTGCTTCAAATAAAACTGATGCAGAACAGAATGATTATAGATTCAATGATTTGAATGTTGAAAAGAAGCCGGGTGCTAAACTTGCATCAGATAGTGATTTAGATGCAGCTTATGAAGTAAGTAAAAACAAATTTACAAGAGTTACCGGACAAAAAGCTGCAACATCACAAGATATAGAAAACTGTATGGATTATGCATATTATGTATTAAATACTTTCTGGACAGATACTAATGGAGATATTACTAAAAAGACAGATGCGTATAAGAGCATACAGTTAAATTACGTTAATGAAAAATATAGTTTTAACAATAGCAACGTTGTATATGATATAGCGAATAAAAATATATATAGAGATGAGACTAATGCTCCGGAAGGAGATGGTTTCTTCCCATTAGATGATGATGTGTTAGGTGAAGCATCTGATTTGACAGCTCCGTTTGGTAAGACAGATGAATTAGAAGGACATAACTTCCATTATGCAATGAAAGCACATTGTGAATTTATATATTCTAAAGCTAAGAATCTTTCATTTAAGTTTGAAGGTGATGATGATGTGTATTTATTCATTAATGGAAAATTAGCAATGGATATTGGTGGTGCGCATGGTAGACTTTCAGGTAATATTGATTTGAATGACGAAGATACACAGACAAAATTAGGTTTGGAAGAAGGAGAAACATATACATTTGATTTCTTCTATATGGAACGTCATACAACAGCAAGTAATATTTTGATTGAAACAAATATGTATCTTGAACAGGCAAGTGCAAAGCCATCTGTTAAATATACAGATAAAGAAGGAAATGAATTAAAGGATGGAGACAAAGTCCTTGTTGGAGAAGAAGTTGGAATTAACTATTCTGTAGTATCAGGCAGTGATGACATGAAAGATATCACATTTAAAGATACAGACCAGGGCGTTACAGTAGGAAAAGACGGAATTGATTTTGGAGACAAAGGTGTTTATGTAAAAGATAATCTTATTGTAGAAGTCCTTGATAGAGACGGAAAAGTAAAGAAGACTTATACAATTAGTAAAGAAGATTTAAAAGATGATGTTAAGAAGAGAGAGTTCCAGAATGAAATTGGAAATATTTCTCTGGATAAGAATGAAACCGTAGTAGTAAAAGGCTTAACTAAGAAAGCTGATTATGAAGGAAAACTTACTTCAACTTTAGATGTATCTATTTCAGGTCATGATAAAGGATATGATAACAATGGAAATGTTACTGATAAGTTAATCAAAGTTCCAACAGCAACAGTTGAAGTGGCAATTATTCCTAAGGCAGATATTAAAGCCGAAATGCAGGTTACATTCAAGAATCCGACAACAGGTGAGACTATTGATAATGATACAGCTATAAGTCAGGAAAAGAAAATTGGATTAGAATATACAATTACAGCAAAATCAGGTTATATGAAGAACATTTCAGTAAAAGATGATTTTGATGGAAACGAAGCATTAAGTATCAGCAGTGCAGGAATTGAACTTGGAAATCAGGTAGAAGTAAGCGATGATGGAATAAAAGTGACTGTGACAGATAAAAATGGAACAGTAAAGGAAACATATACATTAAGTAAAGCAGACTTTGAAGCAAGGAATGCTGCATATGATAATTTTATAAAGAAATTTGGAGATGGAAATGAAGCGCTTGTAATGGATATTGATGATAAAATTACAATCAGTGGATTTAACCATACAATGACTAAGGATGGTCTTAAGTCAACTCCTGTTGGAACGATTACAGGACCAAATCCTCAGTATGATGAAGAAACAGATAAAATTAATGTTGTATATGATAAGGCAGATGTAGATGCAAATGGAACATTAAATGCAATTCCTAGAGTAGGAGTTAAATATGTAGTTGACCCTGATAAGGGTACTATAGCAACAGGTGATAAGACTGATTATTCTATTGATGAAAATACGAGTACAGGAAATCAACCAACGGTTACTAATAAGACAGGATATACATTTACAGGATGGAAGATGACTGCTAATGGAGCAGAAAAAGAGTACTTAGGAGATCCTAAGGATGTACTTATTACTGAAGATACTGTATTTACAGCACAGTTTACAACTAACAAGTATAAATATACTGTTAAATATGTAGATAAGAATGGTAACCTTATACCGGGATATGATGCAATTCAAAGAGCAGCAACAGACTACAATTCTTTAGTATCTGAAGATGCAATTGAAATTCCTGGATATCATTTGGTAGCAGGTGAGCAGAATTCAAAGAATCTTACAATTACAGAAAACGAAGATGCCAATGTAATTGAATTTGTTTATGAAATTAACAAATATGACGTTAAGTTCAATATAGAAAAAGATGAATCAGGAAATAAGCATGGTACAATTAATGATGCAAAAGACGAAATAACTGATGTTGTAGAACATGGTTCAAATATAACAACTATTCCTACAGCAAAAGCTGACACAGGATATGAATTTGTAGGCTGGGCAAATGAAATAGCACCGGATACAATTTTAACTGAAGAAGAAATTAAAGCAATGGTTATAACAGGAAATGTTGGTTTTGTTGCTAAATTTGCACCTAAGACATATTCATACACAGTTAAGTATCTTGATAAAGATACAAATGAAGAAATTGCAGATATGAAGAGTGCAAGTGCGTTATTTGATTCAGAAGTAACAGAAACAGCAGTGGATGTTCCATTTTATGCAGTAGATGGTAGTCTTACAAAGAGCATCATAATGAAAGAAAGTGGAAATGAAATAGTTTTCTTATATGAAAAGAATAAGCATAACGTTATTTTCAAAGCCGGAGACAACGGTGAAATCACAGGTGATACAAATCAGTCAGTAAAACATGACGAAAAAGTAACAAGTGTACCTACTCCAACTCCGGATAAAGGATATGAATTTGTAGGATGGGAAAAGACTGTAGAGTCAGGAACAGTAGCATCAGAGAATCCTGCAAATGAAAAGATTACAGAAAAGACAACATTTACAGCTAAATTTGCACCTTTAAAATATGATTACGTTGTAAGATATTTAGACGAAGATGGAAATGAACTCTTAACAGAAAAGAGAGTTAATGCAGTTGACTTTGGTACAAAGATTACAGAGAATGCTGAAGAAATATACGGATATACACCGGATAAGACTAAGGCAGATATTGTAATTGATGTTACAGATAATGAAAATCAGAATGTAATAACATTTGTCTACTCTAAGAAAGACTACAAAGTAACTTTCAACACAGATGGAAATGGAACAATAACAGGAAAAACAGAAGATAATGTTAAGTATAACGAAAAAGTATCAGAAGTTCCTGAAAATAATTCAAATGTAGGTTATAAATTTACAGGCTGGACAATGAAGACTGCTGATGGAAAAGAAACATTAGTAGAAAATCCTGCAAACGAAAAAATAACAGGAAATACAACATTTACAGCTCATTACGAAAAAGTAACATTAAATTATAGTGTTAAGTATGTTGATGAAAATGGTAAGGAATTATCACCATCTGAAGTTAAAAACAGTACATACGGAGAAAATGTTGAAGAAACAGCAAAACAGATTGCCGGATATACTGCAAAGGAACAGAAGAAGAGTGTTACAATGAAGTTAGAAGGAAATGAAATAGTATTTGTATATACTAAGAATCCTGAAGACAAGAATAATCAGACAGTTATAAATAATAACAACAATACGACAAAGAAAGATGACAAGAATACTAAGACAACAAAGAAGGATAACAAAAAGAATAATAAAAAGGCACAGACAACAAAGAAAAATAAATCCGGAAATGTTCTTGGTGAAGATGAGTCAAAGAATAATAAGAAGTCTGATAAAAATGTAACTGTAAATGGTGCAGATAGTAAGAGTGGTACAACAACTGAAACAGATGGAAATACAACAAATACTGCAAGTCATGTGACAAGCCCTAAGACAGGTACAGTTACAAATATCTTATTAGCAATGATGGCAATGTTTATAGTTTCTATTGTAGGAATAGGAGCATGCATTATTGGATTAAAAAAAGAAGATTAATAAGAGGTATTAGTATGTTATAGAAATATAAAAATTTTGTAACTATTAAGCCTTTAACAAAAGGTATTATAGGCACACTAACTAAAAAATAGCTGGTGTGCCTACAAAAAAATTCTTTATATTTTTGATAATTTACAAATATTTAGTTTACTTATCTTGCGATATGTGGTAACATATCAAGGTATGCGAACCTACGCTAAGTATTGGATACTCCAACCGTTACTTAAGTGTATGGCGATATTAAAATAATTAAGGAGGTTGTCGTAATGATAACAAAGGAAAAGAAAACAGCAATTATTAACGAATATGCAAGAAAACCGGGCGATACAGGTTCACCTGAAGTTCAGATTGCAATTTTAACAGCAAGAATCCAGGAGTTAACAGAACATTTAAAAGTTAACCAGAAGGATCATCATTCAAGAAGAGGTCTTCTTAAGATGGTAGGTAAGAGAAGAGGTTTACTTGACTACTTAAAGAAAACAGATCTTGAAGGATATCGTGAATTAATTGTTAAACTTGGTATTAGAAAATAATATAAGTTTTATAAAAGACTGCATTTTAACAAGGTTTATATTGTTAAAGTGCAGTTTTTTAATGTGAAAAACAAATATTATAAAATCGGTGGAATTTAGTTAAGGTTAAATGTTTGGTTGCTTTTTTGTATCGTATTGTTTATAATAAAAAAGATTGCTTATTTAATATATCTAATTGGCAAACTGAAACCCGAGACCACTGAAAAAGCGGACGAAAAGTAATTCGCCCTTTTTTCAGTAGTTTCGGTGTTTGCCGGATATATAAGACATTCAAAGGACACATTATATGTGTCGGAAAGATGTATCAGTGAGATGGTACTAAGATAGAGAAAAGGAGACGAAAATGTACAAGAGTTTTAGTATTGAAATTGGTGGTAAAACACTTACAGTAGATGTTGGACGTGTTGCTGCTCAGGCTAATGGTGCAGCATTAATGCATTATGGAGATACAACAGTATTATCTACAGCAACAGCATCAGAAAAACCAAGAGAGGGAATTGATTTCTTCCCACTTTCAGTTGAATTTGAAGAAAAAATGTATGCAGTAGGTAAAATTCCGGGTGGATTTAATAAGAGAGAAGGCAAGGCAAGTGAAAACTCAGTTTTAACTTCAAGAGTTATTGACAGACCTATGAGACCTTTATTCCCTAAGGATTATAGAAATGATGTTACATTAAATAACTTAGTATTATCAGTTGATCCTCAGTGCAGACCTGAAATTGTTGCTATGTTAGGTTCAGCTATCGCAACATGTATTTCAGATATTCCATTTGATGGCCCATGTGCAATGACACAGGTTGGTTTAGTTGATGGAGAATTTATCATTAATCCATCACAGTCACAGTGGAAAGAAGGAGATTTACAGTTAACAGTTGCTTCAACAAGCAAAAAAGTTATAATGATTGAAGCAGGTGCCAACATTATTCCTGAAGCTAAAATGATTGAAGCTATTTATATGGCTCATGATGTTAACCAGAAGATTATCGAATTTATAAATAAGATTGTTGCCGAAGTTGGTAAGCCAAAACATGAATATGAAAGTTTTACAATACCTGAAGAATTATTTGCAGCAATAAAAGAGATTGTTCCACCTGCAGAGATGGAAGAAGCTGTATTTACAGATGTTAAACAGGTAAGAGAAGAAAATATAAGCAAGATTAGAGAAAGACTTGAAGAAGCATTTGCAGAAAATGAAGAATGGCTTGCAGTACTTGGAGAAGCTCTTTACCAGTATCAGAAGAAAACAGTACGTAAAATGATTTTGAAAGATCATAAGAGACCGGATGGCAGAGCTTTAGATCAGATAAGACCACTTGCAGCAGAAGTTGATATTATTCCTAGAGTTCATGGTTCAGCTATGTTTACTAGAGGACAAACACAGATTTGTAACATTTGTACTTTAGCACCATTATCTGAATCACAGAAAATTGATGGATTAGATGAAAATGAAACAGTAAAGAGATATATGCATCACTATAACTTCCCATCATACTCAGTTGGGGAAACAAAACCATCAAGAGGACCGGGACGTAGAGAAATCGGACATGGTGCATTAGCAGAAAAAGCATTAGTACCTGTTCTTCCTTCAGAAGAAGAATTCCCATATGCAATCAGAACAGTTTCAGAAACATTTGAATCAAATGGTTCAACATCAATGGCTAGTACATGTTCATCATGTATGTCGCTTATGGCAGCAGGTGTTCCAATTAAGGCTATGGTAGCTGGTATTTCATGTGGTCTTGTTACTGGAGATACAGATGATGATTATGTATTATTAACAGATATTCAGGGACTCGAAGATTTCTTTGGCGATATGGACTTTAAGGTAACAGGAACAACAGAAGGTATTACAGCTATTCAGATGGATATTAAGATTCATGGACTTACAAGAGAAATCGTAGAAGGTGCAATCCAGAGAACAAGAGAAGCAAGACTTTTCATTATGGATAATTGTATGAAACCTGCAATTGCAGAACCTAGAAAAGAAGTAGGTGCATATGCTCCTAAGATTGTTCAGATTCATATTGATCCGGCTAAGATTGGTGATGTTGTAGGACAGAAGGGTAAAACAATTAATGCTATAATTGAAGAAACAGGCGTTAAGATTGATATAACAGATGATGGAGCTGTATCTGTATGTGGAGTTGACAAAGAACAGATTGATAAGGCAATTGAATATATCCAGATCATTACAACAGATTTCGAAGAAGGAATGATTCTTGAAGGAACAGTTGTAAGCATTAAGGAATTTGGTGCGTTTATCGAGTTCGCTCCGGGAAAAGAAGGAATGGTTCACATTTCAAAGATTTCAAAAGAAAGAGTTGAACATGTTGAAGATTATCTTACACTTGGAGATCATGTAAAATGTAAATGCTTGGGCAAGGATAAGATGGGAAGAATAAGCTTCTCAATTAAAGATGCTCAGTAAATAAAAAAATAATAATCTCCCGACAAATATTTTTCTATTGCGGATATAGATATGAGTCGGGAGATTTTGTATTAATGAATATAAATGTAAAAGGGAAAGTGAGAAGGGATGAGAGAGCAAAAAAAAGATATAACTATGCATATAGTAAATAGAATAATTGTTTTTAGTTTTGTAGCATTTGTTTTTTTACTATTGTTTTCATATGATACATCACCTTTATATAAATGGTGTCATAGTGATACAGCTAATTATATGCTAGAGGGAATATTAGTTGAAAAGGGATTAGTTCCATATATTGACTTTTTTGAACATAAGGGACCATTGATGTTTGTAATACAATGGATGGGAGCGATGTTGACCGGTAATAAAATAGGATTTCTTTTAATTGAAATACCTTTTCTTACAGTAACATTATATGGTAGTTATAAGATTATTGATCTTTTCTATAATGACCAAAGAAAATCAATAATAATTACAATAATTGCATTACTATTAAATCGAATATATTTTGCAGGAAATATGACAGAGGATTACTGTATACCATTTTTGGTATGGAGTATGTATTTTGTAGTCAAATATTTTAAATGCGACATAGATAATGATATAGAACATAATGTTAAATATGCTTTTTTTTATGGAATTACATTTATGGTTTGTGTATTGATAAGAATGACTAATTTTTTACCAATAAGTGTGATGATTATAACGGGGACGGTTTTATTAGCTGTTAATAAAAAGTGGAGCAATATACTGAAAAATATTGTGGCTTTTATAATAGGTGCAGTTTTGGTACTAGTGCCTTTTGTAATTTATTACATAAAAAAGAATGCGATATATGAAATGTTTTATGGAACGATTATACATAATATAAAATATACACTAAACACAAACGGAATTTTATTAAATGCAGGAGTGTTTACAATTTTAATTGTAAATTTAAATTTACTAATGTCATTGTTGATAGCAATTTCAAATTTTGTGACAAATAAGAAAGAGAGAATTGTTTCTCTTTCTCTTATGATATCTGCAATTGTTGGTATTGTAGTTCAATTAGGAATGAGGCCAAATTTAAATTATATGTATATATGGTTTCCTGTTTATATAGTAGCTTGTGGTATGACAGCAGATTTGGTGCAGAATAATAAGATTATTAATAAAGTGTTTGGAATATTTACATTGATTTTAATCAGTTTAAATTTATCATGTGCTTTTATTTCTACAAAATCCATGATTAGTTATGACGTAAATAAGTTAACAGGTATAGAAAAAGATGCAAAAGAAATAACGAAATTAATTCCTGAAAAATCAAGAAACAGCGTGTTGGCATATAACGTCAAATCAGAGTATTATATTGTGACGGATATAGTCCCATGCTATAAATATTTTATGCTACAGGATTGGATGTGCAGTGTAAATGACGAAATGCAGGAAGAATTCAAGGAATATATTGAATCAGGGCAGGCAAAATACATAGTCGAAAATGGAGAAAATAATATTTATAATGAAAATGATGGAACAGATAATGATTTAGATTACATAATAGACGAGAAATATGAAGAAATAGGAAGAAATGACAGCTTTGTATTGATGAAAAGAAAATAGAATACGAAAGAAGAAAATAATATGTCACAGGAAACAAAGATAAAAATAGGAAAAGTAGCAAATATAATAGCTACAATTATATTTGTGGTATTTATTGTTGTAGTATTTGCAGGAATACCAATGACTACAACACAGTTTATAGTTTTAATGGCAGTACTTTTTATATTATTTACTATATGCACAATTGTTGCTCATATAATGCTGAAGGATTATAATCCGGAATAGTATAAAAAAATATAAAAAAATATATAAAAATATATAAAAATGTAATAGTTTAGCTATTTGGTTGGACTGTTGCATTTTTTTTGTGAATTTTTTCACAAACAATTGCAATTACTATATTGATAATGGTATAATCAAATTCAATAGCAAAAAATAAGCATATGTTAATTATTATGAATAGTTGTCGGTAAGGTAGGAGAGAAATATGCAGAATCTAAAAGAACTGACAGGACAGCAAAAATATGATTTGTTAAGAAGTGAATATAAAGATTTTATTTTTGATTCCTATGAAGTTGAAAAAAATAGCAATGAGCTAGATATTAAATATAATTTTGTTGTGCCGGGACTTGCAGAGTTTCATCCAACATGGAAGATACCATTTAAGAATATTGAAGATACAAATGAAGATGCAATAAACAGACTAATTTTTAATCTGGGAATGGTAGAATTAGTCAGTTATTGGAAAATTGCATGTCCACAGAATGTTATTATTAAGTGTGGAGTATTGACTGATACACAGTTACAATGGTGGAAGAAACTATATTACAATGGCTTAGGCGAATGCTTTTATGTTAATGGCATTGAAGCGTATGAAAAAGAATTCATGCATTTAGTTTGTGATTATAGTAAAGAACAGACAGATTGTACAAAGCCAGTTAAATTGCATGGGATATATGAAGGGTGTTTAGTGCCTATTGGTGGTGGAAAAGATTCATGTGTTTCATTAGAAGTGCTTAAAAGAATTAAAGATGAGAAAATAACAACTTACAGCGTAAACAGAATTGAAGCCGTAAAGAAAGTAATAGATGTAACTGATAATAAAATTGGAGATATTCTTTGTAGGAGAACATTAGATAAAACAATGTTACAGTTAAATAGTGAGGGATATATTAATGGACATACACCATTTTCTGCTATTGTTGCATTTTCTTCAGTATTAACAGCTGCATTAAACGGACAGAAATATATAACTTTGTCAAATGAAAACAGCGCAAACGAATCAACGGTTAAAGATTCAAAAGTAAATCATCAATATTCAAAAAGTTATGAATTTGAATTAGATTTTAATGATTACATTGCAACCATAGTGGAGTCAGACATAAGATACTTTAGTTTATTAAGACCACTTACAGAAATACAGATTGCAAAAATATTTGCATCAAGTGACAAGTACCTTGAAATATTTAGAAGCTGTAATGCAGGAAGTAAAAAAGGTATTTGGTGTTGCGATTGTCCAAAATGTTTATTTGTATATATAATTCTTTCACCATTCTTAAGTCAGGAGAGATTGACAGAAGTATTTGGTGAAAATTTATTAAACAAAGAGAGCTTAGAAAAGTATTTCAGAGAACTTGTAGGAATAGATGAGAACAAACCATTTGAGTGTGTGGGAACACGAAGTGAAGTTGTGGCAAGCTTGAAATATATTATTGAAAAGGGTGAAAAACTAAAACTTACTGAAAAATATAAAGACTATATTGTGAATAATGGAGAAGATTTAAAGATACTGCTAGGTGAATGGTGCGATGAGCATCTTGTGCCGGATAATTTTGTAAAGGAAATAAGGAAAGTGGTGTAGTTATATGAAAATAGCAGATATTTTAACAGGGAAAAAGATTTTAATTTGGGGATATGGAAGAGAAGGTAAATCAACAGAACATTTCATTTTAGACCATAATATTGATTGTGAATATGATATTTTTGAAGGTAAATATGAAGATATCGATTGTGATAAATATGATATAATTGTTAAAAGTCCGGGCATAAAATGCCATGAAGATAATATTAAATTTACTTCACAGACGGAATTGATGTTAGCACAATTTGCAAAAAATATAATTGGTATTACAGGCACAAAGGGAAAGAGTACTACAGCATCTATGTTGTACACAACTTTAAGGAATTGTGGAGTAGATTGTGTATTAGTTGGTAATATAGGAAGACCATGTCTTGAGAGATATGACGAAATAAAAGATGATACTACAATAGTGTATGAAATGTCATGCCATCAGTTGGCACATGCAAAGGCATCACCTAAAATAGCAGTCCTTCTTAATTTATATGAAGAACATTTGGATTACTACGATACAATGGAAAGATATAAAAATGCTAAATTTAATATTTTCAGATATCAGAGAGTTACAGATACTTTTATTGTAAATGAGGAAATCGATTTAGATATACCGGTAAATGCAAGAAAAGTTGTTATGTCAGATAAAAATTTAGCAAAAGATTTCTTCCTTAAATTAAGAGGAATACATAACCAATACAATGCAAATGTAGTATATTATATTGCTACAAAGTGCTTTGGATTAGATGAAAAAGAAGTAACAAAATACATCGAATCTTTTGAAGGGCTTCCACATAGAATGGAACGTTTAGGGGAAATAGACGGAGTTACTTATTATGATGATTCAATTTCGACAATATGTCAGTCAGCAATTCAGGCTGTAGAAAGTATTGAAAATATTGGAACTATTATTATCGGTGGAATGGATAGAGGAATTGATTATCAGATTCTTTGTGATTATTTTGAAAAGAATACGAAGGTAAATGTTATTTGCATGTATGCTTCAGGTGAAAAAATTTATGACATGTTATCAGGCAGAGAAAATCTTTATATGTGTAATAACTTAGTAGAGGCAACAAATAAGGCAAAAGAAATTACAAAATCAGGACAAGCGTGTGTATTGTCACCGGCAGCAGCTTCATATGATCATTTTAAGAATTTTGAAGAGCGTGGTGATTTGTACAAACACACTTTAGGTTTATAAAAAACTATACGGGGATGGTAAACACAAAGTATGTGCTAATAATAAAGTTAGTGAGGTTACAAAATGGAAAAGAGAAACTTAGACACTATATGCGTACAGGGAGGATGGCAGCCTAAAAATGGAGAGCCAAGAGTACTTCCTATTTATCAAAGTACTACATATAAGTATGACAATTCGGAACAGATGGGCAGATTATTTGACTTAGAGGAAGAAGGATATTTTTACACAAGACTTCAGAATCCTACGAATGATGTTGTGGCACAGAAAATTTGCGATTTAGAGGGTGGTGTGGCAGGTATGCTTACATCTTCAGGACAGGCAGCAAATTATTATGCAGCATTTAACATTTGCGAAGCAGGTGACCATATTATATGTTCAGCACATGTTTATGGAGGAACATTTAATCTTTTTGGAGTTACAATGAAGAAACAGGGAATAGATGTAACTTTTATTAATCCTGATTGTACAGAAGAAGAATTAGAAGCTGCATTTAAACCAAATACAAAAATGGTATTTGGCGAAACAATATCAAATCCATCTTTAGTTGTATTAGATATTGAAAAGTTTGCAAAGGCAGCCCACAGACACGGAGTGCCACTTATAGTAGACAATACATTTGCAACACCAATTAACTGCAGACCATTTGAGTGGGGAGCGGATATTGTTACACATTCAACAACAAAATATATGGATGGTCATGCAATGGCAGTAGGTGGAGCGATTGTTGATAGTGGAAAATTTGATTGGAATGCCCATGCAGATAAATTCCCGGGACTTACAACTCCTGATGATTCATATCATGGAATTGTATATACTGAAAGATTTGGAAAGGGAGCTTATATTACAAAGGCAACAGCTCAGCTTATGAGAGATTTAGGCTCGATTCCGGCACCTATGAATTCATTTTTGTTAAATGTAGGACTTGAGACACTTCATTTAAGAATGCCACGTCATTGTGAAAATGCTATAAAGGTGGCAACATACCTTCAGAGCAGTGATAAAGTAGCGTGGGTTAACTGTCCGATGCTAAAAGGAAACAAATATTATGATTTGGCTAAGAAATATATGCCAAATGGTACATGTGGTGTAATTACATTTGGATTAAAGGGTGGAAGAGAAACGGCAATTAAATTTATGGACAGCCTTGAATTTATTACAATTGTTACTCATGTTGCAGACGCACGTTCATGTGTACTTCATCCTGCAAGCCATACACACAGACAGATGACAGATGAACAGTTAATTGAAGCAGGAGTTCAACCGGATTTAATTAGATTTTCAATCGGTATAGAAAATGCTGATGATATTATTAACGATTTAGAACAGGCTTTAAATAGAATTTAAATGTATTAAACAAAACAAAGGTCTTCATGGATTAAACATGAAGACCTTTAATTTTATTAAAGATAACAAAGTTACTTTGCCCTTGAATGAAAAAAAAATGTCAGTTAATATATATATAAGAGAAATTAGATTTTAGATGGTAGATGGTAGTATGAAACATGCTTTTAGGAGGTGCGATTTATGAGTTACGTTGAAATAAAAGATGTTGTAAAAGAATATAAAACAGGAGAAATAACAATAAAGGCGGCAGATGGAATGAATTTTTCATTTGAAAAAGGAGAATTTGTTGTTATTGTCGGACCTTCAGGAGCAGGAAAAACTACCGTACTTAATATTTTAGGTGGAATGGATAAATTGACTTCCGGTAACGTTATTGTTGATGGAAAAGATATAAGCAGATACAGCAATAGGGAGTTAACTACATATAGAAGACATGATATTGGTTTTGTTTTTCAGTTTTATAATCTGGTGCAAAATCTTACAGCATTGGAAAATGTAGAACTGGCAGGTCAGATTTGCAAAAATCCGTTAGATGCAAAAAAAGTTCTTGAAAGCGTTGGACTTAAGGAAAGAATGAAAAACTTCCCGGCACAGCTTTCAGGAGGAGAGCAGCAAAGGGTATCTATTGCAAGGGCAATTGCAAAAAATCCTAAATTATTATTGGCAGATGAACCGACAGGAGCATTAGATTATCAGACAGGAAAAGCTATATTAAAATTATTGCAGGATACATGTAAAAAAGGTATGACAGTTGTTGTAATTACGCACAATCAGGCAATTGCACCAATGGCAAACAGAATAATTAAAATCAAAAACGGTAAAGTCAGTGATATGACAATAAATGAAAATCCACTTCCGGTAGAAAAAATTGAATGGTAAAAATTAAGTATCAAGAGGTAGCTATATGAAGGCATTAAGAAAAGAATTTTATGTTCAAATAAAAAAGACATTTGGCAGGTTTTTATCCCTGCTTTTAATTGTTGCCCTTGGTGTGGCTTTTTATGCTGGAATACGTTCTACGGAACCTGACATGAGAAAATCCGTGGATGCAATTTATGATAAAGAAAACATTTATGATATTAGAGTTGTAAGTGAACTTGGAGTAACTAATAACGATATTAATGCATTAAAGTCTATAGATGAAATAAAAGACATCGAAGGTATATATAATGTGGATCAGGTAGTTAAGAATGGAGAAACAGAGTATACCGTGAAAATGATGTCTAGAACGGATACAATTAATAAAGTGAAAACAAATGTGAATGAACTGTCAGATGATGAGTGCCTTGTGGATAGACAGTTAGCTGAACATAATTACATTAAGGTAGGGGACAAGATAACAGTTGATAATGAATACGTAAAGGGAAAGGAATATACCGTAAAAGGAACTTTTTGTACAGGTAATTATTTATCATTTCACAAAGGAAGCAGTACAGTAGGTTCAGGAAAACTTGATGGATTAATAATTATTAATAAAAATCAGTTTGATATGGATAACTTCTCTGATATTTATATTACATTAAAAGGTGCTAAAAAGTTAGACAGCTATGGAACAAAATATGAAAAGTATGTTGATAAAGTGACAAATAAAATTAAAAAAGTTGCGCCTGCTATGGAACAAAAAAGATACGAAGAAATAGTTGACGTGGCAAATGAAGAAATTCAGTCAGCTCAGGAAAAGATAGATAAAAATTATAAAAAATACGAAAAAGGTTTGAAAAAAGCGGATGATGGACAGAAGGAAATAGAAGAAAATAGTAAAAAAATAGAAGAGGGAGAAAGTGAATTAAAAAAGCAGGAAAAAGAATATAAAAGTGGAGTTGAACAATACAATAAAGGGGAAAAGCAATATGAATCTGCCAGCATAAAATTGAAAGAAGGTGAAAAAGAGTATAAAAATGGTCAAAAACAATATGAAAGTGGATATGCTAAATATAAAACAGGAGTAAAAGAACTTGAAAGTGGGAAAAATGATTTAAATAACACTAAAAAAAGATTTGCTGCAATGGGAATGAGTGATGTGCCGCAGGTTAAGAGCCAGATTGAAAGTGCACAGTCAGAGATTTCTAAACATGAGCGACAATTAAATAAAGCAAAAATTAAACTGGATAAAAGTAAAAAGAAGCTTGATAAAGCAAAGAAAAGTTTAATTGTTGGAAAGCAGGAATTAAAAAAATCAAGAGCAGTATTAGATAATACGAAAGAAAAACTTGAAACCGGAAAGCAAAAACTAGCTGATGGAAAAAAAGAAATTACTGATGGTAAAAATGAGATTATAAAGGCACAAAAAAAGGTTGATAAGGCATATACGAAGCTTGCTAAGGCTCAGAAAAAGCTTAACAAAGCGCAAAGAAAAGTAGATAAGGCAAAAGATAAAGTATATGAGATAGAAAAGAAAGAATGGTATGTGCTGGACAGACAAACGGTTGTGTCATTTGTTGAATTTGGTCAGGACGCAGAGCGTATTGGAAATATAGGAAAAGTATTTCCACTTATATTCTTTTTGGTTGCAGCAATGGTAAGTTTGACGACTATGACAAGAATGGTTGAGGAAGAAAGAGTTCAGATTGGAACACTTAAGGCACTGGGCTATGGAAAAGGAAGCATAGCCGGAAAATATATCGCATATGGAGCAGTTGCAACAATTGCAGGTGGCATAATTGGAGGTATAGCAGGTAGCAAAACTTTACCATGGATTATAATAACTGCGTATAGATTGATGTATCAGAATTTATATATAATAGAAATTCCTATAAATGGATATTATTTTGTGACAGCATGTCTTGCAGCAGCAGTAAGTGTAATAGGTGCAACAATACTTGCGTGTTATAAAGCACTTATGGAACAACCGGCATCACTTATGCAGCAAGAAGCTCCAAAAGCCGGAAAGCGTGTGCTGCTTGAAAGAATACCTTTTATTTGGAATCATCTAAGTTTTAATATAAAATCGACTTTTAGAAATCTGTTTAGATACAAAAAAAGATTGTTCATGACTTTGTTTGGTATAGGTGGATGTATGGCTTTAATGCTTGTTGGATTTGGCGTTAAAAATTCCATAAATTCAATATTAACAATACAGTTTGACGATTTATTCCATTATGATTTGACAGTTACATACGATGATGAATGGACTAAGAAGAATGGAACGGATGAACTTAAAAAGATTCTCAACAGCAATTCGGATATAAAAGATAATTTACAGGCAGATGTATTGAATTATGATGTTGGAAAGGAAAATAGTACGGTAAGTACATACATAGTTATACCTGAAAGCACAGATGATATATCTAAATACGTTACATTTAAGAGCAGAACTAAAAATGAAAAATATAAGTTAAATGATGATGGTGTGCTTATATCTGAAAAAATGGCTAAGAAAATCGGAGCCAAAGTAGGCGATGAAATTTATTTCAAAGAAAGCGATACTGTAAGATATAATGTAAAGGTTAGTGCAATAATCGAAAATTATAGTTATCATTATATGTATATGACCGGAAAATATTATAAACAGATAACCGGGAAAGATGCAAAAATGAATACTGCTTTTTGTATCCTGAAAAAAGGCAGAGTTATAGACGATAAAATAGGAAATAAAATAATGAGTAATGATGGTGTTGCAGGAGTATCATTCTTACAGACAACATATAATAGTTTTAGTGAAATGATGAAAAGTATGGATACGGTTGTAATCGTACTTGTATTTTCGGCAGGACTACTTGCATTTATTGTACTTTATAATCTTAACAATATAAATATTGCTGAAAGACGAAGAGAATTGGCAACATTTAAAGTACTTGGCTTTTATGATATGGAAGTGTCAGGTTATATTTACAGAGAAAATGTCATTATCACAATTTTAGGAATTATAATAGGCATTGGATTTGGAATAATTTTGCACCAATTTGTAATTCAGACGGCAGAAATTGATATGGTTATGTTTGGAAGAAATATTGGAACGCGTGGTTACATTTATAGCACATTATTAACAATTTTATTTGCTGTAATAATTAATATTTCGATGCATTTTAAATTGAAAAAAGTTGATATGGCAACATCACTAAAAAGTGGAGAATAGTAAATAAAAAAGAAAGATAGGAAGAAAAAATGAAATTCAGACCATGTATAGACATTCATAATGGGAAAGTAAAACAGTTAGTAGGTGGAACGCTTAAAGATAAAGGTAATAAGGCACAGGAAAATTTTGTGTCACAAAAAGGTGGAGCATATTATGCAAATATGTATAAAAATAACAATCTTGAAGGTGGACATATTATTATTTTAAATGCAGCAGATTCCGAGTATTTTGAGGCTTCAAAAAAGCAGGCACTTGAAGCGCTTGCTGCTTATCCGGAAGGAATGCAGATAGGTGGAGGAATTAATGCAGAAAATGCAGCTGAATATATTGAAAATGGAGCAAGTCATGTTATTGTTACATCATATGTATTCAAAAATGGAGAAGTAAATTACGAAAATTTAGACAAACTTGTAAAGACAGTAGGTAAAAGTAAAATCGTATTGGACTTAAGTTGCAGAAAGAAAAACAATGATTATTATATAGTTACAGACAGATGGCAGACATTTACTAACATTAAATTAAATGAAGAAACAATGGAGCATTTTTCCAAATATTGTGATGAATTTCTAATCCATGGAGTTGATGTGGAGGGAAAAGGTTCGGGAATGGAAGAAGAGTTAGTAAAATTGCTTTCAAAGTGGGAGAAGAACCCAATTACTTATGCAGGCGGAATTGCAAGTGTAGATCAGATAGATAATTTCAAAAAAATATGTGATGCAAAATTAGATTTTACAATAGGAAGTGCATTGGATATTTTTGGTGGACATTTATCATATCAGGAAATAGTTGCTAAATATAATGAATAAAAATGATAGGTTACATTTTTATTCTTGTGCAATCGTATAGCATTTTATGATTGGCATCTTTTAAGTGGTTTATAATATTATTTTGAAAAATCTCCATACTATTTATAGAAAG
Organism: Eubacterium album; assembly: GCF_025336545.1. Classification (NCBI taxonomy): domain Bacteria; kingdom Bacillati; phylum Bacillota; class Clostridia; order Eubacteriales; family Eubacteriaceae; genus Eubacterium; species Eubacterium album. Next base: position 376,727 of record NZ_JAODBU010000002.1, on the reverse strand, counting down.
TAGTATGGAGGTTTTTTATGAGTGAAAATAAAGAAAAAAATGACGATATCATAGAATATGGGCAGACTGATTTAGATAAAAATAAAGAACATAAGAAAATACATTTGCTTAATATTATAGGTGAAATAGAAGGGCATGATTGTCTTAGCAGTAATACGAAAACAACAAAGTATGAACATGTTATTCCAACGATTGCGGAAGTTGAGGATAATGATGAAATAGACGGTTTGCTTGTTATATTAAATACTGTTGGTGGAGATGTGGAGTGTGGACTTGCAATAGCAGAGATGATTGCAAGTATGAGTAAACCTACAGTTTCACTTGTCCTTGGAGGAAGTCATTCAATAGGAGTGCCATTAGCTGTTTCTACGGATTATTCATTTATTGTTCCGACCGGAACAATGGTAATACATCCTGTAAGAATGAATGGATTATTTATTGGTGTTCCACAAACATATGATTATTTTATGAGAATACAAAAAAGAATAAACCAATTTGTTGTTAATCATTGTGGGATAACTGAGCATAGATTTATAACATTGATGACAGAAACTGAAGTGCTTACAAAAGATGTTGGAAGTATTCTTGTTGGAAAGGAAACAGTGGATAAAAAAATAATAAACGAAGTTGGTGGCTTAAAGGAGGCAATGAATAAATTAAAATCCATGATAGATGATAAAAAAATATAATGATGTAAGGGGCAAAAGGTCTAAGTCCGCGTGAGTTTGTTCATAAGTGGGCTTAGACCTTTTATGGCTTTTATAGCTGCCAAGCATTAATATGTATTATAACTTGAATTAAGATTGAAAAAATAGTAAAATGAAATGTACTTATGGATTTTAGAAGGATAAAACTATTTGGAAAGTAGTAGGTGGATACATGGGATTATTTAAAGCAATAATATTAGGAATTGTGCAGGGACTGACAGAGTTTTTACCTGTAAGTAGTTCAGGACATTTGACTATATGTAAGCAATTAATTGGAATGGAAGATATCGGTTTTTCATTTGATATTATTTTACATGTTGGAACATTGCTGGCAGTATTCTTAGTTTACTGGAGAGATATAGGACGTCTTATAGTAGATGGAATAGGAATTATTGTTGATGTTTGCTTTAATATAAAAGAGTTTTTTGTCAGCAAAAAAATGCAGGATGAGCCATTTTACAGAAAAGTAGTATGTAATGGTTATAGAAAATTCGCAATGCTGGTAATAGTATCTACAATCCCAACAGGTATAATCGGTTATTTTGGAAAAGATTTAGTTGAAAAAGCAGGAACTACTCTTTTAGTTCCCGGAATATGTCTTATTATAACAGCAACACTTCTTCTTATTTCAGATAATCTTCCTGATGGAAAAAAGAAACCAAAGAAAACAAGCTATTTAAATGCACTATTTATTGGAACATGTCAGGGAATTGCAACTTTACCAGGACTTTCAAGATCTGGAACTACAATAACAGCGGGTCTGTTATGTGGATTAAAAAGAGAATTTGCAGTTAAATATTCATTTATTATGTCAATTCCGGCAATAATGGGTGCTGCAGTGCTAGACATCGCAGATTTTGGAAAAGATGGAATGACATCTTCAGATTTAGGATGTTACATTGCCGGAGCTTTAGTAGCGGCAGTTGTAGGATATATTTGTATTAAGACAATGCTTGTTATTGTAAGAAATAAGAAATTTAAATATTTTGCATACTATTGCTATTTAGTTGGCGCTATAGCTGTTATTGGTTATTTTGTAAAATAAAAAGAAAAATTAACGTAATTATTTTAATGACTGAAATAGAGTAATTGATTGAATAATAAAAATTTGATGGAGGTAATGATGGCTACTACTAAAAAAAGAACAAGTGGTACCAAATCCAAAAAAACAACAAATAAAGGACGAAACACCGGTACCCGTAAGAGCAATTCAAAAAATTCGAGAACCAGTGAACAGATAAGAATAATATCAGAAATTTACATATGGATTCTAATTGCGGTAGCATTATTACTTTTTTTAAGTAATTTTGGAGTTTGCGGGGTAGTAGGCAATATGCTCAGTTATTTTATGTTTGGAGCATTTGGAGTACCGGCATATATATTCCCTATTGTGCTGTTTTTTATAGCAGGTATATTGTTTGTAAATTTAGGCGATGTTAGAGCGGTTGCTAAAAGTGTAACTGCATTAATTCTTTATTTTGATGCATGTGTTTTTGCACATTTGATTTTGAATGTACAAAAGACTACAGTTAGTGAATATTACTCTTTTTGTGGTGAATATAAAATAGGTGGTGGAATTATAGGTGGAGCCATAGGAGATGGCCTTAAAACTTTATTTGGAATAGCAGGAACCTATGTGTTTGTAATAATAATTGCAATTATAACAATTGTTATATTAACTGAAAAATCTATTTTAGATATGCTTAAAAATCATGGAATCAGCGTTTACGAAAGCGCAAGAGATGATATGAAGGATATTCAGCAACAGCAGGAAGTTGCAAGAATAGAAAGAAAGAAGCAAAAAGAAATAAACAGACAGGAAAAGGAAATTCAGAGAGTTCATCGGGAGATTGAAGCTAAGGTAAGGGCTGAGGAAGTTGAAAAGAAAAAAATGGAAAAGGCAAAGCCTGTCAATTTTAGTGATTTAGATGCTATAAATGTCTCAGGAATAAAAGAAGAAAGTCAGAATGTACATGAAATTAATATAGAAGGATTAGAACCGGAATATAGTGGACATATTGATTTAGAAGAAGAACCGACAGGTCAGTTTATATATGGAAAACAAAGTGGTGTTACGGCGAAACTTAAAGAAGAGCCTATTAATAAAACTCCGATAGCGGATGAACATGCAAATGATGGAGAGTTTAAACCTAAGGAAAGAATATTTGTTTCAAAAGAAGCAAAAGAAGTAATGAATAGAAAGCCTTATGGCATGCATGAAATTAAACCTTCACAGGAAACGATGGATGCACAGGAAATTAATCCACAGACGAAAGTACCTGAAAAAGCATCATCAGAAGGAAAGATTATTGCACCGGTTAAGAAAAAGATGAAATATACTAAACCAACATATAGTCTTTTAAATAAAAATCCGGGAAGTAAGAATCCAACATCAAAAATGGAACTTATGGAAACAGCAAATAAATTGCAACAAATTCTTCAGAATTTTGGAGTTAATGTAACAGTAACAAATGTAAGTAAAGGCCCTTCGGTTACAAGATATGAATTACAACCGGAAATGGGAACAAAAGTTAGCAAGATAACTGCACTTACAGATGATATCAAATTAAATCTTGCCGCAGCAGATATTAGAATTGAAGCTCCGATTCCGGGAAAAGCAGCAGTTGGAATTGAAGTCCCTAACAAAGGAAGAGATACAGTTTATATAAGAGAATTATTAGAATCCAAAGAACTAAAAGAGAATTCTTCAAAGATTGCTTTTGCGGCAGGTAAGGATATTGCAGGCAGGGTTGTAGTTGCAGATATTGCAAAAATGCCACATATGCTTGTAGCCGGAACAACAGGTTCGGGAAAATCAGTATTTACAAATTCAATAATAATGAGTATTTTATATAGAGCGACACCTGATGAAGTTAAGTTGATTATAATTGATCCTAAGGTAGTTGAATTTAAGGTTTACAATGGAATACCTCATTTATTATATCCCGTTGTTACAGATCCTAAAAAGGCAGCAGGTATATTGAATTGGGCTGTGGCTGAAATGTCAGAAAGATATAAGAAATTTTCGCAAACAGGCTCAAGAGATTTGAAAGGATATAATGCAAAAATTGAAGCAGGAGATTACGAAGGAGATGAACCACCTGAAAAGATGGCTCAGATTGTAATAGTAATTGACGAGTTAGCAGACCTTATGATGGTTGCAGCAAAAGAAGTTGAAGATGCGATATGCAGACTTGCACAGCTTGCACGTGCAGCTGGAATTCATTTGATTATTGCCACTCAAAGACCTTCGGTAGATGTTATTACAGGTCTTATTAAGGCAAATATTCCATCTAGAGTTGCATTGACTGTTTCATCAGGAACAGATTCCAGAACAATTATAGATATGAACGGAGCTGAAAAACTGCTTGGTAATGGTGATATGCTGTTTTATCCATCAGGCTATGTTAAACCTGTAAGATTGCAGGGAGCATATGTATCTGATGAAGAGGTACAAAGGACAGTTCAATACCTTGTATCGCATAGCAGTGAGGTTGTTTACGAAACTTCCATTGAAGAAAAATTATCGGAACCATCTAAAGAAGATGGAGAAGAAAATGGAAGAGATGAATACTTTGAACAGGCAGCAAGATTATGCATTGAAAAAGACAAAGGTTCTACAAGTATGCTGCAAAGACAGTTCAGAGTTGGATTCAATAGAGCAGCACGTATAATGGAACAATTATACGATGCCGGTATTGTTGGACAGGAAGAACAAAATAAACCTAGAAAAATACTTATGAGCATGGAACAATTTGATGAGTATATTTCAGGTAATAATAAAAAAGAGGAGCAATAAAGGAGAAGAAAATGAAAACAGATATTCAGATTGCGCAGGAAGCTACTATGCTTCCAATTAAAGAGGTAACAGCAAAAATTGGGTTAACAGAAGATGATTTAGAATTATATGGTAAATATAAAGCAAAAATTTCAAATGAATATTGGAATAAAATAAAAGATAATGAAGATGGAAAACTTGTACTTGTAACAGCTATCAATCCAACTCCTGCAGGAGAAGGAAAGACAACAATTACTGTTGGTTTAGGACAGGCTTTAGGTCAGTTAAATAAAAAAGCAGTAATTGCACTTAGAGAGCCATCTCTTGGACCTTGTTTTGGTATTAAAGGGGGAGCAGCAGGTGGTGGATATTCACAGGTTGTTCCTATGGAAGATTTAAATCTTCATTTTACAGGAGATTTCCATGCAATTACATCAGCTAATAATTTATTAGCAGCAATGCTTGATAATCACATTCAGCAGGGAAATGTACTCGGAATTGACCCTAATCAGATTGTATGGAAGAGATGTGTGGATATCAATGACAGAGTATTAAGAAATATTATTGTAGGTCTTGGAAGAAAGGTTGATGGAACAGTAAGAGAAGACCATTTTGTAATTACAGTTGCATCAGAAATTATGGCAATTCTTTGCCTTGCAGATGATTTAGCAGATTTAAAAGAAAGACTTGGGAAAATAATTGTTGCTTATACATATGATGGTAAGCCTGTAACTGCAAAGGATATTCAGGCAGTAGGTTCAATGGCAGCACTTTTAAAGGATGCTATTAAACCTAATGTAATCCAGACATTAGAGCATACAATAGCACTTGTTCATGGTGGACCATTTGCAAATATCGCACATGGATGTAACTCAGTAAGAGCAACAAAGACAGCATTAAAGATGGCTGATATAGTAGTAACAGAAGCAGGATTTGGTGCAGACCTTGGAGCAGAAAAATTCATGGATATTAAGTGCCGTCAGGCAGGACTTAAACCTGATTGCGTTGTTTTAGTTGCAACAGTAAGAGCATTAAAATATAACGGTGGAGTTCCAAAGAGTGAATTGTCAGAAGAAAATTTAGACGCGTTGGCAAAAGGTATTGTTAACCTTGAAAAACATATTGAAAACCTTCAGAAATTTGGAGTCCCTGTAGTTGTAACATTAAATTCATTTATCACAGATACAGAAGCTGAATATGAATATATTAAGAAATTCTGTGAAGACAGAGGATGCGAATTTGCATTGGCACAAGTATGGGAAAAAGGTGGAAAAGGTGGAATTGATTTAGCTAATAAAGTTCTTGAAACATTAGAAAATAAAGAATCTAAATTCAAACCATTATATGATACCAAATTACCAATCAAAGAAAAAATCGAAACAGTTGCAAAAGAAATTTATGGAGCAGATGGAGTTAATTATTCACCTGAAGCTCAGAAGGCAATTGCTAAGATTGAAGATATGGGATATGGAAATCTTCCTGTATGTATGGCTAAAACACAGTATTCATTATCAGATGATAAAGATAAATTAGGAAGACCGGAAGGATTTGAAATCAGCATTCGTGACGTATATATATCAGCAGGAGCAGGATTTGTTGTTGTATTAACTGGAAATGTAATGACAATGCCGGGACTTCCAAAACATCCTGCAGCATACGATATTGATGTTACAGACGATGGAAAGATTACAGGATTATTCTAATAAATGATGCCGTGTATAAAATGCAATGAATTAAAATTAATTCGTAGGTATCAATAAGGAGCAAAATGCATTTTGCTCCTTAACTATAATAATTACTGCGAAGAAAGGAAGCGTTTATAAAGTAATGAAATTAATTGATGGAAAGAAGATTTCAGGTGAAATTAAAGATGAAATCAAGGAAGAAGTTGCAAAGTTAAAAGAACAGGGGATTGACATAGCACTTGCAGTCGTAAAGGTTGGAGAAGACCCTGCATCAGCTGTGTATGTTAGAAATAAAGAAAAAGCATGTGAATATGTAGGAATAAAATCAATTACATATGCATTAAAGGAAGAAACTACACAGGATGAACTTCTTGAATTAATAGATAAGTTAAATGCAGACAAAGAAATTAATGGAATTCTTGTACAACTTCCATTACCAAAACATTTAGACGAAACAGAAGTGCTAAACAGAATTGACAGCAAGAAAGATGTTGATGGTTTCCATCCAATGAATGTCGGAAAAATGATGATTGGTGAAGAAACATTTTTACCATGTACACCTGCAGGAATTGTTGAGCTTATAAAGAGAACAGGTGTCGAAATCTCAGGAAAAGAATGTGTGGTAATAGGACGTAGTAATATTGTAGGCAAGCCAATGGCGATGCTTATGCTCAAAGAAAATGCAACAGTAACAATTGCACATTCAAGAACAAAAGACTTAAAGAAAGTTACAAAAAGAGCAGATATTTTAATTGTAGCAATAGGTAAGCCAAAGTTTATTACAGCTGATTATGTTAAAGAAGGAGCGGTTGTAATTGATGTAGGAATCCATAGAAATGAAGATAACAAGCTTTGTGGAGATGTGGATTTTGATTCAGTAAGTGAAAAAACATATGCAATAACACCTGTACCGGGTGGCGTTGGACCAATGACTGTTACAATGTTATTGGCAAATTGCGTAAGAAGTGCAAAGTTATTTAGATAAAGATAAATAAGATATGAAAGGGCGGTGTCAAATGAAATTTGCGAATATTATTGTTGATATTTCACATGAAAAATTGGACCGCCCTTTTGGTTATATAATACCGAAAGAATTAGAAGATAAGATATCTATAGGTACTCAGATAGTTATTCCATTTGGAAAAGGAAACAGAGAGATAACAGGATATGTAATCGAGATAACAGACAAGCCGTCATTTGATATAAATAAGATGAAATATATTATTCGTGCAAATGAAGGCGCGGCAACGGTTGAAAAACAACTTATAGAGTTAGCCTGGTGGATAAAGAAAGAGTATAGCTGTACAATGAATCAGGCATTAAAAACAGTCATACCTGTTAAAAAGAAAATAAAAAATATACAAAAGAAGACAATAACGCTTAATATAAGTGAAGAAGAAGCAGAAGAAAAGATATTAAAATATAAAAAGTCCAATGCAAAGGCAAAGGTCAGATTGCTACAGGAACTAAAAGATATAAAACATATGTCAAAGGAGCTTGTAGTAGACAAATTAAATATATCGCCAAGTACTCTGAAGGCACTTGAATCTACAGGAGATATTTTGATAGAAATTGAAAACAGTTATAGAAATCCTGTTAATTTTAATAATCTTGAGCGTTATGATATAATATTAAATGAACAGCAAAAAGCTGTCGCAGACAGTATTAAAAAGACAATGGATTATAAAAAAAGTGAAAAAGCAAATGTTCATTTGATTTATGGGATAACCGGAAGCGGTAAAACAGAAGTTTATATGGATATTATAGACAAGACTATCCACGATGGAAAACAGGCGATTGTTTTAATTCCTGAAATCGCTTTAACATATCAGACAGTAAAGAGATTTACGAGAAGATTTAAAGATAAGGTGTCAATAATTAATTCAAAACTGTCAGCAGGAGAAAAGTATGATCAGTTTGAAAGGGCAAAAAGAGGAGAAATAAGTATAATCATAGGTCCAAGATCTGCGCTTTTTACCCCATTTGAAAATTTAGGCCTTATAGTAATTGATGAAGAGCATGAGGGAGCATATAAAAGTGAAAATGTTCCTAAATATCATGCAAGAGAGGTGGCTGCAAAATTATGCAATATTACAGGAGCAACATTAGTTTTAGGCTCAGCAACACCTTCTTTAGAATCATATTTTAATGCGCAGACAGGGAAATATAAGTTACACAGACTTACAAGCAGAGAAAAAGGCAAATTGGCACAGGTGTCAGTAGTTGATATGAGGAAAGAGCTAAAGAATGACAATAAGTCAATGTTTAGTATGGAATTAAAGCAGCTGATTAATGACAGATTAGAAAAAAAACAGCAGACTATGTTGTTTATAAATAGAAGAGGATATGCAGGATTTGTGTCGTGTCGGGAGTGTGGAGAGGCAGTCAAATGCCCACATTGTGATGTGACATTAAAAGCCCATAATAATGGAAAAATGGTGTGCCATTATTGCGGTTACGAAGAACCGATTCCAAGGTTATGCCCAAAATGTGGTTCTAAATATATAGCCGGATTTGGTATAGGAACACAAAAAGTTGAAACAATGATAAAAAAAGAATTTCCACAGGCCAAAGTATTGCGAATGGATTTTGACACAACATCAAGGAAAGGTGGTCATGAAGAAATACTGTCAGCTTTCGCAAATCATCAGGCAGATATCCTCGTTGGAACTCAGATGATTGTAAAAGGACATGACTTTCCTGATGTAACATTAGTTGGAATTTTAGCAGCGGATATGTCATTATATGCGAGTGATTATACGGCGGCTGAAAAGACGTTTCAATTACTAACGCAGGCAGCAGGAAGAGCAGGAAGAGGAAAAGAAAAAGGACAGGTCGTAATTCAGACATACTCACCGGATAATTATAGTATTGAATCAGCAGCAAAGCAGGATTATGAAGAATTCTATCAGGAAGAATTAGCATATAGACAATTAATGCAATATCCACCTGTAGCGGCAATGACTGAAATCTTAATTCAATCTGAAGATGAGGAGTTGTTAGACAGATTTACAGATGCCCTTACTAAATATATAAACAAATTAAAAGAAGCAAAATTTAAACAGTTAATGATAATTGGACCGGCGAAACCTCCGGTGGCAAAGATAAATGATGTATATAGAAGAATGATATATTTAAAAAGTCTTGATAAAGAAAAACTTATTAGAATGTCAGACTATATACAAGAATTAATAAATACTTCACAAAAAGTTAAAGGTATAACCTTACAATTTAATGTGAGAGAGTGATAAAAGGAGAAATGAGATGGCGCTTAGAAATGTTAGAGAATTAGGAGATCCATGTTTAAGAAAAGTTTGTAAAGAAGTTAAAAATATTAATGCTAGAACAAAGATTCTTATAGATGATATGCTTGATACTATGTATGAGGCAAATGGTGTCGGACTTGCAGCACCTCAGGTTGGTGTTCTTAAAAGAATTGTCGTAATAGATATAGGAGATGGTCCGATTATCATGATTAATCCTGAAATTATAGAAAAAGATGGAGAACAGACAGGGTATGAAGGATGTTTAAGCCTTCCAGGAAAATCAGGGGTAGTCACAAGAAGCAACCATGTTGTTGTAAGAGCATATGATGAAAATATGGAATTATATGAATTAGAGGGAACAGAATTACTAGCAAGAGCAATACAGCATGAATGTGATCATTTAGACGGAATAATGTATGTAGACAAGGTTGAAGGAAGAATATATGACAATGAAGAATTAGAAGATGAATAAAGAAAAATTCATTTTAATAAATCTTTCCGACGACAAGCCACCGACCTAAGGGAGGGGCAATACATATTATTAGAGGAGAAATAAGATGAAAATAGTATTTATGGGTACTCCCGATTTTTCAGTTAATGCTTTAGAAAATATTGTAAAAGCAGGTCATGATGTGGTTGGTGTAATTACACAACCTGATAAACCAAAGGGACGTGGTGGAAAAATGCAATACACACCGGTAAAAGAAAAAGCATTGGAATTAGGACTTGATGTATATCAGCCACAAAGAGTTAAAGAAACTGAATTTATTGAAAAGTTAAAAGAAATGAATCCTGATGCAATTGTGGTAATTGCATTTGGACAAATTTTACCAAAAGCAATTTTAGATATGCCTAAGTATGGATGCATAAACGTACATGCATCATTACTTCCTAAATACAGAGGAGCGGCACCTATTCAGTGGTCAGTTATTGACGGCGAAAAAGAAACAGGTGTTACAACAATGTATATGAATGAAGGATTAGATACAGGGGATATTATAGACAAAGTAGTTGTCCCGATTGATAAGAAAGAAACCGGCGGAAGCTTATTTGATAAATTAGCAATAGAGGGTGGGAAATTAATCTTAAAAACATTAATTGAACTTGAAAATGGAACAGCAGTAAGAACTCCGCAGGATGACAGTAAGTCAAATTATGCAGGTATGATTAATAAACAGTTAGGAAAAATTGACTTTAATAAATCTGCAAATGAAATTGAGAGACTTATAAGAGGGTTGAATCCATGGCCAAGTGCATATACAAAAATGGATGGTAAGACTTTAAAAATATGGGATGCAGATGTGGACGATTCTGAAAATGATTCTGCACCAGGAACAATTACTGAAGTAGGTAAAGACTTTATCCGTGTTGCAACGGGAAAGGGAAGCCTTAAAATTTTAGAACTACAGTTAGAGGGCAAAAAGAGAATGAAAACAAGAGATTTCCTAAATGGAGCTAAAATTCCTGATAGAATGGAGGGATAAATATGATTTTAGCATATTATGGATATGGATATTATTATTTTGATCCAACTTATATTTTCTTAATTATTGGTGCAGCTATATGTATGATAGCTTCAGCAAGAGTAAATTCAACATATAATAAATACTCCAATTATAGAAGTATGTCAGGACTTACAGGAGCTCAGGCTGCAGAAAGAATATTAAGATCTCAGGGAATTACAGATGTTCAGATTCGTCATATAAGAGGCAATCTGACAGATAATTATAATCCGGCAAATAAAGTTTTAAGTTTGTCAGATGCAACCTATGCAAGTGACAGCGTTGCAGCAGTCGGAGTAGCAGCACATGAATGTGGACATGCAATACAGCATGCAAAAGGATATGCACCTATTTCAATTAGAAGCGCATTAGTCCCATTTGCAAATTGGGGCTCAAGACTTTCATGGATATTAATAATCGCAGGATTGTTTATAGGCGGCAATTCATCGCAGATGATTATTGATTTAGGAATATGGGCATTTTCATTAGCCGTATTATTCCAGCTCGTTACATTGCCGGTAGAATTTAATGCATCATCACGTGCAATGCAAATACTCGAATCAACAGGAATTCTTGGAACACAGGAACTACAATATACACGAAAAGTTTTATCAGCAGCGGCTATGACATATGTTGCGGCAGCAGCTTCATCTATTTTGCAGTTATTGAGACTTATTGTATTATTTGGCGGAGGAAGAAGACGTGACGACTAATAAAGCGCCGGAAGTTAATCTTAGAAATATAGTTTTAAATATGCTTTTAGAAAATAATAAAGGTAGACTTAGTCATTTAATTGTTAAAGATACATTAGATGAAAATAAAAATCTTGATAAAAATCAAAGAGCTTTTATTACACGCCTGTTTCAGGGAACTATAGAAAGAACAATTGAAGAAGATTATATAATTAACTTGTTTTCTAAAACAAAAGTTAATAAAATGAAGCCGGTAATCAGATATATATTACGAATGTCTGTTTACCAGCTTAAATATATGGACAGTGTTCCTGAATCGGCAGTTTGTAATGAAGCAGTTAAATTAGCAAAAAAAAGAAAATTTTCTAATTTAAGTGGATTTGTAAATGGTGTTGTTAGAAATATAGCCAGAAATATGGATTCCATAAAATATCCTGAAAAAGAAAATGAAAGACTTGAGATTGAATATTCAATGCCTTTATGGATTGTTGATATGTGGATTGAAAGATTTGGCATTGAAACGACAAAAAATATACTTAAAAGTGTGTATAATAAAAAAACAACAACTATTAGAGTGAATACGTCAAAAACTACAGTTGACGAAGTAGTAGTAAGACTTGAAAATGAAGGAGCAAAAGTAAAACGCTCTACATTGTATAGCAATGCATTAGAAATATCAGATTATAATCAGATTGCAGATTTTTATGATTTTAATAAAGGAAACATTGTAGTACAGAATTTAAGTTCAATGTTTGTAGGAATGGCAGCTAATCCTAAAGAAGGGTACTACATAATTGATGTGTGTGCGGCACCTGGAGGAAAAAGCCTTCATATAGCTGATTTGATTCATAATAAAGGTAAAATTAGGGCAAGAGACTTAACTGAATATAAAGTAGGCCTTATTAATGAAAATATAAAAAGAACCGGATTTAACTGTATTTTTGCTGAATGTAAAGATGCAACTAAATTAGATAAAAATGTCATAGGTAAAGCAGATATTGTTATAGCAGATTTGCCTTGCTCAGGACTTGGAGTTATAGGAAATAAAGTTGATATAAAATATAACACAAGTATTGAACAGATAAATGAGCTTGCAAAATTGCAAAAAGAAATATTAAGCGTGGTTTCCAAATATGTTAAACCGGGTGGAACATTAATATATAGTACTTGTACTGTGACAAAAGAAGAAAATGAAGATAATGTAAAATGGATAGAAGAAAATCTTCCGTTTAAATTACAGTCATTAAATAAAAAACTGCCGGAACAGATAATTGACAACAAACATGATTATGTTCAGATTCTTCCGGGAAAATATGGAATGGATGGATTTTTTATTTCGGCATTTAGAAGAATAGATAAATAGGATGAAAAGATATGACAAAATTAGACATTAAATCATATAATTTAGAACAATTAAAGAATGAATTAAGTCAGATGGGAGAGAAGCCTTTTAGAGCAGGACAGATATATAAATGGCTTCATATTGACAGAGTTTCAAGCTTTGACGAAATGACTAATTTGTCAAAAGATTTGCGACATAAATTAGATGAAAAGTATGAGATAATCACTCTTAAACCTGAAAAGGTCTTAATTTCTAAAATAGATGGAACAAGAAAATATTTATTTGGAATAAAAGGTGGAGCAGTAATTGAAAGTGTGTTAATGAGATATCATCATGGAAATTCAGTATGTATTTCAACACAGTCAGGATGTCGTATGGGATGCCGCTTTTGTGCTTCAACGCTAAATGGATTAGATAGAAATCTTACTACATCTGAACTGCTTGAACAGATTTATCAGATAGAAAAAAATATAGATGAGAGAGTATCAAATATAGTTTTAATGGGAAGTGGCGAGCCTTTAGATAATTTTGAGAATGTGACTAATTTCATTAGAATGATAACAGATGAGAATGGTGCAAATATAAGCCAGAGAAATATTACGTTATCAACATGCGGACTGATTCCAAAAATTAAGGAATTAGCAGATATGAATTTTCAAATTACATTGGCAATTTCCTTACATGCATCAGATGATGAAACCAGAAAGAAATTGCTTCCTATTGCAAATAAATATACAATAGAAGAAGTTTTAGATGCATGCAGATACTATTTCAATAAAACAGGAAGAAGAATAACATTTGAATATAGTCTTGTTGCAGGTGTAAATGATACAATAGAAGAGGCGGATAAATTAGGCAGACTTGTATCAGATTTGAATTGTCATGTTAATCTGATACCGGTAAATCCAATTAAAGAAAGAGAATACCGTCAGTCTGCAAAACAAGCTGTTTTACAATTTAAATCGAGAGTTGAAAAATATAAAATAAATGCTACTATAAGAAGAGAGATGGGCAGAGATATAAATGGAGCCTGTGGTCAACTTCGAAACGAAGCAATGAGTCAGCGAAAGGAGGATTTGGAGTGAAAGCATATGGAAAAAGCGATGTTGGATTAATGAGAACAATTAATCAGGATAGTATATTTGTATCAATGAGTTCCGTTGGAAAACTTCCAAATTTATTCATTGTAGCCGATGGCATGGGCGGACATAAGGCAGGAGATGTTGCGTCTAGGAAAAGCATAGAAGAATTTATTAAATATGTATGCACAACTAATATGACAGATCCGGCTAATATACTCGATTCGGGGATTATGGAGATAAATAAAATAATTCTTGATTTAGCAAAGTCTAATAAAGATTATTCAGGTATGGGAACAACATTTGTAGCAGCTACAATTGTTGAGAATCATGTTTATATTGCAAATGTAGGTGACAGTAGACTATACCTTGTAAATGAGGATATACAACAGATAACAAGAGATCATTCTTTAGTAGAAGAAATGGTCAGATTAGGTCAGTTGGCAAAGGAAGAAGCCAGAACTCATTTTAAAAAGAATATTATTACACGCGCGGTAGGTGCAGAAGAGGCTGTGACAGCAGATATTTTTGAGATTGAGACAAAGCCAAATGATAAGCTTTTGTTGTGCTCAGATGGATTAACTAATATGGTTGAGGATTATGAGATAAAAACAATAGTTCAATCTAGCGATGATATTGAATCAGCAGTCCATAGACTTATTGATCAGGCTAATGAGAACGGTGGAAAAGATAATATATCGGTTGTTCTTGTTGAGCCGGGAGTGATGAGGTGTAACAATGATTAAGAAGGGTATGTTTATTGGAAACAGGTATGAGGTTTTAGATAAAGTAGGTTCCGGTGGAATGTCGGATGTCTATAAAGCAAAAGACCATAAGTTAAATAGATTTGTAGCTATTAAAGTATTAAAACATGAATTTAGTAAAGATAAGAATTTTGTATCAAAATTCAGAGTGGAAGCGCAGTCTGCTGCAAGACTCGAACATACAAATATTGTAAATGTTTATGATGTAGGAGAAGATGCAGGACTTTATTATATTGTAATGGAACTTGTTGAAGGAATTACATTAAAGCAATATATAGCAAGAAAGAAAAGGCTTTCAGTAAAAGAAGCTACAAGTATTGCAATCCAGATTGCACAGGGCATAGAGTGTGCACATAACAATCAGATAGTGCATAGAGATATAAAGCCGCAGAATATTATTATTTCAAGAGAAGGAAAAGTAAAAGTAACTGATTTTGGAATAGCTAAAGCTGCTTCAGCAAATACGATAAATGGAAATGCCATGGGGTCAGTTCATTACATATCTCCTGAACAGGCAAAGGGAAGTTATGTAGATGAGAGAAGTGATATTTATTCGCTAGGCATTACAATGTATGAAATGCTTACAGGAAAAGTACCGTTTGATGGAGATAATACTGTAAATATTGCATTACAGCACATTCAGAATAATGTTCCTGACATAAGAAGCATAATTCCTGAAATGCCGGTAAGTATTTCAAAAATAGTCCTTAAATGTACACAGAATAAACCAGACAGAAGATATCCTAAAATATCATCACTTATAGCAGATTTGAAAAAGTCATTATTAAATCCTTATGATGATTTTGTAAGATTTGATTCAAATGAAGATTTAAGTGAAACAACATTAATTACTGATTCAGGAATTAAGAAAATAAATCCTGATGATGGTAAAGTAGTTGATGAAAAGATTGAAAAAATACAGGATAACAATGATATAGATGCTGTTGATCCTAAGTTAGATAAGTTAATTACAGTAGGTGGAATTATTGCAGGTATAATAATGTTTATTATAATCGTTATAATTATAACAGTAGTTGTACAAAGTAATAACGTAGAAATACCTACAACACCTCAAAAAGAATCATCTACTATTGATTCAAAGCAGACAATAGTTCCTTATGTAGTAGGAATGACAGAAGATGAAGCACAGGAAGCATTACATGATAAGGCGTTAGGATACCAATATGAAGGCTATGTTTATAATGATGAATATGAAAGCGGATACATATGTAAGCAGTCCGTTGATGCAGATAGTGTAATTGATAAGCACACAACAGTAATCTTAACGGTAAGTAAAGGTTCTGAAAAATTAGAAATACCTAAGGAACTAGTTGGAGAAAAACTAGCTGATGTAGAGTCAAAACTTGATGAAATCGGAGTAAACTGGGAAATAGAATACGAATATAATTCAGCAAGTGTTGATACTGTATTAGATATTAATCCGAGTGAAGGAGCACCGGTTTCAAAAGGAGATACGGTTCATATTAAGGCAAGCAGAGGAACTAAAATTTCAACAACAACTATTGTACCGTCTTTGATTGGAAAGAAAGAGAAAGATGCTAAAAGTTCTATTTCAGCAGCAGGATTAAAAGTTGGAGAAATACGATATGTAAATGATGAATCCGTTGCTAATGGAAAAGTAATAAGACAGACGGTTAAATCAGGTGGAACAATTCCAAAGGGTACAACAATAGGACTTGTAGTAAGTTTAGGACCGGTTGAAGTAACAACTGTACCTGAGACAACTACACAACAGGTTATAAATGAATCTAAACAGGCTGTTTTAGTAAAATCACAGTTATATTTTGAAGATGACAACACACCTGTTACAGGCGGTGTTATTACGGTAACATATAGTAATGGACAAACAGAAGCTACAGACGATGCATCAACATGGGATACTACAATAATCAATGTTCCAACAAATCAGGATGGAACAGATTGTACATACACATTAATGATAGGTAGTCGTATAGTTAAAATTAACGCAGGTGGATGATGAATAACAATAGGGGACTTTTTAGTCCCCTATTAAGTTGTATAGGTGAAGAATGACAGGAAAAATAATAAAAGGAATTG
Source organism: Eubacterium album (assembly GCF_025336545.1). Classification (NCBI taxonomy): domain Bacteria; kingdom Bacillati; phylum Bacillota; class Clostridia; order Eubacteriales; family Eubacteriaceae; genus Eubacterium; species Eubacterium album. Next base: position 359,833 of record NZ_JAODBU010000002.1, on the reverse strand, counting down.
CGGGATTTTATTATGTTCACATAAAAGATTATGGAATATATGAATGCAAGGCAAAGGGAAAATTTAGAAATAATAAAATAAAACCTTTAGTAGGGGACAATGTAGAAGTTGATATATTGGATTCTTTAGAGAAAAAAGGAAATATAGTAAAAATTTTATCAAGGGAAAATGATCTTATCAGACCATTAGTTGCAAATGTAGATCAGGCAATGATAGTATTTGCAGTAAAAAAACCTGATCCTAATTTAAATCTATTGGACAGATTCTTAGTAATGATGGAATATCAGAATATTGAAACAATAATCTGTTTTAATAAAATAGACATTGGAAATGAAAAATTCATGGAAGAATTAAAGAACACATACAACAATGCAGGATATAAGGTCTTATTTGCAAGCGCTACGGAAAATGAAGGCGTGGAAGAAATAAAGAAACTACTATATGGAAAGACAACTGTTTTAGCCGGACCGTCAGGTGTAGGTAAATCTTCAATGTTAAATGCGCTTACAAATGAAGATAAAATGGAAACAGGTAAAATAAGCGAGAAAATAGGCAGAGGTAAGCATACAACAAGGCATTCAGAAATATTTAACATGGATAAAGAGTCATATATCGTAGATACTCCCGGTTTTAGTTCGATGTTTGTACCTGGAATGACTAAAGAAAAGTTGCAGGATTGTTTTCCTGAAATGGCACAGTATGAGCCGGAATGTAAATTTGGAGGGTGTGCACATATAAATGAACCTATATGTGGGGTTAAAGAAGCAGTGAATTCAGGGAAAATTTCTAAGACAAGGTATGAAAATTATATTTTACTTTATAAAGAATTAGAAGAAATGGAAAGAAATAAATATTAAATATATATGGAGAGGAAAAGAAAATGAATAAGTTATCACCATCAATTTTATCAGCAGATTTTGCAAATTTAGGAGCAGATGTAAAAAGAATAGACGAGGCAGGATGTGACTGGATACACATAGATGTCATGGATGGAATGTTTGTACCAAATATTTCATTTGGTATACCTGTTATTAAATCTATAAGAGGATGTACTGATAAATTATTTGATGTTCATTTGATGATAGAAGAACCAATAAGATATATTGAACAGTTTAAAGAGGTAGGAGCTGACCTTCTTACTATACATGTAGAAGCTTGTGAAGATGTAAAAACTACTATTGAGGCAATAAAAAAAGCAGGACTTAAAGTCGGTTTGGCCCTAAATCCGCCAACAGCAGTAGATGAAGTAATTCCATATATGGAAATGGTAGACATGATTTTGGTTATGACAGTAAATCCGGGATTTGGAGGACAGTCATATATAGATGAATGTACTGAAAAGGTTGAAGTGCTTAGAGCAGTAAAAGAAGAATATAATATGGATTTAGCTATACAGGTAGATGGTGGGGTTACATTAGATAATGTAAATGTCCCGTTAGAAGCCGGAGCAAATGTAATTGTTGCAGGCTCAGCTGTATATAAAGGAAACGTAGAAGAAAATGTAAAAAGATTTAAAGAAATATTTAATAAGTAAATCAAATAAATAATATGAAGAACACAGAATTAATAGAAAAGTTATATGAAAACCAAAATTTAGAAGATTGTGAATTGTTACAACTGATAAATACGATAAGTGAAGAGGAAAGAGAGAAGCTTTTTTACTATGCAAGAAGGGTGAGGGAGAGAGAATATGGAAATGATGTTTATATTAGGGGACTGATAGAATTTACCAATGTTTGCAAAAATGATTGTTATTATTGTGGAATACGAAAAAGTAATGATAAAGTAGAAAGATACAGACTTACCTTGGATGAAATATTAGAATGTGCTAGAGAAGGATATGTGTTAGGATTTAGGACATTTGTTTTACAAGGTGGAGAAGACAGTTATTTTACGAAGGAAAAGATTGGAAAAATAGTTAAATGCATAAAAAATGAATTTCCTGATTGTGCTATTACTTTGTCGGTAGGTGAAAGAACTTATGATGAGTACGAATATTGGTGGAATATGGGAGCAGATAGGTATTTGCTTAGACATGAGACTGCAAATGAAGTACATTATAAAAAATTACATCCATATAACATGAGTCTTGAAAATAGAAAAGAATGTTTATACAGTCTTAGAAAAATTGGATATCAGGTAGGGGCAGGATTTATGGTAGATTCGCCTTACCAGACAACTGATAATTTGGTTGAAGACTTAAGGTTTATGCAGGATTTAAGACCGCATATGATTGGAATAGGACCATATTTATCTCATGAAAATACACCATTTAATAATCAAAAAAATGGATCATTGCAACAGACGTTAGTATTACTTGCAATAATCAGATTGTTATTTCCTAAAGTTTTACTACCGGCTACAACGGCTCTTGGAACAATAGACCCAAATGGAAGAGAATTAGGATTAAAGGCAGGAGCAAATGTTGTAATGCCTAATTTGTCTCCTGTAAGAGTTAGAAAAAAATATGAGTTGTATGATAATAAGATTTGTACGGGAGAAGAATCAGCACAGTGTAGAAATTGTCTTAATTTAAGGGTGGAATCTACGGGATATCATATAGTAACTGATATTGGAAACAGCAGAATACAATAATTAACTTGTATTGCGATGGCTATAAAACTTAACGAAAGAACGCTTGCGCTGCTTGCCGCTCGTAGCGTTCCAAACCAATTAACTTACCTTGCGATGACTGTAAAACTTAACGAAAGAACGCTCGCGCTGCTTGTCGCTCGTAGCGTTCCAAACCAATTAACTTACCTTGCGATGACTGTAAAACTTAACGAAAGAACGCTCGCGCTGCTTGTCGCTCGTAGCAGTTCTAAATATTCAGTGTATATTCTGACTTTGAAAACTGCGTTTTCAGCCAGAATATGCGCTGAATATTTGAACCGACGGCGACAAATGCTCTTTCTTTTAAGTTTTATAGCCATCGCAAATTTAGTTTATTAGTTTTATAGTCATTATAAATTTTGTTATATCAATTTATATGATGTTGGGGGGCAAAAGCACCAAACATTGATGCCTATGGATTATTCCGTGCTATGCACTTCCACAATCCTACCCAATATTCGCATATCGTGGGAATTATCCCACTCTTTGCTCATATTGTGACCTTGACATCATTTGCATTATAATTTTTAAATTAATGGTATAATCTGTTTTTTGCATTTTCATTTATATATTCTTCAAATTTCTTTGAGTCATAATTGATTATAAGTTTATCAGGAAAGTTTACTTTTTTAATAATTGGTTCGATGCATGTGTAGTTTGCAATGTCATTCATGTAGTGAGCGTCGCTACCGCATATCATAGGTACATCATATTTCATTGACAATTTCATTAGAGTTTCCTGGTTTTGTGCTACATTTAAACGGGAAGAACTACGTAGGGCGTTGTTGTTAAGCTCTAATAAGGTATGGTATTCTTTAGCTGCTTTTACTACAGCTTCGTAATCTAAAGGGCAATGTCCGTCATCAGGATGACTGATTATGTCAATGTCAGGATTTTTTATTGCGTTGATTATTGCAGTAGTATTTTCGTCGATGCTTCTCGGTTTGTAACATTGAAAATGAATTCCCGCTATTCTTAAATCTAAATGTTTAATATGTTCAGGCTTTAAATCTAAGGTTCCTTTGTAGTCAAGTATATTAATCTCAGCACCAAGCATAAGTTTAACTCCATATTGCATACGTGGAACTACCTTTATGTTGAAAAAGTAGAATGGATTGCATGCACCAGGAATTCCGGGACCGTGTTCTGTTATGCCTAAAATATCCAAGTTACGATTGGATGCTTCTTTAATCATTTCGTTGATTGTACCATAAGCGTGCCCACTGGCTAATGTATGTGTGTGAACATCTAATTTAATTTCTTTCATATAATAATCTCCTGATAATATGTATTGCATAATTAATTTGTTTTTATTTGGGATGAATGTAAAACTTAAAAGAAAGAGCATTTGTCGCCGTCGGTTCAAATATTCAGTGCATATTCTGGCTGAAAACGCAGTTTTCAAAGTTAGAATATGTGCTGAATATTTAGAACTGCTACGAGCGGCAAGCAGCGCGAGCGTTCTTTCGTTAAGTTTTACATTCATCCCAAATTGAAAGGTAAATGTAAAGATTGAATTTCTATATATAAAAATAAGACCATCTGATAAACAAATGGTCTTATTGATAATGCTATACATTAAATCTGAAAAGAATTACATCTCCATCTTTTACAATATAGTCTTTTCCTTCAAGGCCTACAAGACCTTTTTCTTTTGCTTTTGAATAAGAACCGCAGTCAAGCAAATCCTGATAATTTACAACTTCGGCTTTGATAAATCCACGTTCAAAATCAGTGTGAATTTTGCCGGCAGCCTGTGGAGCTTTTGTACCTTTCTTGATTGTCCATGCTCTTGTTTCGTCTTCACCTGATGTTAAATAACTGATGAGACCAAGAAGAGAATAACTTGCTTTGATTAGTTTATCAAGACCTGATTCCTTTAATCCTAAGTCTTCAAGGAACATTTGCTTTTCGTCATCATCTAATTCAGAAATTTCCTGTTCGATTTCAGCACTGATTACAAAAACTTCGCAATTGTTCTCAGCAGCAAACTTTCTTACAGCAGCAACGTGCTCGTTAGAAGCACCGTCATCAGCTAAATCATCTTCAGAAACATTTGCAGCAAAGATAACAGGTTTGTATGTTAAAAGATTATATTCTTTAATCCATGCCTGTTCATCTTCATCATCAGTATCAAATCCGATTGCAAGATTTCCTGCTTCAAGATAAGCTTTTAATCTCTGTAAGAAATCAAGTTCTTTAGCTAAAGTCTTATCATTTCTTGCACCTCTTGTTGTCTTAGCGATACGACGTTCCAAAATTTCTGCATCAGATAAGATTAATTCAAGATTAATAGTTTCAATATCTCTTAAAGGATTAATGTTTCCGTCTACATGGATAACATTTGTGTCCTCAAAACATCTTACAACATGTACGATTGCGTCAACCTCACGGATATTGGCAAGGAACTGGTTTCCAAGACCTTCACCTTTAGAAGCACCCTTTACTAATCCTGCTATGTCAACAAATTCAATAACTGCAGGTGTTACTTTAGCTGAGTTGTATAAAGCAGCTAACTTGTTAAGTCTCTCATCAGGGACTGCAACAACACCAACGTTAGGGTCGATAGTACAGAAAGGATAATTTGCTGATTCTGCACCGGCCTTTGTTAATGAATTAAATAAAGTACTTTTGCCTACATTTGGTAAGCCTACAATACCTAACTTCATATGAAATCCTCCGTTTCTTTGGTATTACCACATCATAGTTTAGCATACTTTTATAAATTTGAAAATAAGAATAAATGCAGTTAAAACAAAGAAGGCAAAAGAGCGGTAAACATTGACATTAAATATTGTCAAAGATATAATCGGAGAAGACAAAAAAGCCTAGATTAAAAATGATATTAATAGGAAAATAGCAATAAGAATATAAAAAGAATAAGAAGGAAAGTTATATGAATAGTATTTTAGCAACCAGCATTGAATTTGCCAATTTGGGAATAAAACTTAATAATGTTGGAAAAAGTATTTCGATATTTGGAGTTGATATTGCTTATTATGGAATGATAATAGCAACAGGTATGATATTAGGAATAATTGTTACGTGTGCAGAAGCAAAGAGAACAGGACAGGATCCAAATGACTATATTGATTTCGCAATATATGCAATTATATTTAGCGTTATTGGAGCAAGACTTTATTATGTAATATTCAGTTGGGATTATTATAAGAAAAATCCGGGACAGATATTAAATATAAGAGGTGGAGGACTTGCAATATATGGTGGAATAATTGCAGCAATAATTACGTGTTTTGTATATACGAGAATTAAAAAAATGTCAATGCCAAGAGTAATGGACACGGCAGTGTTAGGATTAATACTTGGACAGATACTTGGAAGATGGGGTAATTTCTTTAACAGAGAAGCGTTCGGAGGAGTTGCATCAGGTAAAAATCCATTCGCAATGAAAATATATTTTGACAGTCATTATAGTATAACTCAGGTTCCGGATTCCGTAAGAGAAGGAATGGAGAAAATGTTTGGCAAAACATTGGAACAGATAGGATACATTCAGGTTCATCCTACATTTTTATATGAATCATGTTGGAATCTGGTACTATTAATTATATTACTTATATTTAGAGATAAGAAGAAATATAATGGAGAGGTATTTTTGTGGTATATAATCGGGTATGGAACAGGAAGATTCTTTATTGAGGGACTACGTTCTGACCAACTTATAATGCCGGTTACAGGATGGCCTGTTTCGCAGGTATTATCTTTAATACTTGTAATAGTAGGAATAGCATTTGCTATTTATATGAGAAATAGATAAAATTTTTTCATTATAAATCCTGTAAAATGCTTTGAAATAAAGGAAAAATAAGAAAAAATTACTAATAAAAATTTTAATGTTACCACAATTTTAACACAATAAAAACTATAAAAATAATATCAAAAATAAGTAATTGAATAAAAACTAAATTGTTCGTTGCAATATGTGACATTTAACAATTTAATTACATCTACATTATAATGCCTGTTTTTTGCCACTTCAAGTATATTTTTTTGCCACCACAATGGCTATTGAAACGCCGAATATAAAAGGTAATAATATAGACAGCTTTTATCAAGGAGGTAATAAAATGAAAACTATAAAAAAATTAGTGGATGCAGGTATTATTTTGTTTGCGTTATGTTTAGCAATTGGAGGATTCATTGTAACAGAAAGAGTGTCAGCAGATGAAAATATTTCCATTAACTCAGATGAAAAAAATCGTGTAGTGGGAAGTGACATATACTTCGACAGGTACTTACGATTTAATGTTAACTGTGTCGAACAGGGGACAGTGTCATTTGAAGTTGCTGATTCAGATGTAGCAACAATTGGTGATTATTCCGATTATAGCGTAGGAGGAGTTGTGCATAAATGTAAATATGCAATATTTCCAACAGGTATTGATAATAAAACAGATACAACACTTACAGTAAAGGTAACAGCAGCATCGGGCAGAGTTTACTCAAAGAAATACAATTTGCATAAATGTAATATACCTAGTGCAATTAGAGTGGAAGACAGTCAGGTTTTTGTAAATGAAAGTATCACGCCTAAAATCAAGGGAGTTAATGTAGTGCATCATTTTGACGGACTTTATGAAGTGTTAAAACTTAATCCAAATATAATAACTTATAAATCGTCTAATCCAAATATTGCAACAATTGATTCTAGCGGAAAAGTAACAGGAATTAAAGCGGGAGACACAACCATTACAGTAACTTATAAATATTCTCATAATACAATGGCTTATAACAAGCAGGGAGTATTAGAAGGCGTAAGTATAGCAAATCCAACAGCAACATACAAAGTAAATGTATATGATAAAACTACAAGTATTGTATTTAACACTAAACAGATTGCATTGAATAAAGGAGACCTATATAAGCAGAATATAGTCCATTATCCAATTAATGGAATAACAAAAAAAGAGTATGAATGGACTTCATCTAACCCTGAAGTTGCAACAGTTGATGAAAATGGAAATGTTGTTGCAAAGGAAATGGGAAGCAGTAAAATAACGGCAACAACAACTGATGGAAGTAAGAAAAGTGATTCCTTTACCGTGTATGTAAAAACTGATGCTCCAACTTATGTAAATGTACATTATTATGACGGATATATAAGATTAAGTTGGAACGAAAACTCTGAAGCATCAAGTTATGAAATATTAAGAGCAAACAGTCCAACAGAAGAATTTAAAAACGTAGGTTCAACAAAAGGAACAAGTTATGATGACAAGAGCGTAGAATATGGCAAAACATATTACTATAAAGTAGCATGTGTACCGTTAGGTGGAAATAAATGTAAGTCTGCGTATACTATGTCAACGGGAATAAAATACTCAATTGTATCTCCAAAAATAAAAAAAATCAAAGTTAAAAAGAGAAGATGTACTTTGAAAATAGGAGGTGCAAAATATGACAAATATGTAATTTATGTCAGCAAGAAGAAAAAGCCTAAAAAGGTTTACGCAGTTGTTTCCAGCAAAAGGGTTTCATTTTCTCTAAAAAAGGGAAGTTACTATATAAGAATTAAGAGTTTGGCAATAAAGAACAATAAAAAATATTATAGTGCTTATTCGAAAACAAAAAGAATTAAAATAAAATAAAAAATTTATTGACAAAAAAATAAAATAGTATATATTTTAAGCAAGATTGATTTATGCATTGCAATTAACGACAGGTATAGACCAATTTAGAAAAGATTAATAAAAATAATAAAAAAAGGATACTTCTAATTGGGAGTGTCCTTTTTGCATTCAAGGAGGAAAGAACATGAATAAAGTAATTTTAATGGGAAGATTAACAAGAGACCCAGACGTAAGATACTCACAGGGAGATAATCCAATGGCAATCGCTAGATATACATTAGCGGTTGACCGTAGATTTAAAAGAGATGGAGACCAACAGACAGCAGACTTTATAAGTTGCGTTGCCTTTGGAAAAAATGGAGAATTTGCTGAAAAATACTTACATCAGGGAACTAAGATTGCAGCAGAAGGTCGTATTCAGACAGGAAGCTACACGAATAAGGATGGAAATAAGGTTTATACAACTGAAGTTGTAATTGAATCTCAGGAATTCGCTGAAAGTAAATCATCAGCTAATGCTAATGCAGATGGTAATGCTCCACAGCAGTCCGCACCAACAGCCACACCGGATAATGATGGATTTATGAATATACCTGACGGTTTGGATGATGTTGGATTACCATTCAACTTCTAAGGTTGTAAGTGAACAATAGTATGGGAAAACTGATTTCAGTTTTCCCTTTTTTTAGAAAGGAAAAAAATTATGAACAAGAACAATAACACAAAGAATTTTAATATTGCAAAGGTAGCAAAGGTTTTAGGCATTACTAAAGTAGGAACAATGTTTTACATGGCTTTTATCACGGTATGTTTTACTTTTTTGATTATCAGCCAGTTTCATTCTTCTGAAGCGTCAGATAAAGTTGAGAAAAAATACACGCCGGGAGTTGTTGAATTAAGTAAATCATCAATAGAGGCTTATTTCAAAAAAACACCTGACGACACATTAAATAAGAAAGCAGCAAAGTTATTAAGCGACAACGAAAAGAAAGTTAAGTGTGAATACGTTGATGAATTTTCTGATTATACAGAATACACTTACGTAGGAACAATCAACACTGTAGAATCTGACTTGCAGAAAGCAATCAAGAAACAGTGCAAAGTTATTAATGAGAAAATAAATTGTGATGCTGAAAAAATTGGAATGAGTATAGAAGAAAAAAGCACAAATGCGAAAACTAAAGAAGTTACTTTAAGAATCGCAATTTCAGTATCTTACAAAAACAAATAGAAATGAAATAAACAGAACGGCATTTTTTGTGCCGTTTTGTTTTTGAGAGGAGATAATAGAATGAATATATTAAATGATTATAAAATACTATCTAAGGATTTACCTCCGTTTTTTAAGGCTTTTCCAAAAGAAATTGAGGAAAACAAAGAATATGAAATCAATGGAATTAAGTTTAAGGTAAATGAAGAATTCTTTTCAGATTTTACAAACAAAAATCAGACAAAAATTCAACTTAATCCGGCATTTCTTAAGGCGACATTATTAGCTTTATCAAAATCAAATAATGTAGCAGGTTTACAAAAGTCAGATAACGGAGAAACTAATTATGTTTTAACGGAAATTATAAATGAAGAAGACGATAAAATATATGCAACAGCATATAATCCAAAAACCGGAATGATTAAAGGCTGCAAAAAGAAAAAATTAGGAAATAAAATAGAAAACCCTAGTACTATTGGTGGCACTGGTGGAGACGGAACTGAAATATGGTTCACTTTACTTGTAGCTCTATCAATGGATAAAAAAATAGGTGGTGACTTCCATAATGATGTTGTTTTAATAGCAGATGAAATAGAAGCATGTATAGCAAATTCTATTTCTGCAATTAAGAATGGTAAGTTTACTGAATTAGACGAAATCAAAGGAATATATCGAATGATGGACTCAATAAATGCTGGCTTGTTAAATTCATACATTCCGTTTGCCATTCAAAATAACACATCAAGTCCTGGGGCGATAACTAATTCTCAGATTAAATCAGCGGTATTTTTACCAAATGCTGAAATACAGGGAGAATTCAAAGTTTTTGTAGAGCAGGAAGTTGTAAAAAAGAACTTAACAGTAAATGAATCTAAAAAGATTTATGCCATGAATCTTCAGCTCACAGAATCAGAACAAAAGTTAGTTCCGGATGATGTTGATAGCCTTAAGTTATCAACATACGCAAAACAGATTTTAGATGCTGTTAAGTATACTCCGCAAAGAAACTTCATGCTAAGAGGTCCCGCAGGTACAGGAAAATCCACAGATGCTAAAGCAATTGCAGCAGCACTGGGCATTCCTTATCGTTATTACACATGCAATGAAGGAACGGATGAAATGGATATTATCACAAAGATGATACCAAATACATCAAGATTAAATAATGATGGGTTATCAATGGATAAACTTCAGAATATTTACAATTCATTGCTATTTGACCCTGCAACAGCAGTGTCAGAGATTACAGGGGAATATCCTGATAACATTACCGCAGAGGAAGCCTTTGGAGTTATAGTAAATAAACTCACACAACAGAAACAGAATGAAGATAAGGACTTTGTAATGGTAGCAAGCCAGATTGTAGAAGGAGTAAAAAGACCTTCAGTCGTAGAAATTCAGGAAGCAATGCTCATTGGTAAACCGGGTGTATTGCCTGCGCTTAATGCATTACTTGATGATAACGAAACTGTTACTTTAATTGACGGTTCAATCATAAAGAAAGACCCAAATACCATTTTTATTTTTACAACAAATACAGATTATAAAGGATGTAAACCCATTAATGAATCTGTATTATCCCGTATGGACTTAATCATTGACCAAACAGGATTAACAGCAAGAGAAATGGTTAAAAGATTATTTGATGATGAAATCAAGAAATACATAACGAACAATGGAATGGATGAAGTTAAAGCAAAAAATGCTGCGGAAAAAATGGCTAAAGCAGTAGTTGAATTAAATAATTACTGTCAGGAATACGCTATCAGTGGAGGCGTTTGTGGATATAGAGAGTTTCGAAACTGGTTTTATCGCTACTTAGTGACAAAGAACATGAGAGAAGCTGCTACGAATACTATCATATCTCACATAACTTCAGATGAAAGTATTCAAATTGAAATTAAACAGCAGTTATTCACTAAACTTCCAGATGAAGATTAAATAATATTTTAGAAAAAAAATAAAGAGTCGGATTTCCGGCTCTTTTTTCTTGACAAATTGAGAAAATCATATATATTTTAGTCAAAGATTGATGTTGCATTTTGCGAAAATTTTATATTTTCTATTTATACAGACATTAGTCTTTTTGTACAACTGATATAACATAGCCAAAAGATACCTTTAGGGGTATCTTTTTAATTTTAAGGAGGAAAAATTAAATGAAAGATAGCGATTTAAGAAAACTTGTTCTTAAAAACAAAAAGAATTTAAAAGAAAGTGACGTGTATGAAAGTGAAAGATTTAACGATTTAGTTAGGTCATTACTTTTTTACTTGACACGTAACAAAAGAAACAATGTTCAGGTTAAAATTGCAAAGAGAGATAAAAACGGAGAAGCTGCATATACAGATGGGAAAACAATAAATATTTTCTACAAAAATTCATTTTCAGACACGTTTCCCACAATTAACCTTAAAGTAGATAGTGTTTTAGGTTTATTGTTCCACGAAGTAGGTCACTTGTTATATACAAACTTTGATGAAGGTACATTAATGATTAATAACATCATAAATAAAGGCGAATTTTTACAGTTCGCTGATATTTCAAAAAATCAAAAAAAAGCATCTGAAGAAATTCAAGTATACTTAAAGAAATATCCGATGCTCAAAATGGTATTAGTTGAATGTATTTCAAGAATATCTAACATTATAGAAGATGTATATATTGAAGCAAAATTATGTGCTGAATATGAAGGCACAGTCAAAATGGCTATCAGAATGAACACGGAGAGATTAGTAGAAAAAGCTATATCTGTAAAGAAAATGAAAGAAATTGGTCTGCCAGCATACGTTGAAGCAATGAATCTTATCTTAGAATATGTAAGTTGTGGAACTTACAATAACTGGGAAAATATTACTGACGGTGCTACAGAAAAGGTTGATTCCATAAAGGAACTCTTAGATTATGCAGTAACAGTCGAAAGCTCATATGGAAGGTTAGTAGAATCTACTAAGATTTTGTATGAAATATGGGATGTTATAAAAGAAGAGATTGATGCTAAAGAGCAGCAGATTAGTAACATGATGCAAAATCAAAGTAACGGTAGCGGAGATACGCAGCAAAACGAAGCTGGAAATTCAAGTAATTCAAGTAATTCAAGTAATTCAAGTAATTCAAGTTCATCTAACGTTGACATGATTGGAAGCGCAATTGCTAATGAAATGATGAAAGAGATGGAAAATATTCAGAGTACTTCGAATGAAAACAAAAATGCTAAGACATCTAACGAATATAGGGGCAGAGATAAAGATAAAGCATCGAAAAATAATCATTCAATTACTAATTCAAACTCTGATGGAAGCAAAACAAATAATTCCAATCAGGTCGCAAAAACTTCTACAGGAAAAAATGAATCAGATGATAAAGGTTCAAAATCTAAAGACGGTAGTGACTCTTCAGAAGATAAAACAAATTCTAATGAAGGCGGTACAAGTTCCGAAGAAAATGAAAAATCAGAAGATAGTTCAAGTTCTAAAGATGGCAACGATATTTCAGAAGATAAAACAAATTCTAATGAAGGCGGTACAAGTTCCGAAGAAAATGAAAAATCAGAAGATAGTTCAAGTTCTAAAGATGGCAACGATATTTCAGAAGACAGCGCAAATAATTCAGAAGGCGGTGCAAGTTCCGAAGATAGTGAAAAATCAGAAGATAGTTCAAGTTCTAAAGATGGCAACGATATTTCAGAAGACAGTGCAAATAGTTCAGAATGCGGTGCAAATTCCGAAGATAGTGAAAAATCAGAAGATAGTTCAAGTTCTAAAGATGGCAATGACACTTCAGAAGATGGTTTAAATTCTAATGAAGATGATACAAATTCCGAAGAAAATGAAAAATCAGAAGATAGTTCAGGTTCTAAAGATGGCAACAACAGTTCAGAAGATGGTGAAAAATCAGAAGATAATGGAAATACATCAGAAAATACATCAGAAAATACATCAGAAAATGAGAATTTAAATAATTGTGATGAAGTTAATCCAAACGTTAAATCACAATTAGACCAAATGAAAAATTCATTAAAAGAGATGTTTAAGGATGGAGAAAATGTAAAAATTGATTCGCCAAGTTCTGCAGAAAATGCAGTAGGTAATGGAGATATTAGTGAAAGTTCAGAAGAAGGTCAGCTTAATGATGAATTAACAAAATCAGTCATTGATATGGTTAATTCCATAAGCAAAGATATGGCATACGAAGAAGCTGAAAGGTCACTTGCAAGACAATTATCAGCAGAAGCAAATTCTTGCAAATTAAACGACATTCATAGAAATACAGACATAAACATTCACAGAAGAATAGAGGTTGACAGTAGAGAAATGAATGTTTATGAGACCATTAAAAGAGCAAACAAAAGAAACATAGACTCCTTGATAAAAGAAATGGAGAACATTGTTGAGAAAAAAGATGAAACATTTGAAAAAAATAGATTCATTGGAAAAAAACTCAATAAATCTCCAATACAAAGGGATGGCAGAATTTTTACAAAAAGAAATGTGCCGGATGACAGTGAGTTAGCAGTTGCTATTTTAATTGATGAGTCAGGTTCAATGTACGGAGATAGAATTAAAAATGCTTTAAATATGTCAATTATCATCTCAGAGTTTTGCGAAGCATATGGAATTGCACTTGGAATATACGGACACAATTCAAATGGATATGATGTTGACCTTGATGTATATAAGGAATTTGATTCTATAGATGGTAAGGATAAATATAGACTTACAGGAATGAACTGTGGAGGATGTAACCGTGATGGAGCAGCATTACAGTTTGTTGGAAATCATCTATATGAAAGACCGGAAGAGAAGAAAATACTTATTATTATTTCAGATGGTCAGCCAAATGCTTATTCATATGGTGGAGACGAAGCAGCCGCAGACTTAAGACAGATAAAGAATAATTTAAGAGGTAAGGAAATAATTTTAATTGCCGCAGCAATTGGTGACGATAAAGATAATATTCAGGACATTTATGGAAAATCTTATTTAAATATTACGGATTTGAAAAAGATGCCTAAGATTTTCGCAAAAATAATTGAGCAGTACATGATATAGGAGGAAAAAACAATTGATTGAACACATAGATAGAAATAAGAGAATGGTCAAAGGTAATATGGCTCAGGTTGCATCGCTTAACGAAACAATAGAACTATATAAATGGTTACAAGGAGAAAAGATGGAGGGCTATAAGATTAAATATCAGCCCAAATTAAATAAAGAGCAGGCATTTGCAATAATATATCTGTTGCAGGAAGCGTATGGATTCATCCCGGATGTTTACGAAAAATGTGATACGTGTGGAAAATTATATGATTCGGATGTTGAAGGAGACGTAATCTCTGACGAGGAACAGAGTAAATACATAAATTGCTGTGCAGAATGTATGTAAGAAAAAATATGAGAAAGGAAAGAATTATGGAACAAAATAAATCACAACAATATGAAGATAGACAAATCGCCAAGAGTAACGGCGGAGATGTTTTGATTGAATTTCAGGACAGTCTTAATTATGGAGAAACAAAGAGAATTCATGGTAAATATAGTTTAATTAAAATTGTTATGTGTAATTATAAATATAAAGATACGACAGGGTCAATTACCGTTAAACACTTTGTTGACCCGGGATTTATCAAGTATCTTTTATCATTATTTTATGCAAACAAGGATAAAGTATATATTACGCAAGATAAAATACATTCAGGAATAGATGAAAAAACAGGTCTATCTCATGTATCTAAACTTCTTATTGCAAGACAGCCTGTAAGAAATGATGGGAGCATTGCTCGTATGCCTTGGTATGTTAAAATAGAAGAAGGTACTGGTAAGCAGGCTAAAAATATGAAGACCGGAGGTGTGTACATAGCATCAGGTTCTTACAAAAAAGAAAAAGAAGCAGCAATTAATATGACTGATGAGGATTTTTTCATTATGTTGGAAAAATGTAGGTCATATATTGAAAGATTTGAACATGAAGGTATGATTAGAAGAGTGTTGGTTGGAGCATTATCAAATGTTCTTGGAACTATAAACAAACTTTTCAAGTCATATTTCAGCCTTATAACAAAAAATTAAAAAAATTTTTTAAATTAAAGAATTAGCGAAAAGCCCCAATTTATGGGGCTTTTCTTAGTATGTGCCACTTTTTTGCCACTACAAGGGTCATTGAAACGCCTTTTTTAAGGTAGTATAATGGTAAAATCTTCTAAAAATGTAAAAAATAGGGAATGTGAATTGACATTTACTAGAATTATGATATACTTAAGATGTCCACAAAAAGGCACATTGGCTTATTTGTGTGAGGAAATAGAACCTATAATTTTATATGCTTTAATTGCATTTTTTAAAAAGGATAAAGGCGTTTGCTTTTATCCTTTTTTATTTAAAATGCTGATTTATTAAGAACTTTAAAGGAAAATATTGGTAATAAAAAAATAGTAAAAAAGGATTGACTTTCACTATATTTTACTATATATTCTGAGTGTAATTGATTTAGTTAAACAACAAAGCCCAAAATAGGTTAAACAACATAGAGAATGACAAAACCTTCACCTTGAAGTTTTGATGATTCAGTTATTTAAGACAGATGTAAGAACATCTGTCTTTTTTATTATATTAATTTTTCAGGGGAAGGAGGTGATACTGTGGCAAACTTAGTCGAACTCATTGAAAATGCAAAGAGCCAAAACGAGATAATCCGTAGTCAAAGCATTGAAAAGGTTCTAAAAATGTACAAAGGTATGGCAATTCATCGAGCAAAAAATAACATAGGCTTGCAAATCAATTTAGAGAATACCATTAGAATTTGTGCATTCAAATTCGAACTCCAATCTAAAACTAATGAAGAAAAAGCAAAAGCAATGTTTACAAATTATCTAAGAAAATCATTAGACAGAGAAAAGAGCAATTATTTCAAAAATCAAGTGTTCAATAACCTAGTAAGTTCCTTAAATGAATTAGAAGAAATAGAAGATAAAAAGAATGATGTCGATTCGCTATTCTATCGTCAAAAAATAGAAGCAGGAGAAGAGGCTATTGCTAAAAATGAACCTGTTGGTTTGATTTTTTTAAGGCAGATTAATGATTTAGCCCTATACAGAGCAGGCAAGAAAATTTACGACTCAGACGAAAAGAAATGGGAAATTATTATTCGTCATTTTGCTTATGATGTGCAATTTAAAACATTAGTTAAATTTTACTCAAAAGAATACGGTGAAATTAAAAGCGTTGAGGCTATAAAAAAAATGGCATATCGAGGGCTAAGAGAACTTAGGCAAAACATTTACAATTACAAGAAAGGAAGTGGATTAAATGAAGAAAGGAGACAAGGTCGCAAAAAGCGACAAGTATAATGCTACCGAATTAGACAGTTTTTATATGCTCAGTTTATCAGTTCTTTTTGGATTGACACCTAACACTGCTAAGCAACTGTATCAACTTGGAAGAACGAGTGAAAAATCGCATAATTTTTTTGAAAAATTATATGAAAAAAAATGCAAGTATGACAATTTTGAAAGAGACATGAATATCGTAAGAGACAGGGTAAACGGTATGCGCTACAGGGAACTTTCAGCTAAGTATAATATAACAATATCATCTATTCAGATGGTGTTGAGTAAAACTGAAGAATCTTTTGCTGAAATAAGAGGATTACATAAACTTCATGTTTATACATCAATCACATCTGAAATGGCAGAACTGTTTGAGTGTGGAATGGCGTTACATAAGAGAAACAATGAAAATGAAAGCAGTTTGTCAGAAGACAATTTAGAAACATTATAGAAAAAAATCCTCCTAATATTTTAGGAGGATTTTTTTATTTTTTGTTTACTTCAGAAAAGAAATTTTGAAGAACTTCCGGATTATCGTTTTTATTATCTAATAAATCTATGAAGCCATTATCTATTTCACGACTGTTTCCATTCTCATAGATTTTCTTAATCTTATAAGCAGTTCTTAACATAGATGCCATACAGTACATCTTTTCAAAATAACAGATAAAGCAAGGAGTACAGGCAAAGGATAAGACAACATAGAAAATAGAAAAATCATATTTTCCCATATATACGTACATTATGCTGCATAAGGCAAACATTAAGCCAACCAAATAAAATCTATAGTCTTCCTCAACAGTTATTTCATACTTATTTATTTTTTTGATTAATTCCATAAAATTAAGCCCTTTCGTATAATTAAATTTGCGTATTGGTTATCTAGTGTATTTTCCTAAAACATTACTTGATTCTTCTAATAGACACAATATTTCTCGCTGAACGTTGCCTTTCTTTTTTCATGGCAACATAATGGTCTTTAGTAGTATTAATGTTTTCGTGACCGAGGCTATTTGCAACAAGATAGATGTCCCCAGTTTCATCATAAAGCTGTGTGCCAAAACTACTTCTCAATTTATGAGGGGTTATATGCTTTGCAGTAACACATGAAGCGTATTTTTTTACTATATATTCAATACTTCTGACTGATAGACGATTACCTTTAAGCGATATAAAAAGAGCCTTTTCATCTTCATTTTTTAACTTGTATCTATCTCGCTCATCAACAATGTATTCCTTTATAGCATCAATTACTTCATCGCTGCAGTATATAATTTGTTCTTTTTCACCTTTTCGTATAATTTTCAGTTCACATGTGTCAAAATTTAAGTCTTCAACATTGATATTATAACACTCTGAAACACGAATTCCTGTACCTAGAAGAAGAGTAACAATAGCAACATCTCTCAGTTTTGTGTTAAGAGCAATTTTCTTTTGTTTTTCACTCAAACCTTCGCCTGTTTCGATTTTATCTAAAAGTTTGGCACTTTCATCAGGTTCAAGCGTAATAATCTCTTTTTTCCTTATTTTAGGCGTTGAAACGAGGAGAGCAGGATTAGTAGTTAATTTACCATGAGTATAAAAGTAATTATACATTTTTCGTATAGATGACAACTTTCGGCTTTTGGCAGATGCATCATTTGAAATTACATGTCCGGTTTTATCTACGTAACTTGTTAAATAATGTAAATAGCGCTCAATTTCCGTGGCGGTGAGAGAATCAAGTGTTTCCAACGATATTTCCTTAATATCTCCGTCATTAAAAACTTCTAAAACCAAATAATTGAAAAAACTTGTAATATCTACAGCATACGCAACACAAGTCTTAATCGTACAGGTTAATTCCAATGCACAAAAAAACTGTTCAATGTAATCCGGAAGTTTTTCAAGTAACCGATTTAATTTTTCCATTTCTTTCTTTTTGTTTTCGTTCTTATTCATAAAATTATCACCTCATATGACATAAAATAACAATCCGAATGAAGAATAGAACCAAATAATTTTATAATTTTATAATACCAAAAGGTTTTTTTGATTCTTTCGTAAATTACTAAAAAAGCACAAATTTTGATAAAAATTTTTTCATAAAACAGTACCATTGCGTTAAACAGCTATTTAACGCAATGGTGGGTGCTTTTAAATTACTGCCACTCCATTGAGTTTTTTGCTTTTTAAACATTGAATTGACCTTATTTATACGTATTCTGATTTTAATACATATATTGTTTTAAATTACATGCAGCTCTTATTTAATTTCTTATTTATTTCATTTTAATTTCATAGTGATTTGCATTTTATATTTTTAAAATTTCAGACTTAAGAACTTTCTATTTAATATTAATCATTAAGCCATTTCTTTCATGTATTTGCTAAATCATTCTATAAAAAGTTTTATTTCGTTATAAAAAATTCTACATAATTTCTTATTACTTCAATTAATTATTTAAAACCACATTTATAAAATTTCATTTTCTTGAAAAATAAAATGTGGAATTAAATTCCATTTTTGACGCTACTACCACTTCAAAAAGATAAAAACTTAAAATAATACGTATATAACACGTAATTAATACGTATTTTATACGTTTACGCTTAATTTTATAAAAAAATTAAAAAAATTTGAAAAATTTCCGATTTTTTTCAAAAAAAATCCCATTTTAATTTTGGATAAAATCATTTGCATAAAAAATGCAGGAAAGGAGTTATTAATGATTGGCAGAATTTATTCAACAATTAAAAAGGAGACGGCACTCAAAATACTAACGCAAAAAGAAGAATCACAAACTATTTATGTGACAGAGAATATTGTGGGATATAAACATCTTCGTTGCATTGATGTTGCACAAGACGAAATTATACTAGATTTAACATTGCCTTTTAATGCTGTGGTATTCGATATAGACGAGCCAGATATGGTTGAGATTGTATTAAAAGATAATGATTACATAATAGTTTTTAATTCGTTGAGTGATTATGAACATCTAAAGAAGTTAGGTGCGTTGCTAGTTGTTGAACCATAGTAAAAAAGGGAGGGGTAAAACCCCTCCCTTTTCTTCATTTTTCCTTATTTGAGGCTTTTTTGTCATCAAATAGTAAATTGTACTGATTATCTTTTAATTCAAGCCCTGCGGTTGATTTTTTACCTGATTTCCACGTAAATTTCTTATATATATTCTTTCCTGCTAGAAGTTTTCGCATGTCCTCAACTGAGATTTTTGCCCCAAAGAAATCAGTGGATATAATGAATTTACAACCATTTTCTTCCTTTGAATTACGCTTACTACAATAATAGTATTTATCTGACTTCATTATTGGTTCGCCACACAAAGGACAAAGCAAATCCGTCTCAGAGGTTTTCTGAGTATTCACTTTGAAATTGTCGTCTTTAGGTAACGATGATAATTGCTCTGTTATTTTAGTGATAAAATCAACCATTTTAAAGTAATAATCGTTAGCATCTATATTTCCTAACTCAACTTGTTTCAAGTCATATTCCCATTTGGCAGACAGTTCAGGGGAAATTATCTCCATTCCCTGAAATATTTTTATCATGTGTCTTCCTAAGTCAGTCGAAACAATAAAATTATTTTTGCCAATTTTTTTATATGACAGATATTGCTTGTCTATTAGCTTTTTTATCACTTCTGCTCTAGTAGCAGATGTTCCTAAACCTGAAGATTCATTTAACGCCTGAGATAACTCTTTATCTTCAATTTTATTTCCAACCAATTGCATTGCCGTTAATAGAGTGTCTGAATTGTAATAAGGCGGTGCCGTAGTTTTTTTGCTCAATATTTCAGCACCTAAAGCAGATACACCGTCCCCATTATGAAGAGGCGGTAACATCACGTCTTTATTATTTACAGGCATCACTGCGGTATATCCGGCATCTTTTAATACATTACCTGTTGTAATCGTATTAATGTCACCAAAATTACATACAATTGTTGTTTTTTCCACAACCCTTTTTGGCATGAATATTGCAATAAGTCTTCGAGCAATAAGGATGTATATATTTATCTCATCTTTTGATAATGATGAAAAGTCAGGAACTTCAGTCGTTGGAATCAATGCATGATGGTCGGTAAGTTTAGCATCATTAACATATTTGTTTTTCCCTTTACATATTTTTGTTATGGCTGATATGTTGTTAAGTATTCCCGACACAATAGGCGTGTAAGCAGGAATTTTGCCCACTACGGCTAAGTTCTTACTTAAATCCTTTGCTACATTTTTAGATAAGTAGCGACTGTCAGTACGTGGATAAGAAATATACTTTTTTTCATACAATGACTGAGCAATACTTAACACTTTATCAGGCGTGTATCCATAAGTTCGGTAGCCTTCTTTCTGAAGCTCGGTTAAGTCGTGAAGTAAAGGAGCATCCGTTTCCTTTAAGCTCTTTTTTACGTCAACAACAGTTCCGTTTCCATCTACCTTTGCGAGCATATCTCTAATTTCATTTTCATTATCAAACTTAATATCATTATGGTTCTTTAGCATATAACCCTTAAATGAACCGTTATCAGAATCAATTTCAAACTCACATTCATAATATGGAACTGGAATGAAATTTTCATGTTCATAATCCCTTATTACAACCATGTTTTGAACTGCAGTCATAACTCTGCCAACACTGAGTTTTAATCCGGTTGATAAACTTGCAGCTCTCGAACCATTCATGCCTAACAACCAATCATACCACTCTCTTAGCATGGCAGCCTTTTTGAGATTCATCTGAGGTGGCAATAGGTTTTTCAATGCAGCTTGTGATGAAGCAACTGACTGGTCCTGACACCAATATCTAAGTTGTGGTAATTTGCATTTTGCTAAGGTGAGAATTTCATCTATGATTAATTCACCCTCACGCCCTGGGTCGCCTGCGGATATAACATAATCATATTCGCCTGAATTAAGCTCTTTTACAATGTTACTATAAATTTTTCGACAATCACTTTTAACAGATTTCTTAAATTGTCCCGGCTTTGGAATCATTGGAAGAACTTCCAAAGTCCATGGATAACCCCACTCAGCACAATACTTATCAGGGTCGTCCATACCAATGAGATGTCCCCTAGCAGCAGCAAAAGTAATAGAAAAAGGCTTATCATTCATAAGAAGATAAGCCTCTTTAATTGACTGAGCAAGAGCGGGTTTTTCTGCTATTAATAATGCTTTCTTCATAAAAACCTCCTTATAGAATTTTATTTTCTATACTTTCTTGCAAGGATAATAAATACAACGTCAATAAAAACTAAAACAAAGATATACTTGGAATTTAAAAACAGATTTAAAACTTTTGAAATGGAATTTTCTGAGTATGCTGAGATTAACAGTATGGCAACATATAGACCACCAACTGCTTGTATTAGTCCATCCGCAACAGTTAGTATGGTTTTAACTATGTTACTGTTATGAAAAATCATAAACAACAAACTTATCGCAATTCCACTCAATAAAAATATAACTACAAATTTTTCTTCAAGGGGAAATAACTGGTTAAAAGCTGAATAACCGATGTTATCTATCCTAGATATGATTTTCTCCATATATTTTCCTCCGATTAATAATGTTTAACTAAAACTCCAACTAAATCGTCAATGGCAACTACGCCACATACTCTTGAATCGGCTGAATTATCTCTGTTATCGCCTAAAACATAAACATATCCTTCTGGAACAGTTATTTTTCCTGTAAAACTTTCTTCTTTGAAGTTTTTCTTCGAAACATAGGATTCTTTAAGAACTTCATCATTGAGAATAACTTCTGTTCCGTCTATTTCAATAGTGTCTCCTGCAACTGCAATAACTCTCTTAATAATTTCGCTATCTCCGTAATAAGTGTTTTTAAAGATGACTATGTCACCTTTTTCAACTTTATTCAAATTAAATTTTTTATAAAAAGTTACCTGTCCGTCATGTAATGTATTCTGCATTGATTTACCTGAGATAACATTAAAGCCGAAGAAACAACTGAATATGCTTGCAGCAATAACCGATATGATTACAGGAATAACTAAACTGTTAAAATAACGTAGTCTTTTGATTTTAGCATCAGCAACATGTTCGTCAATTTCATTGTTATCATTTTTTATTTTCTCAACTTTTTGTTCAATACTAATGTCTTGAGCTTTTTTAATTTTTGATACAAATTTAAGTTTTTCTAAAGCCATAAAATATCGTCCTTTCTTTTAAACGTAATCTTTTTGGAAAGTGTTTTATTTTGTCTGTTAATATATGATACAATTTTATTCCATAACAGAATGTCATTATTTGATTTCCCGGCAACAAGGCAATCAGATATGGTTTCTAAGTGATATGATTTTTCATATACATTAAGAAAAGCCATACATGACATATTCCCATTTCTGTATACTACCATATATAATGATAAATCGTAATCGTATTTTCTCTTTCGATATTCATTATAATCACCGAAAAAGAAACTACAGGAAAAATAGTTTATAAAATCAAATATTGATTTTCTGTCATACAATTTTACTGTTTGTTTGAAAAAATCATCACTGACATTTTCATAAAACTGAAGTCTCTTTACTGAAACCACACCTGAGTTGTTTTGTACAAGAAGTTGTATTGCCATATTAATCCGTATCTACTTTCTAAAAAAAACTTAAACCTGCTAAAGCAGCAGCTTTCTTTCGGTCACTTGCTGCTTTAGTAGAATTGTTGTTAATATTAATAGTATCTATGTCTAAGGACTTATCCGTGTCTTCAGAGGAATCCTTCTCATCATTTGAAACTTTTGATGCAGGTGTTTCTATTTTAGTATCTTTTATTATTTCATCTTTAGCAACTGTTTCAGTTGGAACATTGTTCTGCATAGCAGTTTCTTTAGATTTTACAAAAGGTGTAGAACTACTTAATGTAGTTGCTTTCATGGTAGCAACATCTAAGTTTAATTCAATGCTGTCTAAATCAAAAACATGATACTTTTGATTATATTCATACAATGCCTCAGCAACCATAACAGATTTACTACGAGGACTACACAAATTCAGAAACTTAATTGCATCAATTTGAAGTGTAGAATTTGGATTAAACTGCAATGTGAACTTGTTTGGAAATTTTTTTGTCGCCATTACATTTCTCCTTTTTCATTTTTATTCAGCAACGGACTGTTGAATTTCATAGCACTCTCTATAACCTTTAACGTTAGCCTTAATGTCGTCAATGAAAGATACATTTTCAGCTTTTATCAAAGGGCTTTTCATTATGTACGGTTTAAGTGTTAAAGCACCACCTCCTACGAAGATGATGTTAACTGTTTTTAATTCAATGTCCTTTTCAGCAAATCCTTCAAAGAATGTGTCTACAAAATCCTGAGCCATGCTCTGAACTGCATCCAACAATTGCTGATTACCATTAAGAAGTCTTCCGCCTAAAAGTCTGTCAATATCTCCTTCATCTAAAGATAAGTCAAAATTATCATTTGCCATTGTTGAAATCTTGTTATATAAAAGAATAATTCCTTTATTAAGAGAACCACAAACATCACGGTTTAGAATCTGATTTTCTAATAACAAATAATCCGCTGTAAATCCGCCTATATCTATAACAACAACTTTAGGATTCTTAGAAAAATCATAAGTATCAAAAGTTGTTACTGCTGCAGCATATGCTTGTGGATATACATATACATGATTGAACCGAATGTTGTATGTTCTGCTGTTATATTCAAAAGTTACATAATCATCACTTTCGAAGTATTCTTTATATTTCTTCGCCATTTTCATGTGTGCAGGTGGTAATCCGTGAAGTAAAGTCAAATTATTAGTGATGACCTTATCCGTGTTCCCCGCCTCTTTTAATGCTTTATCAAGTTCTTTAGCGACTGCGATGAGATTCAATATGTAAAAAGATTCATCAGTAGTTTTATCTTTGCAGTATTTAAGTCGTTGACCTGATGCATAATAATAGTTACCGTTGTATTTCAAAGCTGGTTCGCCGAATCCCACATTAAAAGGTGTCTTGTAAAGTGAAGTTGGAATAACTTCATTATCGGTTTTTACATTTTTGTTTCCTAAATCAATTGATATAACCATAGTTTTTTTTAATTAACGCAATTACCTGCGTTAGCTCCTTTCTTAATTATACTTAAATTATAACAATTTGATATTTTAATTCTTTCGTAAAAATTGCATAATTTTAAAATTTTTAAAAAATATTTTACAACTAATAAAGAGTTACACTGTCTATTAATTCCTGTGCATGATTTTTTAAAAATTCTGTTAATTCTTCATTGTATACGGAAGTTCCCCATAGAAGATAATCAAGAATATCCATTCCCTTGCGTTCCCAACGTCTATAAGTACGTTCACTAATTACCGAACTTAAATCTAAAACCTTGCTAATATCAGCTCTTATTTTAGCATTGCCACCTTTCTGACGAGAAACATATGTATGATATAAAGTCCAATATATTCGTTCACCATCAGGGTATTCGTCACGAATATATTTTAAGTTTGTTTCAATTATTGCCAATTTGTCTTGATAATACTTAACATCATCAACACATCCAATTAATTGAATGTCATCATTCAAATTAAGCCCCGCTTGTTTAACGCTATCAAGAAATTCTGTAATATTGCAATTATATTCGTTTTCAAAATATCGTCTTGCAACAATTTCATAATGTTTGGCTCTGAATGCAGTTGCTCTATATAGCTGCATAAGTAAGCGAGTGTCGTGATAACTCTCAGATGAATCATCTTTTACAATTACAATTCCGTTTTTACCCATAATCAACCTCCTAATTATATAAATCAGATATTTTTGCCTGATAACGAGTTAGGATATTTGGAATTAATACGTACATAATGCGTATTCTATACGTTTATAATACGTATTACGGCTTTGGTTAAGTAAAATGATTGAGTCAAAATCAATTTGTACTTTAATTTTATCCCTACCGTAATACATCCGCTTGCGCTTCAACCAATAAAGTATGCCCTTAATAGTCTTATTAAATGCATCTGTAAACTTATTCTTAAAACTTCCGTTTATACTTATTTCAGCTAAACATTCTTCATAATTTATACTTTCACAATCGTCATATTCAGTTTTGATATTAAAGTATGAATATACAACTGAAACATCTACGCTACACTGCTTTTCGGGAGTATTAGTAACAATTATACTTCCTAAGTTTTCAGGCAATGTTACGAATGAAATCAATTTAAGTTTGCACAACTTATTTACTTTTTCACTTATCGTTGATTTCGAAACACCAAAGAATTCAGAAATCATTGACAATGAAGTGATAGGTGTATTCGCCTTGCGTTGAGCATCATTGATGATTGCTACAGAATAAACCTCTGAGAGAGGTATAAATTGATTATTCTTTTCACTTAAAATCCAAAAATATAAATATAAGTCGCATAACGCAATACTGTTAGCCATTTTTGCAATTTTTGTAACTATTTTTTCAGAAACAAAGTAAAAACCATGATGAATATGTCTAATCATTTTTGTAGGTTTATTGCTTTTTCTAAAATCATTCACGTTATAGACCACATATCCTCTTTTAATGCGTGTGTATGTAATCAATTCCATTTTCTCCAGTTTTTTTAGCATTGAATACAATAAATGAGTGTCCCTAAGTCCTACATAATCAGCTAATTCTTTAGCTTTAAGACAGTTACCACCTACATTTACTTTGATTGTATCGTTACCTGTTGCTGATATATAGTCGCTATAAGATGCTAATGAAGCCAATGATAAATACAAATACAGATATGCATTTGAACCCGGCTTAATTAAGTCTTTGACTTGGCATAATAATGCACGGTCAACTTTACGCAACGGATAATATCCATGTTTTGTATCAGACTGTTGCTGTCCGCTAATGCTCATTGGCTTCATCTCCTTTCGATTGATTTTTTATGTGAGGTAAATAAGTCCTTATATATATAACAATGGCGAAAAAGGTCAAAAAGGGACACATTTTGAAAAAAAAATTAATTTTGTGAAATATGCACAACAAACGTAATTAAAATTTAGTAATTATTTTATGATACGAAATTTTAAATATTTTTGACTGAAATTTTGCTAAATTTTCAATAAATTAAGTATATCTAAAATAAAGATTTTCCCTCAGAGTAAAAAGAAATATTAAAAAAATATATATTATTATAATAATAGTAATTGCTCAGAAAGCCTTTGAAATAGCACTTTTCGAAAAATGTTTTCTTAAAAATCCGAACACCTTAATATATAAATTCGAACAGAAATCTTAAAAATCCGAACACCTCAAAATTTCAAAAAAATACGAAAAAAAGCAAAAATGCCACTTTTACGCCACTATGAGGGTCATTGAAGCGCCGTATTTTATCGGACATATTAATAACGTACATATAGTACAGATTGATTAAAGCAAGTTTCCGCAAGGAAGTTTGCTTTTTTTGTACCCACTTTAACTTTAACGACAAAACTTACGAAAGGAGGAAAAAGTATGAGTTTTAAATACGTGAAAAACAAGGTAGCAGATTTGAGAAAAACAGGGGTAACAGGTTTAGTTTGTGCAGGTGCTAGTGCATTAACAGTTGTAAATAATACAAGATTTACACATGCATTGACTATATCTGAAGCCGTTCAGAAATTCACAGAAAAATTTGAGGAATTAAGAGGAGCTTTAATGACATTCGCAACTGCTGCTGCTGGTGTTATGGGTATAATAGCATTTCTTTTCATTTTGTTTTCAAAAGATGATAAGAAAGCAGGTGCAGCATATGACTGGTTAAAACGAATTGCTTTAGCCTATATAGGTATTATGAGTATTATCGGATTAATAAGTATTGCTGATTCCTTTAAAATTTCAGAATAGTTGTTAGTCATTTAGATAAAGGTGATGCCATGTAGCATCACCTTTTTTAGCATAAGAAAGGAGAAAAATAAAAAATTGAATACCTACTTTGTATCAGGAGGTATCATTACTAAATTGTTTCAACTTCTGTTTCAATTTATTGCACAGGGCGCAGGGCAAATATGTCAGGGACTTGCAGGTGTAATGTTCAAGGCTATGAATTTTTTCATAAGTACAGGAGCAGATGGTCTTGTATCGGTAATTCTTAAGCCTGTTCTTGACTTCTCATTGAATTTTTTAGTTCCATTAGCAAAAGGAATTATAGTATTGCTTGTAATATGGAACTTAATTAAATGTATGTGGGGAAGATTTTCAAACTCGCAGGATAATCCTATTGAACTTATTATCAGGTTCATTATATTTTATGGTTTAATTCTATCAACAAGTTTCTTCATAAATTTTATTGGTGGAAACTTAGTTGAACCTTTATTATCCGCAACAGTTGAATGGACTAACACTGCAGAATATGAATCGGCAGGTTCAAGTTTAAGAAACGATTTGCAAAGTTCATGGAATTTGATTTCAGATTTAACGGGAAAAGAAGTTAATTCAAGTGATTACACTACACTTAATGATGATTTAAATGATACAGGAGATTCTTTTGAGTCTAATCAATCTCAGTCAACCGAAGCAGAAACAACAGGTAATGATAATGAGAAAAAGAAAGAAAAAGATGATGATACAAATTCAACTATATCATCAAGTGATGCAAGTTTGAGTGATACTGCATCTAAATACAATACAAAAGACCTCGCAAGTGACGCATTGGCAGGAGCTTTATTATCTACTCAGGCAGGCTTTTTCTTAGTTTTGCTAGGGATTATAATTTATGTTTTAATATATGGCGTTTTGGTATTACTGATAGCGTACAATGCTGTAGGTGTATGTTGGAAACTTATACAACGTTTAGTCGCATTTTATGTAGTACTGTATTGTGTACCACTTGCATTTGCAACGGCACCGTCAAAATCAACATCTAAGATATTTGAATCTTGGTGCAGAATGATTGCAGGCTATACTATAGCTCTTATTCTTAACATTGGCTTTATGAAGTGTGCGCAGGAAGTAATAACCAGAGGGTTCATATTGTCGGGAATGGTAGGAAACATCATCGGTAAGGCTTTTTGTTTTGGTGTTATTCTTGCTTTCATAACAATGATTAAGGAGCTTGAAAAGTATATAGATAAACTTGGACTTAATGTTGTTGGATGGACGAATCGCTCATTATGGGAAAGTCTTGTCGGCGGTTTTGCCCTTAAAGCAGGCACAAACCTTGTTAAAGGTGCTGCAGAAAGAACGAAATCTAACTTGCAACTTAAGGCTGCATCAATTAGCCTTGCAAGTACAGACAGTGCATCAAAGCCTATAACAGATATTCCAACCAATATTGAAGATGGTAAAAATCTTAACGAAAAGCTACAAGATGGTAATAAAAAGAATATTGTTCCTGAAGAAGATGGAATGTATGCATATGGCAAAGATGGAATGTTACATGAGATTAATCCTGATGCTGAAGCTGATGAAAACGGAATGGTTGAAGCAATGGATGGAACAAAAATTGATGCCGGAGCGGAAAGATTTGGAGATATAACAGATGCTAATATCCAACTTGAAGGCGCAGATGATGTAAGTCCATATGCTGCACTCGAAAGTGCAAACATTAATACTGTTCCAGACGAAAACGGCGAGTATTATATGAATCCTGATACGGGCGCACTTGTAAATGGAGCAGACATTGAAGAAAGCGATTTGTATGATTCGGATGGAAATGTTGTGGGCAAAGATTACGCAGGTAATAAATTCGCTAAAGTCGGAGACAGTCTTGTTAATATTGGAGACGGTCAAAAACATGCAATGGTTGGAAGCATTCAAAATGGTTCAGAATTTGCTAAAACTAAAGATGGCAAAAATGTTAACGTATCGGGTTGGACTGATTCTAGCGGTAAACTTACAGAATATGGCAAACGTCAAATGAAAAATTCAGGACTTGATTTTAATGGGTATAACGAAAAAGATGGTACATTAAAGACGTTTAACGCACAAAACAGCAAATATCTCGTTAATAAAGATGGAAATGGTAATGCAGGATATGTACATATGAACGGTAATTACTATTCATCTAAGGACTTAAGAAGATATGATGAAAAAGTTCCGGGAGGAGGTAAATATCTTAACCAATCAGGTATCAGATATACTTCTTACAATCAGAATATACAGGCGGATGGCACACAAACAGGTGTAAGGGAACAGACATTAAGCAATGGCAAAAAAGTATATGTTCCTTATAAGCGTGTACCATACAATGAACTACACAAGGATGAAATTGAACAACGTTCATCAAAAGGAAATGATAATTCTGCTGAAGGATGGGTTAACATTAATGGAGAAAGATTCTATGAATATGTTAACGGAGACCCAATTGAAGAAGGCATAATTAATTAAACAATGAGGTGCTTATTGATAGATAAGCACCTCTATATTTTTAGGAAGGAGCGAATTGCAATTGAGTGATGAACAAAAACAAAGTTCGTTAGGAAAGAAGGCGGCAGACGCTGCTAAAATTGTAGCCGATAAGAAGTTAGGCAAATATAAAAGAAAGATAATTGTTAAGGTTGCAAAATGGATAGTAGCCGGATGTACTGCTATCGCAGGTATTTGCGCACCCATTTTCGCATTTATATATCTTCCGTTAATTATCGTTCTTGCCGTAGTATCAATGTTCTCGAATCTTCAGGTATACAAGCAGGAATGCCCAGAGTTAGTCAGAGTTTTTCTGTCGGAGAATTATAATGAATTCGAAGAAAAAGTCAAATATTATTCTGAACAACCATATGTTAAGGAACAGATAGCAGGACTTGCCTTTGACAATGCTTATTATAATTTGGTTCTTGGTGGCTATGTAAATGCTGATACGAGCCAAATTATCAATAATGATTTGGTTGCATATAACGAAAAAAAAGACTCATATACAGTCAAAACTGTTATGGATAGCATAGAACAATTACGAAAAGATAAGGGTAATGATGTTTTATCAAAAATAACAATTAAAGATGATTATTTGTCGGGATTATCTTCATCTTCTTTGCCAGGCGAAGAAAATGTCGAATTTGAAAAGTGGTATCCCTCATTTTTCTATAATGTTCCCGCTTACTTTGCTTATCAGGGAACAGTAAACATAAGGACAATTTATTACCTAGGAGTGTCTAATTATGAACACAACGTATATTTTAGCGATTTATCCAAATTAAACGTACCTTATTCTGAATATATATCAAACATAAGAGATACTAGCGGAAATAAATTGGAGCTGTCAAAAGAAAAACAATCGTTGGTTTCAAATAAAGACAATTCCAAATATGGATTTAATACATCTAGTATATTGGTTTTCAATACTAAAAATAAATATGAGTATTTTGATAATAAAAATTTTTACGATGTTGCGGATTCAAAAATGGAAACATATGGAAATAGAATTGGAGCATCAAACACAACTGTAGATGAATGGAATGAAGTCTTGGCTGAGTACATTGCTAAGTATATTTACTATGTATACCCTAACAGAGACTATATTATGGATAAGTTTTTGTCAGATGATGCTAATGCTCAGGATTGCATGGAATTCCTTGCAAAATCGTACAAAGCCATTGCATCAGGTTCAGAATTGGAATATGCAATGAAAGATACATATACAATTCAAAATGGATACGTATATGGAGATAATACCGAAAATGTTGACGGTACAACTAAGATACAGTCAATTAATCTTAAGAAAATAAAACCTGAAAGAATTGAATATGCGTATCAGAATAGCGAAGGAGCATATGGAATGTATCAGGATATGTTTTTTGATACTTCCACTGTTACAAAGGCTAAAGCTGACATGGTTAAACAATTAGGCGAGTTACCAACTCAAACAGCGGATGGTACACTGCAAATTATGAATGCAACATATCAGGCTGATGTGGAATTGACATCAACAGATAGTAGTAAAGAAACCATAAAAAACGGAGCATCTATTGTATTAATTAATGGTCAGTTAAGAGTAACACTTAATAAAAATTGCAGAAAGCATCTAAAACAGGTGTATTCAGCTACCTTTAGTGACAGTTATATTTCTGAACAGGGCTGGTCTCAGGAAGTAATTGACAATCTTGAATATAAGGCAAATGGATTCAAAAAAACTATAGACATTAACGTTGAAACATTAAGCACAAGTACAGAAACAGTTACTTTAAACAACTCTGACGTTAAAAACGCTCTAAACAGTGTTTCATCATATAACGTCAATGGTACTACATTATTGGCATTTTTAGACGGAACTGTTAGTAACCCTAGTCAAGAACCATTAAAAATTCAATATAACGATAAGGCATGTTTTTCGTGGCATTTGGATGAAACAAGAGATGCAAACGGAGAAATTAAGTCTTACGATTATTCAATAGACGTGAATTTCCCAGATGCAGACAAAATTGGAAACAATGATTCATACAGAATTGCTCTTGGAATCGAAAAGCCTGAAGCCATTACTGAAGCATTTAAGTTGTTGGGATATGCAACGGAGCATAATTCTCTTGATGGAGTTTCAAAAGAAGTCGATTTTGACAAGATATTTATTAACAACAACAAGACGAAAGAAAATTATTCGTCGGACATCAACGAAACATACATAACCTCAAATAACCTTGCTGAACAGGTTATTGACCTCATATTTGGAGCAGAAACGGGAGGTCGTGCAAGTGGATATTTGAGTGCGAGAAATCCAATATCAGGTACAAGGGAAAAAACTATTACTGTAGGATTCGTTCAGTGGTATGGGGGAAGGGCGCATAACATTTTGAGAAAGATGTGTAATGCACAAAAAGATTTCGCAAAGTCAACACTTGGAGAAGCCCTGTACGATGAAATACAAGGGAATTCAGACTGGGTTAGCAGTTGCAGAATATTTTCATCTGCTGAACTGGATGCAATAAAGAAACTTCTTGCAACAGATACATCAAAAACCATTCAGAATGAGCAGGCAGTAATAGACATAAATGCCTACATAGATGAATACAAAAAGTATGGAATCACAAATGATAAACTGATTGCTTATTTGTGTACAATTAAACATCAATCCCCGGCAACTGCATTAACAATAATGTATCAGTGTATAAATCATTATGGAGATGCAGCAGCTTTCAGTAGTGCCGAGGATGGACTTGATTATCTGCATACTTTAACACTGAATAATGAGGTTACAAGCAAATATAGGTCACATAGATACATACCTGTATACAACGCTATTAAAAAATTGAAAACAGAAACAGAAGATGTATATGAAATGCCTCTTGCTTGGAATGATAATTGGAGATTTGAGGATGATTATGGGGATAGAACTCTTGGCGGAAGCTACGATTTCCACCAGGGCATAGACCTATCGGGAAAGGCAGGAACAAAAATATATGCTGCTAAATCAGGAGAAGTTGTGTTTGCCGGAATGGGAGTAAGCGGAAGCGGATATGGCGGATATGGATACTGTGTATGCATCTATGATGGTAAATACTATGCGTTATATGGTCATATGCAAAATTCTCCTAAAGTCAAAAAGGGAGACCACGTAGATGTAGGTCAACTTATAGGATATATGGGAGCAACAGGTCAGGTAACGGGAGTTCACCTACATTTTGAAATAATGAAAGTAAACACCGGAGTTCATAATGCAGAAACAACCATAGACCCTGTAACGCTTATGAGAATTATACCTGATTTATTGAATAAGCATGGATTAGGTAATCAGATACCTTCATATGATTCAATCATAAAAAATGCACTAAAAACAGAATAATAAATGAGAGAAGCGTAGTTTTAAACTGCGCTTCTTTTATTGGAAAGGAAGAAAAATAAAAGATGGATTATAACAAGCGAAGACGAAGAATACCCGGAAACTTCAATTATTGGGGAAATAAAATTCAAAATTTTGTTGAAACAGCCTTAATGGATGGGCTTTGCATATTTATTATTTTTAAACTAAGTCTGGGATTTGAGGTGTCTATTTATCTTGGCTTAGTACTTATTCCTATAACTGTATTTGGAATAGTTGGTCTAAATAATCAGAGTTTATTAACGGCGTTATTTAATTGGATAATGTTTATGAAAAATAGGCGTGTTTTAGAGGAACCTGATTCTGAATACCGTAAGAGAAAAGATAAGGCAATGATAAAGAAACGAAGAAAGGAGAGAAAGTAATCATGGCAAACCAAAATAAACAACTTAAAAAAATGGCAAAAAAGGCGCTGAAAAATGATAAAGTATCGAGAAAACAATCAAATAAGTCCGTTAACGAAATTGGTGAAAGACTTCAGATTGCAAGGGCAAGATTAAACACTATTCGAAACAGTTCGGGAAAAAGAGAATTGGAAAATATAGAAGATGAAGCACTTTATCCTTTAACTCTTGCATCAAATTATATTCCGATAAAGAACATTCAGAATGGAGTTATTGAAACAACGGATAATCGTTTTCTTAAAATATGTGAAGTTGAACCTGTTAACTTTGACTTAAAAAATGAGCATGAGCAGGAAAAAATAATTAGTTCTTTTGAAAAATATTTGCGTATAGCACCTAAATCATTTCAAGTTAAATGTCTTTCTCGAAAGGCATCTGTAGACAGGATGATAAGCGAAATTCAAAAATGTAAAGTCGAAGAAAAATACGAAGACGTTAAGGAACTTTATGACAATCAGATTGATTTTATTAAAAAAACAGCAAGAAACGAAGCAATTTCACGTAGATTTTTCGTCACTTTTGAATATGAAAGTGAATCAAGGGTTGAAGCAGGAAATAGAAAAAAAGCTGAAAGACAATTATATGATTATGAAGAAACTGCAAGAAAATACTTAAAAACTTGCGGAAATACAGTATACGAAACAAACGAAAAAAAGAATCACGAACAGGCTAAGTTCATATATGACATTTTGAACAGAAATAAGGCATTTGATATTCCTTTTGAAATAAACATAACGGATGTCAGACAACGTTACTTAAGCCAAAATAATAAGATGGATATATCAAGCATTCCGATTAGAGATTATGTATCACCTCAGAGTATTGATTTCAGGAATAGTCGATATGTAGTAATTGATGGAACGTATTATTCATTTATGTTTCTGCAAAGTAACGGGTATCACGAAAATGAATTCTATGCATGGTTTTCAATTCTGACTAATCTTGGTGAAGGCATTGATGCAGACCTATTTGTTAGAAAGTATGACAGAGAATTAATGAAAGACAAAGTAGCAAGAAGTACACGAATAAATAAATTGAGACTAAACGATACTAATGCAGAATCTCAAAACACAGACAATCTTACAGTGTCGGTAGATTCAGGAAACTTTATAAAGGAAGGCTTAAAAAATAATGAGGATTTCTATTATGTAAATACAATGATAACAATTACTGCTGAAAACTTGGAAGCTCTTGAATATAAAGTTAAGGAAGTAAAGAAATATCTAAAGACAAACGAATATGGAATAACGACATGTGTTAATAAGCAGGAAGCAGCATATAACTCTTACATGCCATTTAACACAATAGACAAACAACTTGATAAACAATCTAAACAAAATGTTTTAACTAAAGGATTGTCAATGTTCTATCCGTTTACGTCATATGAAATGTCGGGCAATGGTGGAGTAATGATAGGAACAGCAGAAAATTCCGCACTTGTTAGTTTAGATAACTTCAACAATCATTTATACAAAAACGCAAACATGGTCATTCTGGGAACCTCTGGTGCAGGTAAAACTTACGATTTAAACATTATAGCATTAAGACAAAGGCTTATGCATATTCCGGTATGTATCATAGCACCACTTAAGGCAGAAGAATTTGCTAGAAGTTGTGAAAAGGTTAAAGGTTCATTCATTACAATTTCTCCGGATTCTTCAAATTGTATTAATATCATGGAAATAAGACCAAAATCTGAAAGTAACAACAAATTCATAGATGGTGAAATTGTTTCTGAAAGCAGTTTGTTGGTCGAAAAAGTTCAGGACTTATTAATTTTCTTCGCATTGCTTGTACCTGATATTACTTATGAAGAAAAGCAGTTGATAGATGAAGAGATTATAAACACCTACAAAGATTTTGGAATTACTCACGATAATAAGAGTTTATACAACGAAGATGGAACAGTTAAGACAATGCCTATTCTTGGAGATTTGTATGAAAAGTTGATGGGAAATGCAGATACAAAAAGAATAGCCAATATATTAAAAAGACTTGTAACAGGGTCAGCTAAAACATTTAATCAACAAACTAATGTGGATTTAAATAATGAATATACAGTAATAGATATTTCAAGACTGACAGGAGATTTACTTGTCGTTGGAATGTTTGTTGCTCTTAACTATGTGTGGTCTAAAGCAAAAGAAGACCGAACAAAATTAAAAACAATCATTATTGATGAGTTGTGGAAATTATTAGGAAGCAATGAACTTGCAGCCGAATATGTTTTAGAAATTTTCAAAATCATTAGAGGTTATGGTGGAAGTGCAATTGGAGCAACACAGGATTTAGGAGATTTCTATTCTTTGGCAGGTGGAAAGTTTGGAAAAGGTATTATAAACAACTCAAAGATTAAGTTCGTGTTGCAGCTCGAACATGATGAAGCGTGTGTAGTTCAAAAAGCACTTAATCTCAATGATAACGAAAGAGACAAAATTGAGTCTTTCGAAAGAGGAACGGCTATGTTAATTGCAAACAATAACAATATGATTGTTAACTTCAAGGCAAGCCCATTAGAACATAGATATATAACAACAAGCAGAACAGATTTAGAGAAAATTGCTATGGAAGAAAAAAGAAAAATGGGCGCTTAGAAGCATACATAATAGTAACACGTACACAATGCGTATTGTATGCGTAATCAATACGTATATAACACGCATACAATACGTATTTAATACGTATTAGCATTTAGAAAGGAGTGTAATGCCGATAAAAAGGGCGTTACGAAGAAATAATATGACAAAGGTAATGGTACATGAAGATTTAGAAAAGATAATTTTTGCATTAAAGAGATTCGGACAGATTACAGTAACTCAGGCGATGGATTACTTTGATATGGAAGAAGTTGTTGTTAGGGCAAATTTCAAATATGCCGTGAAACAAAAGTATGCAGTAGCAAGTGAAGAAAATGATGCAGTTATATTAAACAGTATTAATTCAAAGAAGTTTAATAAAAAATTGGATAGAGCAATGACATTATTAGCTGAAATAATGAAAAATGTGGAAATTGACTTAAATAATGTATTTCCACAGGTAAATGAACCGTTTCAGTTATTTGTAAGTGTTGGGGAAGATATTTACGATATTTTATATTTTGAAAAAAATAATGATAAAATGCTTTCAAATATTGTTAATCGTACTAATAGTGATGGGAAATTCTTTGTTATAGTTGAAAATCCCGGTCAGAAAGAAACTATTACATTCACGAATAACAATAAGGCATTAGGATATTATCTTGTTGATGAAGAAGGAGTGAAGACTATTGAATAATATTAAGCAGGAAAGTGTAAAGATGATTACCCTACTGCGGGAAATTATGAATTTATCAACAGACATATATGATTATGCTGAAATATACGACAATTTGATGTATTCAAGCGACCCATTAAGAGAGGGTTATATTGAAGAATGTAAAAATAAACTAACTGATTCCTACGCAAAAGTGAAACAACTTGAAAAAATCACAGTTAAAAACCTTGATGAAATAATATCTAATGAAGATGACATTGAAAGAAAATATAAGGTAAATTTAGCAAAAAAAGAGTTGTATCCTGTAAAAGTAAAAAGTAAAGCTGGTATCATAAGTTTCATCTACAATGATTTGATGCTACATAGAAATACTCCTGTTAAAAGAAGCATGTATGAAAGTAGCACAATAACGGAAGGTAAGGCTTTTATGTTAAAAAGAGGAATCACTGAACCGCTGAAAAAAGCATTTGTATGCTATGAGCATATATATGCGTATGATGTTAATGAGCAGATAATAAGAGATAACGACAATTACAATGCTTTAGAACAAAAGCAGTTGTTGGATGCAATTGTAACAATCGGCATGTTGGAAAGTGACAGAGGGGAAGACTGTCAGATAATGAATATCACGACCAGAGGTGACGAAACAAAGACAATAATTCATATAATTCCATATCATATGGTAAATAGATTTTTAAGACAGAAATATAAGTATCAGCAATAAAAAAGTGTTGATAAATAACGTTTACTTAAGGTGTTGACAAATCGCCAAAAACATAAAGCGAAAAAGTCAACACCAAAAGTTAACAATAATTTCCTTAACTTTAAGGGTTTCCGATTAAAAATGATACGCAAAAAGTACCGTTATTGTATTCAGTAGGGTAAATTATTGCGGAAACCTAAACGGTATCAAAAAAAGGAGTGATAATTGAATGAAAATAGATAATAAATACAGTAACGCAAGCAAAATATTAATCTATTTGTATCTAAGTGGAGAAGTCCGATATGAACATACAAAAAAGATTATACAAAATTCAGGCGTTCTAAAAACAGAAATAAACAGGCTAAAGAAAAGAGGATATATAGAAAAGCGAAAACCCGAATTTGGAAGCTCTATATATCTAACAGAAGATGGTATAAGATACGTAGAAGAAAAATTTGATTTGTATTCTGCAAACAGTCCTGTAGGCGAACTAAGATATTCTGTAGTAAAAAAAGTAAGAATGACAAGTAGACAGTTAAGGGGAATGAACATAATAGCCTTTGGTAATACTCAAATAGAAGTAGCAGAAAAAATACCAACATTGAATGAACCTAGAAATGAATCCATATACATAGATACTTTCAGATTGAAAAAGGAGTTAGGACAAGAAGTTAAACAGGCAAGAGTGAATGGAGTATGCATAACGAAAGATGAAGTATATAAAATATATGGAGTAGACGGACAATTTAAAATGCTAAAACCAATAGAACAAAGATTTATAGACAGACTTAAAAATAAGAAAATGGATGGGAACCCGGCACAACGAACCATTAATGAAATTGTACTAAGTAGTAATGAAAAAACTTTAAAAGCAATTATGAGTACAACAAGAGAAAAATCTGATGAAAAATCATCGTTGTATTATATAAATTCAAAAGACACACATAAATATTACGTTCCATTTAAAACTTCTGAGTTTCAACTAAAGATTGCTACATCTAAAGAAAATCGAAATAAAATTCTAAACGCATTAAACAGTGAATTAAATAGCGATATGAAAACAAATTGGTTTGGAGTTGTAGATAATCAGTTTTACATGAACTTAATAGACCTTAACATGGGAAATATTAAGAAAGTAATGGAATGTAATAAACATTCACCTGAAAGAATAGTTACAATCGTATGTTTGGAAGAACAAAAAGAAATGTTGGACCAAATATTTGAGAAAGAGAATAGTTATATACTTTTAGACCGAAAACAGGTTGAAGACATTATAGAAAAATAGAAAAATAGTCCGGGGCGACACAAAAGGAAGAAAAAAGAAAATAAAAATGAAAGAAATATGAAGTCGCCCCATTATTTGGAAAGGAGAAAATATGCGTAAGAAAAATAAAATGAGCAAAGAATATCTTGAAAAACTGGAAAAATACAAAATATTAAAAGAAAGCGTAGGCGGGGCGACACAAAAGGAAGAAAAAAGCGAAGAAAATGAAACAAAAAAGAAGTCGCCCGAAACCATAGACGTAGAATATAAAATAAAAAATTATGTTCATGCAGAAATTCCGGCAAAAGAAAGTGAAAATTACAAAAAAAAAGAAAATGAGAAATTATGGGAAGAAAATGGAGAGAAAAAAAGTGAAAAAACAGAAACCGAAGAAAACGAAACAGACAATGAAAAAATAAATAACGAAGAAAAGAGCAATGAAACGAAGAAACCTGAAATCAAATCGAGGGTTTCTTTTTTTGTTGACAAAATCAAAGACAAGAGAAAAGAAAAAAGAGAAGAAAATGAAAACGAAGAACTATCAGACAAAATTGTAAGAATTGTTCGAAGTTCAAGCGTTCAAGTTTGTTTTCTTGGTATCGCTTTAATATTGCTGCTTTCATACATATATGGAATGTTTGGGAGCCTCGTTCAAGGAAAAATATCAGCAAGTATTGTGAGAAACGTAGGACTGGCTCTTCATCGTTCAGGATTCAGAAAGTTTTCAGTTTTTGCAATAGTAGGCGTAGCGGCGTTGTCGTTAATCATAAAAAGACAAGAAGGAAAAGCAGGAAATAGTGACGATAGAAACTTTGAATTTTCAGAATATGACCATTACGGAACTTCAAAATGGATGACAGATGAAGAAAAAACAATATTGCTCGAAGAAAAAGATAGTCTAATGGAAATGTCAGGTCTTATATTTGGAATAGATTTAGATACTGGTAAATATGTAGGACTTCCAGTCGATAGCAAATTAAATCGAAACATAGCAGTTTGTGGTTCGCAGGGAAGTACAAAAAGTGCATCGTATGTTAGAAACTCCATTATACAGTTAGTTAAAAATGGACAAACAGTAATCGTCACCGACCCAAAAGGCGAAATGTATAGAGATACCGCAAAGTATTGTGAAGATAATGGATATGTTGTAAAACAGTGGAATTTGAAGGATTTGATTTCATCAGACAGTTGGCATTGTCTTGGGGATGTTGATGAAGACAATATTAACACATTCGTAGATACCGTTATAAGAAATACCACTGATAAGTTTGACCATTTTTACGATAATACTGAAATGGATTTACTTAAAGCACTGTGCCTGTATATTAAATTGGACGAAGATATTCCTAAAGAAGAAAAAACATTCGCAAAAGCATATCAGATGATTCTTAATAATGATGTTTCAGAATTAGATGCAAAATTTGATGCATTAGAAGAAGATAATCCGGCAAAACAAGCGTACAATCTTTTTTCTAAAGCTGATAAAGTAAAAGGAAATGCAATATTGGGATTGGGAACCCGATTACAGACATTGCAAAACAAAAAGTTACAAAAGGTAACAGGTTCTGAAGATATAGATTTAGAGCTTCCTGCGAAACAAAAATGTGCATATTACATAATTACATCAGACCAAGAGAGTACATATGATGTTTACTCAACTCTTTTCATTGCATATCTTTTCATTAAAACGGTAGCATTTGCTGACAGACAACAAAACGGTAAAACAATAGTTCCAATACACTTTATGTTGGATGAATTTCCAAACATTGGTGAAATTGTTGACTTTAAGAAAAAACTTGCAACAGTTAGAGGACGTGGAATTGGAATCAGCATTATTTTTCAAAATATCCCTCAGATGGCAAACAGATACCCAAACAATCAGTATCTTGAAATTTTGGGTGGCTGCGACATTCAGCTTTTCCTTGGTTGTAATGATGAAATGACAGCTAAGTATTATTCCGGAAAAACAGGAGAAGGAACAATTGATGTTGAAACAAAGAGAAAGAATTTAAAAACATTGCGTGTAACAGATTATACTTCAGACTTTGCACAATCGGAAGGATTAGGAAAGAGATTGGTTCTTACGCCTGATGAGGTTATGCGCCTTAGAGAACCGACTGAGGAAGACCCGTTTGGTCAGGGATTGTTGTGGGTAGGCGGCAGCCGTCCACTTAAAATTAGAAAAGCAATGTTTTGGACTCATCCTGAAAGTAAGAAGTTTGAAAAAACAATTGCATCACAACATATTCCAAAATGGGTTTATGACTTAAAAGACAAAACAAACTTTAAGACAAAATATGGTGGACTATATGAAATTGGAATAATACCTGATAATTTTAAGGATACATTTGAAGCATGGGAGAAAGAGGCACAAGAAGTAGAAGCTAAGAAAATGGAACAACTCCAATTAAATAGAGAAAATAAAATTGATGTAAGCGGTAGCAGTATACCAATAAAGAGGACATCAATTGAAAATAAAAACGGAGCCGTAAATGTGAAACAAAATATTATCAGTTCAGGCAACCAAAACCAAAACGTGAAACCAAATCAAGAAAATGATAATAGTGAAACAGTTAATAACATAGAAAATGACTCATCAAAAGAAAATGTAAATCCTATGGAAAATCTCAATTTAGGAACCGCTATAAAACAGGAAGAAAATGTGACTCCAACAGTTACAAAATTTAAATTCGGTGCAAAACGAAGAAGTTCAGAAACAAAAACTGAAGAAAATGAAAATAAAACAATTGAGAATCAAGAAAATGAAACTAAAAATACAGAAACAAGACAAAGAATAAATCAGTCTGAAGTGAGCATTGACGATGTGATGAGCAGTCTGATTAAAAAATAAGCGAGGAGATTAACATGAATTTAAAGGAATACGTAGAAAATACATTTAATATACAGTACCCGGAATACAAAAACAAACTAAAGGTATTAAAGCAAGAGCCTGTAGATGATGATATTATGGTTACGGTTGTATATGAACAAATATCAAGCAAGGTTCAGTTACCAAAAATTGAGGAATTTAAAGGAACGGAAAGAGAAGTATTGATAGTTGCAAGACTTGCAATTGTTTTTGAAAATATTACGGAGGTATACGGAAAGTCTTTGGCAGAAAACGAAATTTTATTGTTGAAACAACAAATAGAAGACAGAATCGAAGAAATATCCAAAAAAACAAAAGTTGAACCCATAAGTTTAACGAGAGATATATCAAAACAAATAAACGAGTTAGAAAAAGAATTTGAAACGGAAAATTAAATCTTGACAAAATTTCATTATCGTATATATTTCGTATAAAGATTGATGAAGCGTTAGCCAGAGGATATAACAAACGTCAGTTTTTAAATTACAATTAAATATTACAATAATGCACAAGAAGAAGAGAAGCCTATACTGAGGTTTCTCTTTCTTTTGTTTCAAGAAAGGAGAACATATGAAAAAATTTTATTTTACTTTTGGTGATTGGGATAAGTTTCCGTTTCAAAATGGTTATCTCATAGTTGAATCGAAAGATATAGCTGAAGGAATAGCAGAGTTTCGAAAACATCATCCCGATATAAATGAAGGTACAGTCAATTGTTCATTTATATATAATGAAGAGGAATGGGAAAAGGAAGGACTTGCGCTTAAGTATCCGGGTAAGCCATTAAAGATATACAGAAGCGTTGAAGCTGAAAACCTTTTTCTTAAGCAGTTATTGAGAAAGTCAGTTGATGGATTATGTATGGTTTCTAAGGGAATGTACTTCGACTA
Organism: Eubacterium album; assembly: GCF_025336545.1. Classification (NCBI taxonomy): domain Bacteria; kingdom Bacillati; phylum Bacillota; class Clostridia; order Eubacteriales; family Eubacteriaceae; genus Eubacterium; species Eubacterium album. The sequence goes on along the minus strand of NZ_JAODBU010000002.1, from coordinate 316,972 downwards.
TACCGATAGTTATGTTTCAAAAATATTAGGAATAAACATAAGCGAACTTAACGAAATAATTGGAGAGGAATAAGGAAGATGAGAGTATTGTGCAAAATCAATAATGAACCTACAGTAGTTGAAGCGGTCGTAATAGGCTATGATATTCATATTGTAGGTGAAGAAGGTGGCATGTATGTTAAAACAAGAGATGGTGAAATATTAATAAACGTTAATCTTACAAGAGATGAATGTTCAGATATATGCATGAAGGCTGCATCATATGGCTGGATAGACATAACACAACATGGCAACATGATGGTTGGTGAGATGATTGAATAAAAACAGAAAGAAAGAGGATAAAAACTCTGAAAGGAAAGAAAGGCTGCGTTTAGTGCGTAGCCTTCTAATTTTTTAGGAATGGAGAGTTTAAGAAAATGAAAATCTACTTACGAAATTTAGGAACAATTATAACCACAACATTAGCATTTCTGCTTTTCAATTGTGGTTTAATGAAGTAAAGAAAGGACAAGTTTTATGGTTCAAGAAAATAAACCAAAAAAAGTAACCAGAGATGAATATTTTGAGATTGTCAAAAACTCAGGAAGAGTTCCGGCTAAAGACGAATATGAAATTATTCCGTTAGACCTATCAAGATTTTCGTTAGAAAAAATTACCAAGAAAATAGTAAATGCAAATTTCACAAACGTAATAGATGAAAATAGAGAAACCATTACGTTGTTTAGTCACATGAGTTTAAAAAGGGAAATGGAATTTGCTAAAAGATGTAACTTCAGGAATGTCATCATGGAAGCATATCTTGGATATGCATATTCAGATGAACAGTTGGCGTTTCTAACGTATTGCGAAGAAGACACAATATTATATCTGTTTACAGACAAGGATAAATACGAAAGGAACAGAGATAAGACAATCAAAGAGATGGAGGAATGAAGAATGAAAAGTTTAAGTCATGCAAAAAGGCTTACTCAGTGCTACGAAAGTGGCAATGTGTGGTGTTATTATGACGCAGACGCAACAAATAGTTGTGGATGTGGAAGTAACTGTTATCATTATGAATACGATGAAGACGAAAACACAATATATGGAGTCTGTAACGGATGCAATAAAGAGATATATAAGGTAGCACCAGAAGATACAGACAAATGGTTAAGTGAAGGAAAATGGTTAAATAAATAGATAGAAAGGAATCAATATTATGAACAACACAGAAAATTTAAAGAATGTAGAAGAAATAGTGAAAATTTTAAACGAGAAAATACCACAGTTTAAATGTACTTATGAAACGGAGCCGGAACTTGTTATTGTGGCATCAAGAGAAGGCTTTGAAAAAATAAAATATAAGTTAGTTAATTGTGAGAAAAAAGATATTTCTAACAGTGATAGAATTGCAAACGAAATAGCAATAATCATTTTGTTGGATGCAGTAAAACAGAAGAAAAAAGGAGATAAAGAATTTCTTGCTCCAATAATAAAGCGTTCAGCAATTTTGGACGATGAGTTACCAAAACTTCTTGCAAAGTATTTCAAAGCAGAATAAATCAAGAAAATAAAAACAGTAGCCGTGATATACAATTGAGGTTACTGTTTTGCTATAGAAAGGAATTATATGAATAAAAAAGATAAGGACATCATCATTAAAGTTATTAAAGAACTTGAAAACAATATAATTGGATTGAGCTGCGAACTAAAGTCTGGCATTGATGTTGTTTCAATAGAATGTAACGTATGTTTTGGGAACAAGAACATAGAAACGGAAGTTGATGTTACACAGTTCATAGGTCGAATAAATGAAGAAAACAGCGAAGATTTACAAATTTTTATTCTGAACAAGTTAACGGATTATTCCAATAAAATACGTAAAGATTACATCAATAAAATACGTAAAAATAATAAAGGAAATATAGAAGAGATTATTTTCTCATTGGTTAATCCAAAAGGAAATGAAGAAAAACTAAAGAAAGTTCCACATTTTTATTTTCTCAACTTGGCAGTTACTTATAAAAAAGTTAAAAGAAAGGCAATAAAAATTAAAGATAACAAAGATAATATAATAGGTTATTCATTCAGTGATGAAGACATATCAAATGAAATGATGAAAGAAATGAAAACTGATAAAGAAGAATTGTATCGCATGGCAAAAGAAAAAACCAAAGATTTCTTGGAATTTGCAGTAGATAAACACGTACTTGGTGACATCAAAACCGGAGAAGTTTTAACGTTTTACTCAGTTTATTCCCAGATACCGATGTTGCCGACATTTGGAGCAACAGCATTACTTTATCCTGAAATCTTCAGAAAAATTTCAGAAGTGGAAGGTTCAAATCTTATAATCCATGCAAAGTACTCAAATGAGCTAATCGTTCATTCAGAAAAATGTAAAGTGGATGTTACTGAAATTTATTACAATTTACTGAAAAAAGAAGACAATAACATCAGAGAAAGACTAACAGACAGTAAGTACTATTATAATCGTGAAACTGAGCAGATTAGTATGCTTGGTTTCTTCAAGTTATAGAAGGAGTTGAGAAAATGAAATTTTATCACGCAACAACGGAAGAAAATGCATTGAAAATAGTTAGAGATGGAAAAATTAAAATGTCGGCAGAAGGAGCAGTATTTGTTTGCAAGAACCCATTGGACGCATGTAAGTTTTTGGTTATCAGAGGGATTGAGAAAATAATAGTTTTCGAAGTTGACCTTGACGAAAAACGCATAGTGGAATCAACAGACCACTCAGAGGATTTCTTCCAATGCAAGGCATATATGTATAATGGAGAAATTGAAATTAAAAACGAAACACCAAAATGGGAATATAATTTTCCTAACAAATAAAGACTACGCCCTACCTTTTCCAAATGGAAAGTGGTGGGGCTTTTTTCTTTTTATGTTCTTTTTATTTCATATAAACATCTTTTTTATCTCATTTGTAATACGTATACAATACGTTTTTAACACGTAAAAAAGTTTTTTTCGGATTTTTAGAAATTTACGAAAGAACTAAAACACCACCTTGCTACAATCTAAATAAAGGATATAAAAGGAGGTTTGAACAAAATGTATGGAGCAATACTTGGAGATATAATCGGAAGTCCCTTCGAATTTGACAGAGGAAAGCAAACAAAAGATTTTGAACTGTTTAGTAAAGGCTGCACATTTACCGATGATACTATTATGACCGTAGCGGTAGCTGAAGCACTGTTAACTGCTGAAAGAGATTCAACTGTAGCAGACATAGAAACGTTGGTTACATATTTTATGCAGGGATGGGGCAGAAATTATTTATATGCAGGATATGGCGGAAGATTCAGATTTTGGTTAATGGAAAACAATCCAAAACCGTATGAAAGTTTCGGAAATGGTTCAGCAATGAGAGTTTCAGCGGCAGGATGGTTATATGATTCCATTGAAAGAACAAGAGAGGTCGCAAGAGCAACCGCAAATGTTTCACATAATCACCCGGAAGGTCTAAAGGGAGCAGAGGCAGTCGCAAGCGCAATTTATTTGGCAAGGAACGAGTTAGATAAAAAAGAGATAAAGGAATACATAGAAAAGGAATTTGATTATGAGTTGGATAGAACTCTTGATGAGATAAGACCTTATTTCTGTATGAATGAAACATGTCAGAAAACAGTTCCAGAAGCAATAACAGCATTCTTGGAAGCAAAGGATTTTGAAGATGCAGTAAGAAATGCAGTATCATTGGGTGGAGATACCGATACACTTGGAGCAATAACGGGAAGTATCGCTGAAGCATATTTCGGTATTCCTATGAATCTAATAGATGAATGTAATAAAAGAATAGATATAAACATAAGAGGAGTTGTTGACAGATTTGAGCTTGCAGTCAAAAAGAAAAAATAATAACTTATTTAGAAAATACATAAATAGAAAAAGTAAATAAAAGAGGAAAGAAAGGTGGAAACAAGAAAATGAAATATACAGGAAAATCAGAAAATAATGTAGATGTTGAAATAAACACATATGACGACATAGAGAAAATAACACTAGAAAGCAAGTATGAAAGAGCAAAAATAAGACTTAAAAGGTTAAATATAAAAAAATCATTATACAATTTCACCGAATTATTCATTATTGGAATTATGACGGCATGTTTATACAACCTTATTTTTGACAGCCAACAGATTTTATTCTTTATGGTAATGGGAATAGCCTTTGTATACTGCATATTAAGCGCAGTCATACCTAAGATAATAGACAGACATTTCGATGCAAAGGAAGATAAGTACTTAGATGACCGATTGTTAACATCAATAGATTTAACACAGCGAATGTTAAGCAGAGCTGATTTGAGCAAAAATTTTGAAATTAAAGACAATGCTTTAGTATACTACGACAAAGACATAAAAGATGAAGAAAATCTAAAATTATTTCTGTTCCCTAATATAACAAGCAAATGGAATGAGAATAAATATCAGATAAACACAATTATAGACAAAGAAAGAGTGAAATCATACATAGAAATTAAAGTTCCTGAAAGTGTATATGAAGAAATAGAAAGTAATTATGATGATACTCTCAATGAAATAATGGAAGAATTAAAAAATGTTTATTAGATTAAAAATAGAAATAGGTATATGGGTCAAATCATACGACAAAATATGTGATGCAGGTTTTAAGATTAAAAATTTTGAATCAAAAGAAATAACAAATGAAATTATAGAATATGTAAGAAAACACCCAAATGTATTCAAAATTTATGGACCAGGATTTTATTTTTATACAAGAGAAGAATTTTTGAATAAATTTAACAATATAAAAAGAAAAAATATTTAAAAAAAAAGGAGAAAAGTTTATGATTTTTTTTATGATAACGTTACTATGTTTTAATTTTATAGTCTTTAAAAAGGAAGGTACTGCATTGTATACGTGCGGAATGTTTTTAAGTCTAATCTTAGTATGTTTTTCGACACTGATGATAAACAATATAAGTAAAAGTAAAGTAAATAATTATAATCAGGAAAATTTAGCAAAATGTCAGGTTGAAAAAGTTGATGTAGAAAAAGTTGATATAGATGAACTATACGCATCTTCAGGAATCGAAGCACAACCGTCTAAAGACAATGTATATGAAATTACATATGTAGTTAATAACATGACTAAAACAATGAATATTTCAGGTGAATCGTTATTTGTTGAAAAATCAGATGCAGATAATTCGTATATTATCCGTTACAATATTAAAAAGGAAGTGTCAGGTTTTGAAATATTATTTTCTTTAAAATTCTTAGATTTACTTCCTCCATTTTCAAGCGAAACGATTTATGGAATTTATATGTAACTTCGTAAAAAATTAGTAAAATAAAATAACTCGAAATAAAAATCTCAAATATTTTTGAGATTTTTATTTTTTTTTACGAAAGAATTGAAATGACGGTTTGATAAAATTTTTATAAATACATATGAAAGGAAGTACCAATATGGTACTAAGGTAAAAAATATGATTAAATTTATAATTCTAGGTGTAGTTGTTGTAGTGGTTTTACTTTTAATTCTTACAAGTTATGTTAAAGCCCCGCCAAATGAGGCTTTCATTATTTCAGGTCTTAAAAAAGAACCAAAAATTTTAATAGGAAAAGCAGGCTTCAAATTGCCAATACTTGAAAGACTTGATAAGTTGACTTTAAGTCAGAAAACAATTGACATTAAAACAGAAGGCTATATTCCTACAAAAGACTTTATCAACATTCAGGTAGACGCAGTGGCAAAAGTAAAAATAGGAACAAGTAAAGAAATGATGTCCCTTGCAATGAAAAACTTCCTTAACAAGAAAAATGAGGATATTATTTTAGACCTTCAGGATTCCTTACAGGGAAATATGAGAGAAATAATTGGAACAATGGACCTTAGAGACATTTGTAACGATAGAAATGTGTTTGGAAACATGGTTCAAGAATCAGCCTCAAAAGACATGGAAAAACTTGGCATTGAAATTATTTCATGTAATATCCAAAATGTAACTGATGAAACAGGTCTTATCGTAGACATGGGTGCAGACAATACAGCAAAAATAAGAAAAGATGCAAGTATTGCAAAAGCAGAGGCAGAAAGAGATGTTGCAATTAAACAGGCAGAAGCAGATAAGGCTGCAAATGATGCGAAAGTTGCAGCGGAACTTGAAATAGCTCAGAAACAAAACGAGCTGGCTATTAAACAGGCAGAACTCAAAAAGGAAGCAGATATTAAAAAAGCTGAAGCTGATGCAGCATACAAAATACAGGAACAGGAGCAGAGAAAATCAATAGAAATAGCATCTTCTAATGCAGATATTGCCAGACAGGAAAAAGAAGCTGAGAAAAAAAAGCAGGAAGTATATGTGAAAGAACAGGCTTTGGATGCAGAAATTAAGAAAACGGCAGAAGCAGACAAATTCAGAAGACAGCAGGAAGCCGAAGCAGAATTGTTTGAAAGACAAAGAAATGCAGATGCTCAGAGGGCGGAAGCCGAAGCTAAAAAATATGCTTTAGAACAAGAGGCAGAAGGTATCAAGGCTAAAGGTCAGGCAGAAGCAGAAGCCATAAAGGCTAAAGCGTTAGCAGAAGCAGAAGGTCTTGAAAAGAAAGCAGAGGCGATGAAGAAATATGGGGGAGCAGCCATTCTTGAAATGTACTTTAAAGCACTTCCTGAAGCAGTGAAGAACGCAGCAGAACCTCTGGGTAACGTAGATTCAATCACAATGTACGGTAACGGTAACAATGAACAATTGGTTAGTTCAATTATGAATACTGTAAATCAGGTAAATGATGGAATTAAAGGTTCAACCGGATTAGATATAAAATCTATGCTTGCAGAAATGACTAAGAAGAATGAAGATGAAGAAATTCCACAGACAGAAAGCAATAATTTCAAAGAAGTAGAAACTGAAGAAAATACAGTGGATGTAGACAGTGAAGATAGTACGATTGATAAAGAAGAATAGCATAGAACCTTAAATAAAATGGAGAAATCTTAAAAAAAGAGATTTCTCTATTTTTTTACGAAAGAATTCAAAAAACAGTTTGATAAAATTAATATAAATAAAGAATTTAAAATCATAAATGGAAGGAAGAAAGAACATAGAAAAAACTTATGAGATTAAAGAAAATAATCTTACCAACATCAAGATTGAAACAGATGACAAAATAAAAACTTTAGATGAAAACCGAAACAAATGTTTAAAAGTAATTATAGGATTAATGTTTTCTTGTTTTTCTGTCTTAATATTAGTACCTGTAATAGTTCTTAATACGAAAGACATATCTTGCATGATGCAATTTAAACTTTCATTTGAAATTATTTTTGGATATAGTATCTTCACAATTTTCATACTCTCAATAATTTCACTAATTTTTATGCCGGGAGATTCTGTAAAAAGGATTTATAACATTCAGCAAAAATTAGAAAATAGCGAACAGTTTTCTTCAATAATTTTTACAAGATTGAAAGAAGATGAAATTGAAAATTGGGACAAAGATTACATTTTATTAAAAACAGAAGTTGATGAGAAAAATAGAACAGCAAATATAAAAGTATATGTACCGTATAATTCATTATTATTTTTGTAATTGTTGTTCATAGTAGATAAGGAGTATGTTTATGAAAAAAATAATTTTAATTGTATCTATTTTGTTAATAGTTTGCGGTATTACACCCGTGTTTGCCAATCAAGAAGAAACCATTATTGTAAATAGAAAGACGTATAGCTTAATTGAAGAAACAGAGAGCAAAAGTCAAAATAAAGCAGAGGAACAAAATAATAAAGAATATAAAATTAAAATCGTCAATAAAAGGAGAAATAAGATGAAGTCTTTTTGGGAGAATTATCTGTTACAAGTTGTATTTTTTTCTTTATTTGCTGTAATTATAATTTTTAGTATATCAGACCTTATTATCAACAAAAACATAACTTCAAAGGAGAATATTGTTGATACAGTTCAAATTGTAGATTCTTATGAAAATACAACCGGTGGCACAATGACTCTTGTTGGAAAAACACTTGTACGTACTCCTAGTACTACACATTACAATATAGTTGTTAAACACAAGGGAAAAGAATACAAAATTGATAATTATAATACATATAAACAATTTAAAGATAAAAAAGGACAAAATGTAAAAGCAATGATGGAAAAAATAACATACAAAGATAAAAAGATTAAGTATGAAATTAAGAATATATATGAAGAAAATTAGGAGAAAAATAATGTTATTTACGAAAGAATTGAGAGATTGATTTGTTATTATCAAATCGTAACATAAAAAATCATACAAATTTATCAAAAGAGAGAAAAATGATTGGTTAAAAACAATAAAAAAGGAGAAATAAATAAAGATGATGGGAATTATAATTTTAATTGCTGCTATTGTATTATTTTCAGTAATTTTTATTTTAATATGTTTATTCATAGGAGAGTTCATAGGAGAGCAAGAAGGAATGTTTATAAGCGGCTTTTGTATTGGTGCTTATAACATTATATTATCATTGATTATAAGCGGCTTATTATTAACACCAAACATAACAATAAAAGAAATGACTTTGTATCAAAATGGCAATATTGAAATCAAAGGCACAAATTATTTTGGAAGTAATGACACACGTAAGTTTTCATTTTCAGATTATAAAGTGGTAGAAAGCGATGATAATATATGTATAGGATTCAAAGATAAGATTGAACTTACAGTTGAATATTATGAGCAATATGAAGATGCATTAAAAAACGAAAAATCAATAACAATAAAGATTAAAAAATAGAGAAGGAGAAAATGTTTTATGATAGGATATATAATTATAACAATAACTACTGTTTTACTTTTTGGTTTCATTACAATTGGAGTTATGGAAATTGAACGAGTTGGAATACTTATAGGAGGAATAATTATTACATTTTTATTATTTATAGGTTCTTTATATTTAGACACAGCTTTAACTCTAAAAGAATTTACTGTATATCAAAATGGCAATATCGAATTGGAAGGAAAAAATTATTTTGGAGATAATAATATACATAGATTTTCATTTTCTGAATGTAATGTTGTAAAAGGCTCTAGTAATACATATTCAGGCTTTGGGAAAAAAATTAAGCTTACACCTGAATATTATGAACAATATAAAGCTACATTGAAAGATGAAAAGTCAGTAACAATAGAGATAAAAAAATAGATAAAAAATTTGCGAAAGAATAGAGCATATGGGCGAAAAAGTAATTCCCTACATTTTATTAAAAACAGAAGTTGATGAGCAAAATAGAACAGCAAATATAAAAGTATATGTACCGTATAATTCATTATTACTTTTGTAATTGTTGTTCATAGTAGATAAGGAGTATGTTTATGAAAAAAATAATTTTAATTGTATCTATTTTGTTAATAGTTTGCGGTATTACACCCGTGTTTGCCAATCAAGAAGAAACCATTATTGTAAATGGAAAGACGTATAGCTTAATTAAAGATACAGAGAGCAAAAGTCAAAATAAAGCAGAGAAACAAAGTAATTACGCAAATGAAGAAGAGTCAGAATCTATAGCAACAAAAGAAAATAAAGAAACAAACGTAGAAAAGAAAACATCCGATAATGATAGTTCTGTTCATAAAAAGTCTGATAATGTACTAGATAGTATTTCCAAAATATTTATTATTGTATGTATAATGAGTCTTGTATTTCTAGCATATATTTGATTCGAAAAAGGAGGACTAACTAATGTTATTTTATTTTGTGTTTATATTTGCAGTTATATCTTTAATTTCAGGAATTATGCTTAATAAGGAAGAGTTGTCGCTACATTCAAGAGTATTAATTATAACTGTGTCAATTATATTAATAGTTGCAGATGCAAGTGTTGCTGTATATTTAGGTACAACAGATTTAGATAAGAGTAATTACTACAATAAGTATTATAAAGAAAAAGAAAGAATAAAGGCAGAAAATATAAAAATTGTTGAGGAAAAGAAAAACAGTAAAAGTGATGATACTTCTTTGTCATCGTCAACATTCAACTGCATTATTACATTTACTGATGAATACTCAATTGAAAGAAGTATAAAAGCAAAAAGAAGCAACATAAGTATTTCGGATGGAAGTGAAAATATTATAATTAAGAAAGAGCTAGACCTGCCGGATATAGAATTAATAATTAATCCATTTTCGTTTTTCAATGCAAAAACTAAATATGAGATTATCAAAACTAGCGAGGAGTAAATAAAACAATGGATAAAACAAAAAATAGCAAGAAAACTAAATATTTACTAATAATATGTTGGGGATTTTTTCTTTTTACATTTGTTTTTCAATTCATAAATGAAACACACAGAGAAGAAGACAACTACATATATTGCGAAATACTTCAACAAAATGATGAAAGCAACATGCAGGTATCGTTACCTAGCGGAAAAACAGAATGGATAGTCAGAAAAGATGAACAAATAAGTGAAGATGGTAAATATGTACTGCTGCATATAGTGAGATACTACAATCGACTAAATCAGTTAAATGCAGAAAATATATTAGAAACAACTATAAGAAATATTAAATAAAGAATCCCCCAAAAAGGGGATTTTTTTATTTTTAGAAAAATTTTAAAATTTATGTTTTTACGAAAGAATTGGAAAAACACTTTGCTACAATCAAACCATAGAAATATTATGATGGTTTAAAAACCGCAAAAAAGATAAAAAAGGAGAAATGTGTATGACGATAATAGTACAACCATTTAGATAAAGATTTAATGACAAGTACAGGAGCGATAAAATAAAAATTTTTTAATTATAAAAATGTGCTTGAAGTAGAGGAACTTGTGGTGATTAAATTTTACAAAAAATGAGAAAGGATGTAAATTATGACAAAAACATTTACAATTGGAGACCATATCTACTTTCCATGGTTTGGAGATGTGTATGGAGCAGTAATAATTGATATTGACAAAGGTATGGATGTTAAAGGAATTCCATATGCAATTGCTAAGTTGCAATTAGACCTTGCAGGTGGAGAAACTCATTGTAAGATGAGCAGCATATATAAGACAGAAGAAGAGTGTCTTAATGCAATTAGAAAAAGGTCAAAAAAAATGGTTAAAGAATACAAAGAGTCCATCAAGGATATTAAAGAACTTGTAAAATTTATGCATATTCATAATATTTCATCTGCAAACGAATATACAGAAGAAGAGGCTAGGCGTGCTGCTTGTGAGAGAGCAAAAGAACTATTGAATATCGACTTGGAATATTAGATTTTATCATGCAAATTGGAAAACAAAAAATAGTTGCAAAAAAGAAAAATATTAAAATTAAAGAGGAAGGAAAAAATTATGAATTCTGAAAATCAGGAGGTGAAACTTGCTATGATTGCATTAGGAAAAGTTCCTTTTTTTATATTAGGAATTGCAATAATGGGAATTATTACAATGATGCTAGGTGGAATTTATTTATATTACAAAAAAAAAGACAAGGAATATATAGTGTTAGCTACAGAACTTTCACGATATTTATCAGTTTTGGGAATAGGCATAGCTGCAATGTCGTATGGTATAAGGCTTACTGTAGATGATGCAATTATATATATTTATGTAATGGCTTTAATAACATTATTTATTATAGGGTTATTTGTAACTGAAGTTACATGGGAATATTAGTAGAAAAGGAGAAAAAAATGATTTTACTTTTAATTGCAGTAGGTTCATTCTTTGCTGGTTTGCTTCTGGCTCATGAATGTGAAAGAAAATATCACTTGTTTCTTTTATTATGCTACATAATTTGTGGTTTATCATTGTTCGGGCTTGTGGTATTTTCAAGTTCACCTACAGATTATAGTACATATACAATTACACAGTTGGAAAAAATCAAAATAAGTAAAACTGAAGTTTCAAACATTGAAAAGTTAAAGATTTCAATAGCAGGGAATGAGACAGAATCAAATCCTAATAATTGCAAAATTAAATATTCAACAAACATATTGGACTCAAAGGTGGATACTGATACATACCACATCAACATTCAAAAATCAGAAACAGGTGAAAAGTCAATAGTAAAGTATAAGGTCAGACGAAAGATTTCTCACTTCAAATTATTATTCAGCCTTGATGCTTTGGGTGATATGGAAACTATGGTTTATGTCATTTATGATTCAGGCTTACTGTAGATGATGCAATTATATATATTTATGTAATGGCTTTAATAACATTATTTATTATAGGGGCATTATTTATTATAGGGTTATTTGCAATTGAAGTCACATGGGAAGATTAGTAGAAAAGGAGAAAAAAATGATTTGGATTATATTAATAATTATATCAGGTGTAATTGGTACATGCTTAATATTTAAGGACAAGGAAAAAGAGCTAAGTATGCTTCTTGCTCCACCTATGTCTATTTTTTTACTATTGGTTTTTACCAGTGTTAGCTATGGTATTGATTCAGTACTTCCACAACCTGATTTCAGTACATATACTATTGGGCAGTTAGAAAGCATTAAGACAAGAGAAACTAAAATATCAGACATTGATAGGCTAGAAGTAAACATGAAAGAAGATAATGGAACTTGTGTTGTTGTGTATTCATCCGGCTCAGTAAATAATGAAATTAGCACTGACTCACATCATGTGAGCATCCAAAAATCAGAAACAGGTGAAAAATCAATAATCAAATATAAGGTTAAAGAAAGAATTTCAACTTTGAAATTTTTATTTGTGTTACCTACAAGTCAGGAAGAAACGGTTTATGTAATTTATATGTAATTTATAAAAAAACTTTTATACATATATATGCTATATACATGACTTTTTCACGTAAAGGAGATAAATCAATATGAATAATTTGGAATTAATTTTGGAGAAAATACCTTGTTTTATTATAGGTTTACCCGCTGTCGGAATACTTGCATCTGTAATAGGAATTTTTGTATGTATCAAGTTCAAATACACAAAAGGTTTTATACAATGCATAGAATTTGCAGTTATTTTTTTTACTATTGGAATGTTATTGTTTATAATACAACAATTTATAAAATTAAATATAAATGATTTATATATGAGAACATTGTTCTTTTTATTTGCTACGATAATAGTATTTTATATATTTTTAACTATCATTTGTAAAAAATTAGAAAAAATAAAATAATAAGTAAACAATTTAAAATCATAAATGGAAAGGAGAAATAAGATGAAGTCTTTTATGGAAAATTATTTATTCGGTGTTATGGTATTTTCTTTTTTTGCTGCAATTATTATTTTTAACATACCAAATTTTATTAGTAATAAAAACATAACATCAAAAGAGAATATTGTTGATACAGTTCAAATTGTAGATTCTTATGAAAATACAACCGGTGGCACAATGACTCTTGTTGGAAAAGCACTTGTACGTACTCCTAGTACTACACATTACAATATAGTTGTTAAATACAAGGGAAAAGAACACAAAATTGATAATTATGACACATATAAACAATTTAAAGATAAAAAAGGACAAAATGTAAAAGCAATGATGAAAAAAATAACATACAAAGATAAAGAGATTAAGTATGAAATTAAGAATATATATGAAGAAAATTAGGAAAAAAATAAAAGAGTTCGAAAATAACAAAGGAGAATATGAATAATGTTAATTGTTAGTATATGTGGAATTATTGGGTTGTTAATAGGAAAAAAGGTTGGTTCTTGTGGTGGTTGGTTTGAAGCTATCTTGCTTGGGACCATTTTTGCGGGACTTAGCCTTGGTATATCAGAAATGTTTACACCTTTGTTAACACCTCTTATGGCAAATATAGCCCCGGTAGAAACTGAAGTTATTGAAAAAAAGATATATGCTCTTAATGATACATCTTCTAATCAAGGAACTCATTATCTTTATTCCGGATACATAAATAACGAACTAAAGTATAGATATGTTGTTGGTACTTCAAACGGAAAACAAGTTAAAGAAACTAAAACTACTAATGTGTTCATCAAAGAAGAAAATTGTGAACCAAAGGTTAAAATATATAAAAGGGTTTTAAAATATAAAAGTTATAGTTGGCTCTTTTTTGTAGAATTACCGGATGAGGATAAAGTTGAATTTTATGTTCCAGAAAACACCGTGATAAATGATTAAAAGATTGATTTGCAATAATGATTGAAATGAAAAAAGTAAAATATTGAAGAAAATAAAATAGTGTAATAAAATAAGACATAAAAGGAATAAGGAGGTATTATATTTTAAATGAAAAAAATCAAAAATCTTAAATATGTCATTGCAATGATGATGATGGCATTATTTGTATCTTTGGGAAACACAAATAACGTTGATGCAGCAGCAAAACTAAAGGTTCACTTTGTTGACGTAGGGCAGGGTGATGCTACTTTGGTACAGTATGGTCATTCATACTCATTGATTGATACCGGAAAGGAAAGTAATTACTTAGACTTAAAGGATTATCTTAAGAAAATAGGTGTCAAAAAAATTTCGTCATTAATTTTAACACATCCCGATTCGGACCATATTGGAGGAGCAGATTTGGTAATCAGGGATTACAATGTTAAAACGGTGTATATGACCGATAAGAGAGCAAAAACAAGGGAATATTACGAAGTTTTAAATGCGGCTGACAATTTCAATGCAAAAATAAAAAAAGTCACAAAAAGCGACAAAATTCCGTTTGGAAAATTAAAAGGTGATGTGCTTTCAGCAGACGCAAAAGCGGATGATACAAATGATTCTAGTATCATTATCTTGTTAAAAAATAAGAAAAATTCATTCCTGTTTACGGGCGATGCAAGCGCTAAGTTAGAAAACACAATTACAGAAGAATATGACACAAACATTGATGTTTTAAAAGTGTCACATCATGGAAGCGGTTACAGCTCTGCAGCATTGTTTTTGAAAAAAGCAAGCCCTAAAATTTCCGTTATAAGCGTTGGTAAAAATAATAGTTACGGACATCCTGAAAAATATGCTCTAAAGAGAATAAAGAAATTTTCTGATAAGGTATACAGAACGGATGAAGACGGAACTGTTGTTGTAACTTCAAACGGAGATAAGTTAAAAGTATCTACTACGGTTGCAAACACAAATAAATCAAGTAAAACAAGTACAAAGTCATCAAGTACAAGTAAATCAAGTAGTTCAAGTAGCAATTCGGCAAAATATTCAAGTACTACAACAAGCAGTAGTACAACATCATCAACAACGGTATACATAACAAATACAGGTTCTAAGTATCACGAAGCAGGATGCAGATACTTAAGCAGCAGCAAAATTAGTATTAGTTTGACAGATGCAAAGAATAAAGGTTACACACCATGTAGTTTTTGTCATTAGAAATGGAGAAAATGAAAATGAAATATGATAAGGAATATTTGAAGAAAATGAAAGCAAATCCGGGAGACAAAACGCTTTCTCCAACTTGTGATAATTGCGAATTTAATATGGGAAATGTATGTGCAGGTTCAGGAGATAGAACGGATGGAAAAGGCGACATCTACGGAATGTCAATAGATGAAACTAAAAAAATGTTTCCTGACGGTTGTAGTGATTTTGGAATATCATTCTCAGCATTTGAGATTCAGGAAAAAATGAATGGAAGATAAAAATATATCATAGTACCCTCAGAGGAAAATAGAGACCATGCGTATAGCATGGTTTTTATTTTGGCAAAAAATTAACTATTGAAATGCTTTTGTATTGCGTGTATATTGTATTAAATTTTAAAGTAAAGCGAAAGGAGTACATTGAGTAATGAGAAATCTAGTAAATGAATTAGCCATAGTTGTTTTAACGATTATGGTTGCTTTTATTATATTGGCATGGGTTTCACCTGTAGGAAACAAGATTGAAGGAGCAATGAATAAAATTGTGGATAATTACCTTGGAGAAAATCAAACGGTAGAAAATGAAACAGAAACAACGACAAAATCATACGCTGATAACATTAAGGACAAGTATGAGGGAGAAACGGATTGGCTTAATGTCGCTAATTCAGATAATGTGAAATATAAAGTAATTAAAGGAGAGGGAAAGGTATTAGAGGTTAAACGTGAAAATGATTACATATATGTTCCAATGACAAATATTGCAGGACCTCTGAGGGACATACTATTTAATGGAAGCAGTCTTGAACCACAAGACGGAGCATATGTAAAATTATATGATGTAATAATGGGAGCGGATGGATATTATCAGTTGAAGTTTAATGATTATTATGGAACTGAAGATATTGAAATAATCTTTAAAAAGGTATCAGATGAAACAACTACAGTACCTCCAACAACAATTGGTTCAGAATATCCACAGTGGAATAAAGATACAACATACACAGGTGGAAACAGAGTTATATATAATGGAAAAGTATATCAGGCAAAATGGCAGACACTTGGAGAAAATCCTGAAACAAGCGGAAATTTTGGTGTATGGAAACTGATAGGAGAGGCAAATTAAAAAAATTAAAAAAATTAAAAAAATTTAAAATTTCTTCTTGACTAAAAAAAATTATGGTGTATATTCTAAGCAGATAGATTGATTTAAGCATTGAAGCACACCACTAAAGCTAAGTGGAAAATACAGAATAGCACAAGCTAGTGCATATTCTTTTATGATTTAGATAATAGAATAAATTTATGTTACATAGAATGAGATACTAACTTAAGTTGGTATCTCTTTTTATGATTAAATAGAAGTATAAGTTTAGGGGTTTACGAATACCCTTGCAATTCATTAAGAAAGGCAGGGGTTTACGAATCCCTGAATGGTGATTACTATGATAAAAGAAAAAATAGAATTGCTTTACGAAGCAATCAAAGAAACAGAAGGTAGCAACGCAAATGAAGTTTATGAATTTGTTAATCAGTTATTAGATGCAGCACCGGATTATGTGGCAAATGTAATTAAGTGTGAATTCAAAGTACAGGTTGCAGATTTTTCAGATGCATCCCAGTATCGTTATGCAAAGGAAACTTATCTTTTAAGAAGAGAAATTTTCTTGAATTCTTGGAAAGTTACAGTTTCAGCATTAACAAGAATTTGCGTAAAATACAATGTTAAAGCTATATTTGAAGATGAGCATAAACTTGATGATTATGCACTTCAGATTGTAGAAGAGTACTTCTCGTAAGTATTGAATGCATTTTTCAAATCCTTAAAAAGAATGAACAAAAAAGGTGGAGAATTAAAAAACTCCACTTTTTTTATGTTATAATTAAAACAAAAAGGAAGGAAATAAAAACCATGTACACTAAGGAACAGGTAAGGTCTATGCTTGGTATCTCAGGTAAGACATTACAAAAAGACATTAAGGAGGGAAAATTAAAATCCGAAGAAAATGATATATTTACACTTAAAGCAATAAATGATTATGTGGACGGAAAGAATAGTATCCGTATGAAAATTAATATGTTTTATTTTCTTGCTGAAGATGCAGATGTATCACTTATGTATAACATAAGAAAAATGTTTGAAGATGTTCTTCATGTAACAGCTCTGTATGATGAATACAAACTATTCTCAAAGCAGACAAGTTATGGACCAGATTGGGAAATGGAAAAGAGTCAACAGGATTCAATACAAAAAATTGTAGATACAATCAACAGACAGATTTTCTTATGCAATTCATTAGCAAGAGATTACGGTATGACACCTATATTCTCTGAAAAATTTTATACATATGAAGAGATTATAAAAATTGCAAAGAAATTAAGAAAATAATGAAATTAAGACACACCAAAATGGTGTGTCTTTTTTTATTTATTTTTACGAAAGAATTTAAAAACATATTTGTTACAATAAAAATTAGAATAGATGATTTTAGTGATAATTATAAAATAGAAATGAAAAGGAAATAATGCATGAAAGAAAAAAATTGTAAAGATTCTGTATATAAGGCTAATGTAAAACAAGATGCCAGATATGTTATAGAAACATTAACGAAAAGAGTTCATTTAGATGAACTTCCCGAGTCGTACTTATGTGATGTAATTAATGAAGCTAAAATGCAATTACATGGTAATGATATAGAATTAGCAATTGCCGAAAACGGTAGCGAGATGGAAATTATTGAGGAAATTGAGAAAACAAGAAGAGGCATTGAAGCATTACCAATGACTTCATATGAGAAAGGGCTTAGATTTGCTTTGCAAACTATTCAAAAAAACAAAAAAGCGGTGAAAATGAATTCAGATTTTTTCAAAGATTTATATAACACAGCTTATACGAGAGGATTTAATGCTGCTAAAAATAAATAGAAATGATAAGGGAACAGGTTTTGCCTGTTCTCTTTTTTTATAAATAAAAGTGTGCCATTTTCTTGCCACTATAAAGGTCATTGAAACGCCGTCAAATAACGTGTATATTATATTAAATTTTATAAAAAAGGAGCAAGAAATGGGATTTATTAAAGCAGCAATTAATTCAGTAGGTGGAACAATGGCAGACCAATGGTTGGATTATTATATGCCACCGACAAATTTAACAACGGGAGCAGCAGTATATAAAGCTGTGCCTTCAGGAACAAATAATGGTAGAGGAGAAAATGCAAAATGTTCAGTAGGAATTATTTCAAATGGTTCAAAGATTGTAGTACCTGAAGGTACTGCACTTAGATTAAAGGCAAAATTATTAGGACTATAAAATACAATGCAGTCCACGATTCGGCTTCGTTAGGCTAAGTGGGATGAGCAGATACATTTCCCAACTGCATATAAGTATGAAAGGAGTATATATGAGAGTAAAAATTTATGAATTTGTAAAAAGAGGTTTAGAAACAAATGTCATCCATAAATTTATTAAGACAATAGTAAATTGTTTTGTGGATTCATGTGGATTAACCCTTATGTTAATGTTTTTTTCAGGGAATATAGAACTATTTACGAATGAGGTAGCAATAATTAAAGTGGTTGAAGAAATATTTTTCGTACTTTTAACAATATATTTCATCATTTGGATTCTAAAAAAGTGTTTTTATGATGAAAGTTGTAATCAGAATAGTTATAATTTAACGATTCCAGAATCAACATGGGATTATATCAGAAGAAAATTAGGAATTTAATATAAAGTAATTCAAGAGAATTGGAGGGAATAAGAAATGAAATTTTTAAAGAAAATGATTTGTTTAGTATTGGCAATCGCCTGTGCGTTTTCTTCACTTTCAGCATATAAAGTAAACGCAGCAGGAAATGATGTTGTAGTAAAAGAAGTTGATAGTAAAGTAATAGATGTTACAGATATAAACACAACGATTGGTAATGATATATACATGACAAATAAGCAGATTTTATCATTGGAATGTAGAGCAAATGGAGACGTAAATCCAAATCGTATGGATTTAAAAGATTTATATTTAAAGATAATACCTGATGATAAAAGAATACATTTTGATTTTTCAGCTTATAAACTGCGAGATGAATTGCGTGATGCACCCCAGGAAATACGAATTATATTAAGCTGCAGTTACAATTATGCTCCGCTAGACACTACTATTACGATTAAACTTATGAATAATAATGTTACTTTATATAGAAAATTAAATTTACATGTTAGAAATCCTTTATGTGAAATTAAAAGAGATGATGTTAACATGTACAGCGATGAAACTGTCGGTTTAAATCTGCAGGGCATGTATGCAAGCACATATTTTAATGGTACTTATGATGGAGCAGTAGATTTAACTAAAGCGACTGTAGAATCAAGCAATCCGGATGTTGTAGCAATTAATAATGGAATACTTATAGCTCAAAACGAAGGAACAGCTACAGTTAATGTAACTTACAATGAAAGTTATAAAGGATATGTACTTAATAAAGTAAATGGATTCTATGAGTATGATGGACTTACGTACCTTAACAGTCCAACATTGCAGACAAGTTTTAATGTTACTGTTAAAAATAAAATAAAAGGAGTATCTTTTACAGAAACCAAAGTTAATGTTAAGGTAGGAGAAACTTATCAGCAGCAGCCTATTCTTGAAGTTAACAAAGATGGAGCGACAACTTCATATGAATGGGAATCTTCAAATACAAGAGTTGCAATAGTGGATGAAAACGGTGTTGTAACCGTTAAAAACGAGGGAGATGCAATAATTACTGTAAGAACTACAGATAAAAGCAAATCTGTAGCAACATATACGGTTAAGGGATATGATACAACAGAAGTAGTTGATAATCCTAACGCAGAGATAGTAAAACCCGGAGATAATATAAATTCATCAAAACCAAGCACAATAGTTGGACCTGATGGAACTAAATACATAAAAGCTCAGGCACCGGATGGAGTAAAAGCGATAGCAGGAAAGAACAGTATTAAAGTAACATGGAATGCAGTAAACGGAGCGTCTGCTTATGTAGTATACAGAGCATCAGAAAATAGTGATTACAAACAGATTGGAATTACAGCCGTTAATAATTTTACAGATAAGGGAGCAGTATACAATAAGAAGTATATTTACAAGATTGTTACAACGCCTCTGACGGGAACAATAGGTAATTCTGATATGTCAGAAGAATCAAACCTTGTTAATTTTAAAATTAAGACTCCAAAAATTAAGTCTGTTAAAAAGAATAAGAGTAAGTACACAATAAAAATTAGTGGTACTACATATGCTGGCTATCTTATATATGTCGGTAAAAATAAAAAGCCGAAAAAGGTAACTGCTGCTGTGAACAAGAAAACAGTTGATTTGTTCTTAAAAAAGAATAAAACGTATTATATACGCATAAAGGCGTATGCAAAAGTTAATAATTCAAATATGTATAGTAAGTTTTCAAAAGTCAAGAAAATAAAAACACGATAGTTTAAGAAAAGAACATGTGATATAATAACCCATAAATTAGGAGGTTCTATTGATATGTTTAGATGTTTTGAAACAGAATATCAGGCAAATGAGTATGCAAAGAAAGTTAATGGAAAAGTAACATGCAGACCATTGCCTGATTATATGGGTGTTATAGACAATTGGGTTGTCGAATGGGACAACAAGGAAGATGAAAAGGAGTAAGTAAAGGCATCTTATAAGATGCCTTTTTACTTACAAGTTTTTATTGACAAAAACGAAAATTAATATATATTCTAAGCAAGAATTGATGTATGCATTAGCACAGGCGGGTAGAGCCAATAGCAGACATCAATTTTTTTATTAAAAATGTCAGAAAGGAGCAACATATATGATTAATTTGGAAGACTTAGTTGAAGAAAATGAAGTAATTGCAAAGTATCATGTAACTTCTGATGGATTGGCTACAAGAGAATGTATTATCAATAAAGACAGTGATGATATTTCGGGTGCGCTCGAAGATACACTACATAGAATCCTAGATAACGGAGGAAATGAAGATGATGTCTGGAGAATACTTGGAGCAAAAATTCCTGAAGAAGATGAATGGGATGACTTAAACGAATTCAATGAATACATAAACATTGACCTCGGATATGTTGTCTGTGGACTTATAGATTCTTTTCTTAAATAAATCTTAATTTGAAAGGATAAAATAAATTATGGAAGAAAACAAAAATATAATTGACTGTTCTATATGCAGAAGAAAAGTAGGAGAAAATGATTCACTAACACCAACAACATTGCCATATATATGTACAAATAGCAATCAGGAAAAATTTGATGAGAAAACATTTTTCTTGTGCAGCAAATGTAAAAACGCTTTTGCACATTTGGTAATGAACAAATTTGCAACCATAATAGGAAATGAGGAACAAAACATTTACGTAAAAAAGAAATATGGGAAATTGGATGGTTATGTACTCACAGATGATGAAATAGCCGCTTTGACTCAGGCTGTCAAGTTGTCGGGATATGAGCCTACTGAAGAAAAAATAGCATCATGGCTTGAAAATGATACTATTACACTTAACATGTGTAAGAGTGGAAGAGAAGTAGTATGGCTAATGTTAGAATCAACTTCTATATGTTTATATGTAGACACTTTGGAAAAATTAGATGATTTAAGAATACAAGAAGAATTAATTAAATAAATAGCGGAGGAAGAAACGATGGCTAAGACTCAGGTTTATTATTTATGTAGTTGTGACGAATGGAAGTCAAACTCTAGTATGCGCCTGTTATTTATAGGAACTTCGCAGACTAAACTTATGATGAAAATATCTAAGGAAATTGAAGCGGAAAACATGGAGTATGGAGATTCTTCATTAACTCCAAAACAACAGGCAAAATCTTTTAGAAACGACTGGAAAAATAAAACAAGAGATGTGATAAATGGTAATTTAGTATATGGTCATTACGATTATGCTTACAATAATGAAGAAATATGATATGTATTATGTCATAGATTAAAGAAAAGAATTGATGTTAAAAATCTTAACGTCAATTCTTTTTATTTTATGGAAAGGAAAATAAAAACATGGAGAAATTAATTAATGCAAACGAAGGATTTGGTGTATTAGACAGGCTTTTTGCTAAAATTCAGAAAAACAATTATAAGGCTACGCAGCAGATGTTGGATGAAGCGTGGAGTGAATGGATTAAACTGGATGAAGTAAATGTAAATAATAGGAGGAAAAATAAAATGGAAGCAAGACAGAAAAATATATTCTATAACTTAATTGTAAGTTGGTTTGAAGATAGTCTTGAAAAATATGATAGTCTTCAGGATGAAACGTTTATTGAGCGTGTATGTAGGATGACGGGATTAACTAAAGAAGAATACGACGACATAGTTAACAATGAAGGTGAAGAAGAAAAAATTAATGTTGAATTTAATTTTAATTTTGAAGCTGATGTTACTAAAATCAATCCTGAAGATGTGGATATAGAAGGACTTGCTAAAGAATTGGCTTTCAACGAATTAAAATATTCAATTTTGAATGGAATTGTTACAGAAGAGGACTTTGAAATAGTTAAAGATTAGAATGCTATACCGGGTTAAAAGCATGAGCTTTTCCCGGTATTTTTTATTGACAAAATTAAGAAATCATATACATTATAGTCAAAGATTGATGTATGCAACGGCACGAAGTGTAATGCTAAATTGCAGACATCAGTCTTTTTTTATTAAGAAAATGAAATTTTTTATAAGGAGGAAATTATGGGTTATCCAATTATTTTTAAAACTAAAATAGTAAAACTGGAAGATGGCAGATTAATTCATTTTGATTTATCAGGATGCAATAATGATAATGAGGGAAGAAGACCTGATGATTGGCATGGCAGAGTTTTTACGGAAAGTGAATTTCACGATTATGCAGAATCGTTTAAGAAAAACAGTAAGCCTTACAAGGAATCTGATGGATTTACTATGAAAATAGGAAGCAGATATTGCACAGAGTACGATTATGGTGAGCATTTACTAAGAATGAAGAAAAAAGCCATAACATGGAAAAAACTATGTTCAAAATATTCAGTATCAGTAAGTTTAGTAGAAAGTGTGGAGGTATATAAAGGTTTGTCAATAAAACCATTGATTATGACACCTGATGAATTTGAAGAATATTTACGAGAAAATTATCTCAAAAATATTGTATATCACATTGTTGAGTCTAAAGTTTCTGATGAAAAACAGGTAGTTGAGGCATTGGAAAATAATAAAATGGCAAGAATTTGCATTTGTATTAGATAAAAAGGAGAAAGATATGTTAATAGCGTTATTAGTAGATGAAGGAGTTTTATTAGAAAGAGAAAATAAAGAGTTTGAAAGTTACAACAAGGTTTATGACAAAAAATATGGCTATTACGATGAAGGTCAGTATTACAAAAGACTTAAGGAAAAAGACGAGGTAATAAAAGATGCAAAAAAATATGTAGAAGATGGTGTTGATAATACATATGTAGTTGTGTCAAAGACGCTTTTACCAGACGAAGTTGATGTAAATACAGTAGACGTAGAAGATGAAAATTATTACGTAGAAGATGTAATATATTCAGTTGCCAAAATGGACGGTAAAATAGTCGAAAATTTTGTAAGAAAATAGTTTTGTTTGAGTGTAAAATTATGATAAAATAATACATGAATACAACCAGAACGGAAAAGCTCAAACTCGCATAATTATGTGGGATTGAGCTTTTGTTGGTTGGAAAATAAGGAGGAAAGAAAATATGGCTAAATACGAAGGAGTTTTCGCTTGCGGACATTCAGGAAATGTATATGTGACAGGTAAAATGAGTGAGCGACAATGGAAAATAGATAGAATGTTTGAAGAAGATTGCCCGGAATGTAAGAAAAAGAAAATAGTGGAAAAAATAAAAAAATCATTCAAAGAATCTGAAAAAAATGGTTTTCCTAAATTGTCAGGCTCTTTAAAACAGATTCAATGGGCTAATAGTATCAGAATGGATTTTTATAATCAATGGAAGAATGAGTATTCGTGGATAGGTGAAATAATAAAAGAAAATACGGAAGCAAAATTTTGGATAGATTATAGAAATAAGTTCAAGGATAAAGATTTTGTACTTGCTTATCACAATAAAATGGACGAAGAAAAGCAGAAAACAATAAAATTAAATAATAGTTCAATCGAGCCAAAAAAAATACTTCACGATGGTATAGTGGAAATATATGAGGAAGATAAATGCGTATGCTTAAAGTATAAGAAAGACAAAGACTTCATTGATATTGTACGAAATAAAGACTATCAGTGGAGTCAGGATTATAAATGTTGGTACAAACATCTCAGTAAATATACAGGCAAATTTGAGGACAGAGCGGCTGAGGTAGGTCATTTGTTACTAAACAGTGGTTTTATTATAAATATTGAAGATGAAGAAATTTGCAAAAATGCAATATCAGGCAAATTTGGCAAAGATATGTCAAGAAGAATTATTCCATTTGGAGATAGTCGAATAGAAATAGTATGGGGTGTCAGTAATTCATCATTATATAATCAAGCCATGCTGATAAACAATGCAAAATGGAATGGCTTTGGAGCAATAGTAGTAGTTGATGAAAGCAATGCTGATAAAATCAAAGAATTTGCAAAAAAAAATAATTTTGTAATAGAAAAGAATGCAGTAACAATATTAGAGAAATTCTCTATATAGAGATAAAGTGTAAGTCAGATAATTTTTTAGTTAAAACTAAATTTTTATCTGGCTTATTTTTTATGATGACAAAAAAGCAAAAAATAGTATATAATAAAAACACAAGTGATAACCTTGTTCTTTATAGAACGAAAATATCTACTATTATAGACCAAATCGTAGGAATTCATTTTAAATATAAACAGCTACTATTGCAGAAAATTTAAGAGACCTACTATTTATGAGAAAAATATTGACACATAAAAATTTGCATATATATTATATAAATAAGATTGATGGATGCTAAAAGCACAAGTATAAGCTAATTAGCAGACATCAGTCTTTTTATTTTAAAAAAAGAAAAGGAGTAAAAATAAAAATGAAAATAACAGATAGAAAAGAAAACAAGAGAAAAATATTATGTAAAAATTGTGGATGGCAGGGATATGATACCGATTGTACTTCAGAAAATGAATATGGTGAAGATGAATGCCCGGCTTGCAATAGTACAGAATTTGAAATTTTAGAATAAAAATCAAGAAAATGATTTATATAAAGGAGAGATTTTATGCAATGTAAATGTATAGAAAATAAACATGGAAACACAAATTTTGTGGTAAATAAAATCTATAAAGTAGAAGAAAATGTAGGTATATGTTGTCCTATGTTAATTGGATTTGATAAGTATGATAACCCCGGCAAATTGGAAACCGGAAAGGTTTTCGAGTTTGGTTGGTGCAAATTTGAAGTTTTATAAAGAAAGGATTAGTAAAAATGAGTAATATTAAAACAATTCACTGCTATGAAAGTGCAGAATACATAAAAATGGTAACAGGTAGAAAACCTAGCAAGCATCCAACATTAAATGAAGTTGAAGATATGGAATTAGAACAGTGGAATCACGATGTAACAGAAATGAGTGAAATTTTAGAAAATGAGCTTGATGTTGTTATGGTAAGATTTCCAAAAGATAACGGAGAATACGATTTTCGCCTGTGTGAAATCTAATCAGAAAGAAAAAGGGTTGCCAATGCAACTCTTTTTTTATGATGACAAAAACAACGAAAATAGTGTATAATAAAAACATAAGTGCAAACCTTAGTCCTTATAGAACATAAAACCTTGATTTTTGTAGTAAGCTCATTAAAATCAACAAAAACCTAGGTAAATTAAAATAATTGTTTTAATATTTTTGTACATAATGACTAATTAAGGGTTTAAGAAAAAAATAAATATCTACTGTTGTAGACTTATACAACATATTGTTTTATTTTTTAGTTTAAGAAAAAAATAAATATCTACTGTTGTAGACCATGAATAATGGATTTTTATAATGCCTGTTTAAGAAAAGAATAAATATCTACTGTTGTAGACTAAATTTCATCATTTGGATTCTCCTTGTTTAAGAAAAAGAATAAATATCTACTGTTGTAGACCGTCATCCATTTTACACTTATTGGCATGTTTAAGAAAAAAATAAATATCTACTGTTGTAGACTCAATATCTAAGCAAACTGCTGTTAATGTTTAAGAAAAAAATAAATATCTACTGTTGTAGACAAATACAATTTGAATGCTGACTGCATTGGTTTAAGAAAAAAATAAATATCTACTTTTGTAGACATCACAGACTGAGTTTTGTTATTCTATAAATTCAGATAAAATTAAATGAAACTATCATTGACCGATATATCATATAAATTCAATATTGACAAATGAAAAAAATAATATATATTTTAGACAAAGATTGATTTTTGCTAAAAGCACAAGCAAGCTAACAGCAGACATCAGTCTTTTTTTATTTGCAAAAAAAATAAAGTATTATGAGAAAGAGAGGTATGAATATGGATATGTTTTATATTCCTAACATAAGTGGATTTGTAGATTTTGTAAGTTATCATGGTAATTATAATAAGCCTATTTATTTTTATAATGGGCATGTAATGGCAGGTTTTTGTTTAAACACCAGACTTGAAGATATGTATAATTTTACCGATGTTGATGCATTGAATGAAGTAAATGAAGCTATAAGAAAACATATGTATATGTTTGACGCAGTAGAAACAAATAAATTTTACTCATGTAATGATAATATGTTTTCTAGGGATAATTCACAAAAGAATCTTAAAGGATTATTGTTAACAGTAAAGGCGCCATATTATGGATAAGAATGTAGATGATGGATAATAAGTGTTTGTTCTTCAGAAGGTGATGGAATAGACTTATATCGCCTCAGAGGTACACCGGAGGAAGTAAAGGAAGCAATCGTAAAATTTATTCTGATAGATAAAAACGAGGACCTTAGACGGTGGGAGAACGGAACTGAAAGTACAGCCGAAATCGAAAATGTAACCGGAAGAAGTAGTAAATTCTACGGATATGGAAATTATAGTAATTATCACATAGATTATACTGCTGTTAAATATTCCGACATTGAGAAAATAGAATAGGAGTGATAAAGATGGAGTTTTCCACAAATAAATATCATTTTAAGATGTTGAATGAAGATGAACTAAAAAAACTTAAAGCAGGTGATAAAGTAACAGTTTGTGTATCAATGAATTTGCCTGAAAGTGCTGAATTCACTGATACAGTAGTCATTAATCCTGCCTTTTGGAATTGTGATTCAGATGAACCGGGATGGGAAATAGAAACAGCAATAGGATATGCAAGTATTGATAGTGTATATCAAGTTGAAAAAGTAAATAAACAATAGAATAAAATAAAAGTCTTCTAGCTTTGGCTAGAGGACTTTTTTTTAGCAGCTTTAGAATTGTTGTTATTGACAAACTCTTAAAAACGTATATATTTTAAGCAAAGATTGATTTTTGCTAAAAGCACAAGCGAAAGCTAATTAGCAGACATCAGTCTTTTTTTATTACATGAACATTAATTTAAAGCATTGTACTAAAAAATGGAAATAAGGAGGAATAGTGATATGTACAAGTACATCATATCGTATGACGGAGGAATTCTCAGAGACAGTTCAGACCACGATTATGTTTATGAGAGTTATGAGGAAGCAGAGGAAGAAGCTAGACTTGACAAAGAATCATTTATGGATGGTTGGAAAGCAAATGGCTGCAATTATGAAGAGGAACTTTTTGATATTGAAATTGATGAAATCTAAGATAAGGAGAGAGAAAAATGAAATATGATGAGTTTATAGTTACAAGTAGTGCCTCAGAGTATCATAAGTTCAATACTTATGAAGAGGCATTGCAAAAAAAGAAAGAAATAGAAGACAACATGAAGGTAACAGTCACAGGAGTTGTTAAAAATGGGAAAGATGAAATCTTGTGTCAGACCGAAAAGAAAGAAGGAAAAGGACCATTTGCAATATTCAAATTAGTGGAATGTTCAGATTCAGATGTTGAATACGGCATCTTGTTAGTAGAGAACAGTGAAATAACTGAGCAGGACATAAGAGAAAAAATAAGTGACTTCAAAAACTCATACAGAGCTTATGGATATAGTTCAGTTGAGAAAATGAAAGCAGATGGATTTGACTCGATTGAAGAGTTGGAAGACATTACCAATGCTGTTCCGGTGTGGACTGTTGAGCAGTTGGTTGATGAAGCATTTCCGGATGATTGGAAGGTCAGTTTTTTAGAACTCGATGGTGTCATGGAAGTATAAAATAAGCAAAAAAAAGGTGAAAAAATATGAAAAAATATCAATATTTGGTTGAAAGAACTTGTCCTATGTGTAAAAAAGACACTTTCAAAAAGTTAACAAGAGAAGAATACAATCAGTATGCCAGCTATGTATGCTACGGTGATTCAATTCAAAAAAAGCTAACATTATCTGACAAGTTTGGCAGAGAGTTCTTTAAGACAGGGTATTGCCCAAGTTGTCAAGAAGTGTTGTTTAATTCAAAACTTGCTGATAAGTCAGAATATTTCACAGAGGATTCAATAAGAGAAAATGTTGTGAAAACTTTTATTAAAGAAAAAGAAAAAGAAAAAATGACATGGAGCAAAGCACTTCAGTCGGACATTGCAGATATGTTGACTGCTAATGAAAAGTTATTGATTTTACTTGAGTTAGACTTAATGGATGAATTTTATCTTGATGAAAACGGTCAAGTAAAAGTTGTAGAATAAGTGTGTTTCAAGCAAAGATTGGAGGAAATTATTACATTACAAAGTTTTAGAGAAAGGCAGGTAAATATGAAGAGAATTAGTGATGAATGTTTTGTAAAAACAAAACCAAATAAAGATAATGTAATTGCAATTAAAATTTGCAACGGAGAAATGTTATTTATTGGATGGATGGAAAATGCAGAAAGTTATAGTATTCAGCTTGCATTGAACAGGGAAAATTGTAGGCTGGATATTTTAGACGTTATTGGTGAAGGTGATTTGAATGGTTCAGTTAATGAATTACGTAAGAAATCATTGTATGTAGCCATTACAACAAGTGATGGTTATAACAATCTAACAGTGATAGACAATGAGGATGGTTTCTCTGACAAGTCGTATGAAACCTTTCTATCGTTTATCAACAAGAATTGTTCAGAAGAAGACCACGATATTTTTGAATTAACTGAAAAGGAATTAATTGATATTTGCGATGTATTGATTAATGGAGAATACATTTTCGTGGTTGATGACTTTGCAAAGAACATATAAAACTACATCAAAAAGGACTGCCTTCACAGCAGCCCTTTTTATTTAAAAGAAAGTTTATCAAGAAAATAATTTTTAATGAGGTGAAACATGAAAAGAAAATATATATTAACAGAAAACACAAAAGAAATTGATGGGCATACTTTGTATCAGATTAAGGCTGTAAAGGATATATACATAAATGGCGAAGACGAAGAACCGGAAGTTGAGTCTGGTGAGCTTGGTGGTTGGATTGAAAGCGAAGAAAACTTAAGCCATAAAGGTAGCTGTTGGGTTGATAATGATTCATGTGTATATGGCAAAGCTAAAGTATATGGTGGTGGCATAATAAGCGGTGATGCGATTGTATGTGAAAATGCCGAAGTATGCGATAGAGCTTCTGTGCATGGTAGCTCAAAAATACGTGGCAATGCTGTGGTTTGTGGAAATAGCAGTATTTTCGAATTTGGCATAGTGGAAGGAGATGCATATGTGAAAAACAGTAGTGTTTCTGGTAGAAGCAAGATTTATGGACATGCATATGTAAAAGAAAGTATTCTCTATGGCGACACAAGAATTTGCGGTAATACTCATATTGAGAATTCAGAAATTTTTGGGTTTGCAAAGATATATGGAGATATACGTGTAAAAAGCGCAATTCTCTATGATAATGCAGATATATCAAAGCCCGGAGATTACTTTTCAATTAATGGATTTGGAATGTCAGGAAAATCAGTGACATTTTTTAAATCTGATGATGGAAAGGTAAAAACAAGTCTGCCTGAACTTTATGAAGCATACCCATATGCGTTTGCTGAAAGCGTAAACAGTTTTAAATCAATAGCTGCTGAGTGTTACAAAAGAGATAAAATTTGGGCTGACAGAGCATCAATGCTTGCAGAGTTTGCTGAAAAATATTTTGCTGAAAAATGCATTAATAAATAAGTAGGAGGAAGTAATATGGTAACAAGAGCATGGAAAGTATATGGATTGAATGAACATAGGCAAAAGGTTTCTTTTCAAAAGTCATGTCAGTATGACTTCTCTAATGAAAAGGATGGAAGACGAATAATTTCTGTTGAAAATTTTGATGTAACTGGCACAAATGAATACAGTGTGATTAGAATTACTAGAAATACCGCAAAACTTTGCGAAAAAGAGTTAGAGGGACAGCTTAGTGATGGTGTTTTTGAGAATTCTAACGTGGGAGATGTTATTGAAATCTTTGACTAAAAAGTTAAAAAAATAAGAGAGCCACAATGTGGCTCTTTTTTTATTGACAAATTGAGAAAATAATATATATTTTAAACAAAGATTGATGTTTGCTATAAGCACCCGTAAGGCTTAATAATTAAGCCCGTAGCAGACATCAGTCTTTTTTGTTGAAAAAAAATAGATATTAAGAAAGGAAAAAGACAATGACATTTAAAGAGTTAATATGTAAAGGGTTACATGATGAGATTATAGAAATAATCAACAATCAAAGAAGCGAAAGAAAAATACAAAGATGAATTAAAATGAAACTAAGATTTACAAAGAAGATTGTAAATACGTGTTTCATTTGAAGATTGGAGGATAGGACATGATTACAAGAGAAATGATTAGAAATGGTTTTGAATCTGGAACTGTTTCAATCGAAGAAGAATATGCAGGATGTATTGGCATTTGCTGTAGAATTGGTGATAACGCATTTTATTTTCTCGGTTCAGAAGATGATAATTTAACAAAAGAAGAATATTGGGAATCATATACATTAGATATGACAATAGATATGATTTTTAATATTCTGAAAGACGTTGAATCTGCTGAAGAACATGGATTAGATGAAACTGAGTTAGATTATTATGCATCTGTATTAGCCGAATGAAACTAAAATTTACAAAGAAGATTGATTGGAATGAGTTAGAAGGAGAGTAACATGACAAACAAAGAATTTTACAAAAATGCATTAGATTCAATATTAGAAAGTGTAGTTGCAGTTGACAAGGAAAGCCTGCAAGTTGTGAGATGCTCAGATACAAATTGTGTCGACTGCTTGTTTGAAAATTTAGCAGGAGAGTGCGAAGTAAATGCTAGGGACTGGCTGCAATCTGAACACCTTGAGCAAGTAGATTGGAGCAAGGTTAAAGTCGATACGCCGATTTATGTAAGAGATAGAACCAGTGACCCATGGGCTAAAGCACATTTTGCCAAATACGAAAAAGGAGAGGTATGTGCATGGTTTGGTGGCTGTACATCATTCACATCAGAAGGTGAAGATGATTATTACTCATGGCACCATGCCAAGTTAGCAGAAAATTAGAGGAAGGAGAAAACAGATGATGAAAAAAGATTTTTACGAATTGGTAATTGAATTACTGGATGAGCCTGTGGAAGATGAAAATAACAGAATCAAATTCACGGAAAGGTCAATTGAACTTATACATCAGATTGCAGACATTTGCAAAGAGTCCTCTCTTGCAAATAAGGGAAAAGAACGAATTGAAACTTATGCAAGAGGAAAATCAGCAGGAGATGTGTACTGTGACATGCTTTATAAAACCGTTGCTGCACCAACAAATATGCATATGGTAAGTACAGTAAAGCTATTGATACCTGTTATTGATGAAAAATTAAAAGAAAAAAATTTATAGTGAAAAAATAGAATTGACAGCATAGAATAAAAGTAAAAATTACAAAAATAGTAACCAATCACAAAGGCAACCAGAGAATACAACTGACTACCTTTTATCATTATGAAATTTAGAAAGAAAGTTAAAGATGTTAGAAATAAAAACATTTTTTGGAGAATGGGAAAAGTTAATAAGGAAGAAGCAGAGCGTTTTTATAGACACTTTTCAGAAGCATTTTGACGATAAATTTCATTCAGATTTTTACTTAGGATTAACCGATGAAGAACCTAATTGGTAATTATAAAACAAAAAATCAAGAAAATAAGAAACACAAAAGGAGAAGAAAATGAAAATTGAAAATATTTCCAAGAAAAACAATGAAGTAAATGTAACTTTGAGTTCTGAAGAGTTGGTAAAAATTTGCAATGCACTATTTGCAATAAGACACGACTGTAAAGATAATCCAATTTATCATAGATTGTATAGTGATATGGTCATTGCGAGAGATTTAAGTCAGTATGGTCAGCTCAATAATTGTAGCATTGCAAAGATAGTGGAGCAAAGAGGTGCAAATGTAATAAAATCAGAATTAGAAATGATTACGGAGAAAAATTCCGAAAGTATAATGGATTTATTAGATTAAGTGAAATTCAAAAAAGGGCTGCAGTTGCAGCTCTTTTTTACTAAGAAAGGAATAATATGATAAAAGTAGAAAAATATGATTATAACCAAGAAAAAGAGCTGTGGTTTGAAACATACTTAAATTACAACGACTATAATCTTTCACATGCATATTGTGCATTTATATCTAACGGATATGACGTAGAAAATCAGGAAAATGCCAAGAAAATGCATAAAAGAAGATTGGAAATTAAAAAAAGATATGGAATAATAGAATAATGAATGTACTAAGAATTTTAAAAACTGAGAATATGAGCCGGGAAAATTTTAATTCATCCCGGCTTAATTTTATTTTTATGATGACAAGTTAAAGAGAGATTGTATATAATAATATTATTAATGAATAAAAATAATATCTACTCATGTAGATACACACGGACTTCTTGGTAATACGAGGCTTAAATAATTAAAAGAATATCTACTGTTGTAGACCATAATAAACACCCCCCTTCAATTTAAAGTTTAAGAAAAAAATAAATATCTACTGTTGTAGACTAATTGAACTTCTCGTATTTTTCATTTGTTTAAGAAAAAAAATAAATATCTACTGTTGTAGACTGTTACCATGATGTATTTGAGGACTGTGTTTAAGAAAAAAATAAATATCTACTGTTGTAGACCTTCTGATGTTTCGTATGCTCTAAGGGTTTAAGAAAAAAATAAATATCTACTGTTGTAGACAATGATTACAAACCATTATTTAGCATTGTTTAAGAAAAAAAATGAATATCTTGACAAACTAAAAAAATATTATATATTTTATGTAAAGATTGATGTTTGCTTAGGCACCCCGGCTTTAATAAAGCCACTAGCAGACAGCAGTCTTTTTTTATTACAAAAAATTATTTTAGGAGGTAAAAATGGCAAAATACAAAATGATAATTAACGCAGATACATACAAGTGTGGAAGATGCAGTAGAAAGAATTGGAAACCGGGAACACGAAACGATTATATGATTGCAATTAACGGTATTTCAAGAACACTATATAATATGCGTGAGGTTATGTGGCAGCTTGAATTGTTCCGTGGAAATTCATTTATTACGTCAGAGTATAGTGATGACAACCCGGAAGAAAATTATGGATTATCTGATAGATACGTTAAATTATTACAGAAAAATACCATTAAATATTACGACAGATTGTGTGAATTAAACAGACAACAGTATTTATCAGGTTATGGATTCATGCAAGGATATTTTAGCATTGATAAAATAATAGAAAAATTAAAAGCAGAAGGAACAGTTAAAATACCGTTTAAATGGCTTTATGATATTAGACAATATGACAAGGCTATGGATGGTTGCTACATGGAAATTACAAAGATTGCATAAGGAGTAATGATAATGGAAATTAAAAATGTTATAAACAATGGAGTAAAAATACCAAACGAATGTACTTGTATCTGGTGTGGCTCAAAAATGAGGCAGGCTGGTCCAATTCATATGGGTGCAGGAGTTAATAGCTTTGCTTTATGGTGTAATAATTGCGGGGCTGTAACTGTACATGCTCGTGATTTTGGAAAGAAAATTACTGGTTATGAAGTGAAATGGAATGTAGAATAGGCAAGTAAACAAGAGTTTCCTTTGGACTTTAGAATGGAGGAATATGATGAAATATCCATCGGACGCAATATCAGACGAACAAATTATGAATATTATTGATACAGTTACAGAATACATGTGCTGTAATTGGAGCGATTGTTGTATGAATGAAGGAATGACATGGGATAAATTACAAAAGGTGCGTAATGAAATCAAAGAAAACGCAATGGAAATGATTAAAATAAATTTGGACATGAAACGATGATTTTTTGATTAAGAAAGTGAGGAAATGATATGGTAAGAAAAATTAACAATAGATTGTATAAAGTTAATACATATGCTTCTGCACACATTATTGAAGTAGATGATAATTATGATAAAGAAGTACAGAAGCTAAGAAAAGAAATCCAATTTGACAGCCTTGGATATAAATTGAATTTACTTGTATATCTTGCTACATTAACAGTACAGGGATATGCAATTTTAAGTGTAACTGAGTTTAATTCAGATGGAAGTAAGCCTAGAGTTGCTTATGCAAGTAATAAAGATTTTAAGAAAATTGTTAAGTATTATTTTGAAAAGAAAGCATAGGAAACGGCGATTTAGATAAGGAGAGTTAATATGATTAAATTGAATGCAAGAATTTTGGGAGTATTACGCTTAATTTATTATTATAAGCATTATAGAATCGCTTTAGCAAATTTATATCCAGACCAGAAGTTCAACTGGTATGAAGATACAAGAAAATTTTACTTTGGTTTAGATTTACCAGAAGGACTTAATAAAAATGAAATGGATTTTGATAGAGATATGTTTTTTTGCCCAGAATTGAGACCATATAGAGAATGGATGGAAACAAATAGGAATGAGCTTGATAAATTCGTTTGGAAAAGCTGATAATGAAACGGAAATTTGCTGTCCTTTTAATAGGACACGAAAATTTTGTTCAGAATATGTGCAAATGAACAAAGGTAGATTTAACTTATTTGATTTAACAAATGGCGCATTAAAATATGCAATGGAAAAATGTAAATCAAAATAAAGAATTGACAAAAATTAAAAAAAATATACATTATAATCAAAGATTGATGTTTGCATTAGCACAAGTCGAAAGACTAACTTGCAGACATCAGCCTTTTTTTATTTGGAAAATTTTTAAGAATGGAGGAAGCGATATGTACTGCGTAGTTATAAACAAATTAAAAGGTATTTATATGCTAAGACATATAATTTATGGAATAAATCCAAAAGAAAGTATGTCAAGTATAAAAAAGAATTATTATAAGAATTATTGCAGAACAGACACAGACACTTTTTACTTATGCAAAAACAAAAAAGAAATAAACAAATTACTACTTATGCATAAAATTTCTTTTTAAAATAAGAAGATGTTAGATATAAAATAGTAATAATTTGATTAAGAAAGTGAGGAAAATATTATGGGACAGAGAAGCCAGATATATATTAGATATAATGTGAACTATGTAAGTGGTTCAGCAACAGCAAATCCAAAAACACGTAATTATAAAGGTTTAATTGCAAGACGTTTTGGATGGAATTATGGAGAAAGAATGATAAGCCGTGCAAGATATGTCATAGAGGAAATTCAGGATGAATTTATGAAATATAAATGGAACTTTGGTGAAAAAGAAAAGCTCGAAAAATTAAAACGGTTTTGCGAAACAAATTTTGATATGAAGGACATTATTTTTAGTTCTGATATTGTTAAAGAGATTGAGGATTATTTTGACGGAGATTTACAATATTTATTCAATCAGGATAATAATGATGGGCAACTTTTTATTGATGTTACTGATAATGGAATTAAATATTGTTTTATGAGTTTCTTTAATGAAGGTGAACCTATGAATGGTGAACATTATATGAAATGGAATTGTGAAAATGAACAGCGTCCGGATTGGCATAAGCCTTATGAGCATATAGATGAAGAAACAATAAAATATACAGAAAATAATATTAAAGAAATCAATAATATGGCTACACTTATGACAATGGATGAAATTGAGGCATTTATAGAAGATGATTATAGTTATTTATTAATGTCTTAATTTTAAATGTTATAAGTAAATAAAAATTTTAATAAAGGAGAAATTAGTATTATGAAATGCGGTTGGAAAGAATGCAAGTTTAATGATGACGGATTATGTCATCAGAAAGTATACTTTGTTTCGAGAAATTATCCATTGTACGAGACGATATATAACAAAAATTCAGAAGAAATAAAGAAAAATTGTAGATGCCTTGAACCGGATTTAGGGCAGGAAAGGAATTAAATGAGAAAAATTACAGAAGAACAAAGAAAAGGATTGGAGAATGATATTGTTAATATAATGAACAGAGTAATAAGCTCAGAATATATAAACAAAATTCTTAATCAATATGATTATACTTCAGATGAAACACTTATAGATGCAGTAATAAAAAATGTGCTTGAAACATCTGCTGATGAAGAATATTATAATGAAGATGATATTCGTCTTGCTATAGGAAGAGAACTTGTTGCAAGATTGGGTGCAGAAGATTAAAAAAGGAGAAAATTATGAAAAGAAAAATAGAACAATTTATTTATCCGGGAAAAGTAAAAATAATTTCTATACCAAAAAGGCAATTATCTCCTGAGAGTGAATACCCTGAGTTAATTGGCTTAGAAGGAAAAATTGCAGCTATATCAGGAAATAGTGTTGGAATTATTGTTGATGGAAAATACAATAAACATAGTCAATTTGGTTGGTATTGGTTCGATTCAGAATGTATAGAAAAGATAAATAAAGAAACACTAGAGAATTTTATAAGAGAAAAAGCAGTGGATGAAGGTTTTCTTCAAGACTGGTATCAAAATTCGGTGGCACAAGAACAATCTCCTGTATGGAGTGACGAACATATTTCTGAAGTTAATAATGACTTTTATTTAATACCAAAGGAGGATATTGATGGAAAAAATTAAAAAATCAGAATTAACAAGATTTGCAAAGGACTGTGCATTTACACATAAAAATGCTGTTATATTTGTATGTATGAGTGAAGAAATTGCACACTCAAAAATTGGAAAAATGTTAAAAGAGGAAAATAGCGGCATTTTGATTGAAGTTTCCAAACGTTTTGCAAAGTATGCAACAGAAGAAATGGAGTTTGACACAGAAACAAGTGAAACACAGGATACACAAAATATAATTAATGATATTATTAATTGTTGTGAAGAAAATAATTGGTTTAGAGAGTGAGACAGATATATGGAAGAGATAAAAAAAGATTGTCTGTCATGTAGTAATAGTTTTCAGAAGAAACTAATGACAACTTATAGAAAAAATACGAGGTGACTAGATGAAAGTATATATATGATGATTGGGAAAACTATTCTCTTGACATGACAATAGACATGATTTTCAATATTTTAAAAAGTGAGCAGGCAGCAGAAGAAAATGGTATATTTGCAATAGAATATCAATATTATGTTGATGTTTTAAAATCACAATAAGATGCTCTGTAAATAATCATTGCCAGAGGAGATGTAAGAATGAATTGAGAAGAGTCGTTATACGGCTCTTCTTTTTTATTGACAAAATGAAAAAAACATATACATTATAATCAAAGATTGATGTTTGCATTGGCACAAGTCCTAAGACTAAATTGCAGACATCAGTCTTTTTTTTACAAGAAAATAAATTATAAGTTTTGTGAAAGGCGAAGGATACATTGTTTCAGAAAAATTAATATAAAAATATAGACTAAATTCGCATTTCAAAGACAGATTGGAGGAAAGTATTATGGCAGATACAAAGAAAACAAAAAGATTGCACATTGGTATGGCTTACACATATGTAGGAGATACAGGAATTGATATTCCTATGGAATTATTAGAAGGTAAGACCGAGGAAGAACAGTTAGAAATTGCTTGTAAATATGCACAGGAACACATTGATGAAATTCCTGTTTCCACTAATGCAGAATATATTCCATACTCTGATAATTTTGGAATTGACGATATTGATTTTAAAGATGAATAAAGCACAGTAAACTAAGATTTAGAAAGAAGTTTGTTATGCAGATGGAATTGGAAATAAAAATAGAAATTGAAAATGTAGACGATTTTTTTCAGGATATTGCAAGAGAATAGGAGTGTAATGTAGCGAAGAGACAATAAGGCAGTTTAAGAAAATGTGCAAGGGAGAGTGATGTAAATGAAAGTTAGAGAATTAAATCTTAATGGGGAACGATTGTA
This sequence comes from Eubacterium album, assembly GCF_025336545.1. Classification (NCBI taxonomy): domain Bacteria; kingdom Bacillati; phylum Bacillota; class Clostridia; order Eubacteriales; family Eubacteriaceae; genus Eubacterium; species Eubacterium album. The sequence continues at coordinate 278,351 of NZ_JAODBU010000002.1, read as the reverse complement.
TATGTTATATGAAAGTATGTGTAATATGGATAATTGTGAAGATGCATTATTGAACGCAGAGGTAAAAAGTTACGAATGGCGAAGAAGTACAACATTCTCAAAAAGAATGATATTGCTTATTGATTTATAGAAGTGCAAGGCAGTCAGGAGAATAAATAAAAAAATACCTAGCTGCCTATTTTATTACAAGGAGGAAACAAAAAATGTTAAAGGTAAATGACAAAGTAAAAGCACATATGTACGATACATGCAACAGAGAAATCAAAACACGGAACTACGGAACTGTATTCACAGTGAAAGAAGCGAACGGAAAACTTGGCATTGACTGGAATACAGAAAAGTCACCATTAACTTGTAATGGTGAAGTATTTACACCATTTGAAACATTTGCACCTACGGCAATCTTTGAGAATGTAGAGAACGGGAAGAAGTACCATTGGAGCAACGCAGAAAACGGAATTGTAGAGGAAGTCTAATATGAGCAAATGGATAATCCTGAAACGGATTCACGGAATGAAAAAGAGTTTACTTATAACTCACCAATACATGAGAATGATACATTATTTAGTGGCTTCTCATATAGAGAAATTATTGAAGGTTGCAATCAATTTCATATAAAGCGAAATACTGGTTCATTGATTGGCTATATGAATGCAGAACAGTGTTGGTATGCGATTAAAGGAATTATGACAAGTTTATTATATATAGAAAGGCAGGTTGATTAATATGAGAGTAAAATTTGTAGGATTCGGTGGCTATACGGAAGTTCCTTGCTATGAGGACGAAAACGGAAAATTATATTTTGATGAAAATGATGGTCGTAACGGACTTAATCTCTACACAGGTGCTTACAAAGAAGAATGGGGAGAAGTTTGTGGAGAACCAAATACAAGAGTTATAGAGGAAATTGAATGTGATGAGCCATTTGTAAGACATCCAAGAGAATTTGATTACATGATGTTAGCTAGATATAGAACAGATTGTGAATATTTCTTGGGTTATGGAAATGGATATGAAGGACATTTGTATTTCAAATCAGTAGAGGAACACTGTGACGAAATGGAAAAGTTGTGGAATTCGTTTGCTGATGATGAAAAGCCTGAGTGGTTGACGTTGAAACAAATACATGAGTATAGAGAAAAAATGTTAAAGGCAAGGAGAAAATAATGAATACTATATTAATTAATAAAACAGAATAAGTAAAAGAGTCGCTATGCGGCTCTTTTTTTATTGACAAATGAGGAAAATAATATATATTTTAGACAAAGATTGATGTTTGCATTGGCACAAGTCAGATGACTAACCATAAAGCATCAGTCTTTATTTTTTTACAGGAAAATAAAAATTACAAAACGAAAGGAGAAAACAATATATGTTTATAAGACGGAAAGATTATAAAGAAAATTTAGAACAGTTAAAATTGTTGGAGAAAAAGAACAATCATCTAAACGAAGATATAAAAGAATGGAAATCATTAGTTGAAATTTCAGATGATAAGATTGAAAAAATGGAAAATGAAATTTGGAATTTAAAAGAAAAATTACATTTTTCAGAAGAAGAAAATAAAGGGTATTTAAAAATTATTGAAAATATAAAAAATGGAGTATGGGTTGTTCTAAAAAATGATGAGGAACAAATAGTAATTCAAGAGGAAATAAAAAGAATTAAAGAAATTTATGATGAAATGCAGATAATTACAAGAGATTTTGAAGATTTAACTGGAATATGCACTGATGATATATCAGACAACCTTTATGATGATTATTATAATGATATAAAAAATAAAGAGTTAGCATTACAATTAGGATTTAAAATTTCTGATTCTTTAAATGTAGATAGAATGCTTAAAGAAAAAGAATCATTGGATGGATTTTTTGAACAAAAATATAAAGATTTTATAAGAAAATAAAATCAAGTAAATAAAAAAAAGTAGAAAGGAACAAACAGATGAAAGATGATTATTGTGAAAATTGCCCTATGCACTATTTAGAATGTGACTATTGGGGTGAATGGGACGAAGGCTGTAGTGCAGGTTTAGATGGATGGTTTGACGGAAAATATTCTTTAATTTGCAAAATGCCAAAAGTTGTGAAAAAGGTTTATTTAAAATATCGAAAATGGAAAGATGAATTGTATTGGAAAATACATATAAAAAAATATGAAGAAGAATTAACAGAAAGAAAGGAAGAAAATTAAATAATGATGAAAAAACGATGTAGTGTATGTGGAAAGGAAATTGATGCAGTAAACGAAGGATATGTGAAAATATTAGACAATTTTCTTCAAATAAAATATTTTGATACAGATGAAGAAAATTGTTTTTGTAGCAATGAATGTATGGCTAAAAGTCTGTCAGCAGAAACGGTTTACGAGGAGGAATAAAAATGCGATTAATAGATGCAGATAATTTGATAGAAGTATTGCATAAATCATTGGAAGGTGATTGTGATTTAAAAAAAGATTACGAACTTCTTGGAATAGACGATTTTATTGATAATCAGGCAATAATCTACGACATAGAGCATAAATGTGAATGTAAAGATTGTACAGGATGTACTCAGTGGAAGTGTGATACAGCTAATGTAATACAGGAATATAAAGAAAATCTTGTAAAACAATTGGAAATTGTGAAACAAAAACACAAAATTGAAATGCAAAAGGAAGAAAATGAAACAGATTTCTATTCGAACTACATTGTGTCAGAAGAACATGGATATATCATGGGATTGCAAGAAGTAATAGAAATGGTAAAAGGAGGAGAAAATAATGTTAATATTACCAATTACGAAAAAATGGTTTGACATGATTTTGTCAGGTGAAAAGAAAGAAGAATACAGAGAAATTAAGCCATACTATACAACCAGATTAAACAAGATATTTAATATGGTTGATGATATTCCGGTTGATTTAGCCGAAACAGAAGTGAAATTTACAAATGGTTATGGAAATAGAGTACCTTCTTTCATTGCTGATTGTCACTTAGAAAAAAGAACAGGCAAGGAAGAATGGGGAGCTGAGCCTAATAAAGAATACTATGTACTCGTAATTGAAAAGATTCGTTGGAAAAGTATGGATGGTTTAGGTGGGTATTTAGATAAAAATAAGGAGAAGAAACAGAAAGAGTTTAGAACGGAGGAATTAATGAATAATATATCTACAAAAACAAAAGAATTAATTGAAAAGTTAACGGAAGAAGAAATTGATGAAATTTACAGATATGCAAAGTGCAAAAGCATTGCAGAAGATGTAAAAAGTTACGCTGAAGATAATAATATTGAAATATCAGATGCGGATGTTTATAAAGCAGCAAGCCTATGGGTATATCACGGCTTACATAACTGTGAAGCTACTTATTGGGATAATATACATGCAGTAATTTCAGAGGTAACTAACCTTGAATAAACATTTTACATTAACTGTTAGCATAATAGCAGAAAATTAGAAGAAGAGAATGAGAAAAAAGAGAGGATTTTAAACACCCTCTCTTTTTTTGTATTATAATTTCTAATTGACAAATCAAGAAAATCATATACATTGTAATCAAAGATTGATGTTTGCTATTGCACAAGCGAAAGCTAGTTAGCAGTCATCAATCTTTTTTTTGTAAGAAAATAAAAAGAAAGGATGAGATGCGTGAGAAATTTAAAAAATTTGGAAAGATTAAAAAATTTAAAAGATGAAGCAAGGAAAATTAATGATGAAATAAGAACGGAGAACGAAAAACTAACAGAGGAGTTGAATGAACTCATAGAAATTAAGTGTGATGAATTTATTGCAGAATTAAAGCAAATGTCAGAATATGGTCAGGCAGGAGATACAGAAATTGATTTGGATTTCTACTGTTCGTATTCGAACAATAAATATCCACATTTAATTCACAAAGTAACCTCAGAAGGATTTGTATTAAAAGCAAACCCTCCGGGATATAGTCAGCGAGTAATTGTATATAAAGAAAATGTTGGATGGGAGTGGTATAAAAAAGAATCAAAGAAATTTATTGCCATGAATAAAGACAGAATTCTTGATGCAATAGAGAAAAAGATAGCTGATAACATGACAAGGGATATTGAAAACTCAAAAGTGGTTGATGTAAACGTTAAATTGAAAAAAGGAATCGAAACGTTAAAGGAAAATAAACTGATATACGAAATCAGAAAAGCAGATATGTTAAATTATGATGAGTATACTATCAGAAAACATGAGAATGAAGATGTGTGGGAAAAGTGTAGTGATGGTTTCATTTCCGGTTCAGATTCTCTTGTAATGGTAGATACAAAACTTGTGAGGGAATTTGATTATAACAATACCCACTTCAGAGTTTTTGCAAAGCCAAACAACGAGGACAGTTTTACAAGAGTGGAAGAGTTTAAAAATTTAGGACCACAAAATGTTATCTATTACAGGTTTTCAGTAAATGACTTTGTAAATGTACCTATTATATAGAAGAAACTAATAATAGAAACGGAGAAAGCAAATGGTAGGATATGAAATAGATGTTACAAAGATGACTAAGGATGAAGCAGTTAACTATATACTAAATCACTGTAACAGATGTGAGAAAAACTTACAGTGTAGTGATGAAGAATCAGCTAAGTGTAATGGAAAGGTTAAATATCTTCTGAAAAGATTTTCAGAAGCAGAATAAATAAGAAAGAAGGTAGAATATGGAGTTTAACAACAGACAGAAAAAGAAACTGTTAAAAACAAATGCCATAATTGAAGATATTTTCGATAATGGAAACATAAAAAAGTATAACATAACAACAATGGAAGCAGATGTAATCGCAAGAGTTTATTCGAACATAGTTATGGGAAACTCTGGACGAACCATTAATGGAAGAGTAAAAGAATTCTTCGAAAATGAAGGTTACAAAATAAAGGAAGATGGCATCGGCTGGAAAATTAATGTGTAAGAAAGAAAAATCAACTATGGAAGAAAAAAGTCAAAGTTTAATACCTTTAAAAGCAAAGTTATGGATTGTAATGGGAATTAATGATATGGAAGGAATGATTTATGCATTTTGTACAACAAGACAAAAGGCAGAAAAAGCAGTAAAACTGCTAGAACCGGAAGGTCTTGATAATATGCTTACAATCAAACAGGCGCAGCTTGAAATTAACAATGTTTGTTTAAATGGAACAAATATTGAAATTTAGTCACAATGGAAAAATAAGATTAATTATGATAAAATGTAATTAATCAGTTAGGATTTGAAGAAAGTCCTGACTGGGCTTTCTTCAGATAGAAAGCGAGGATAAATGTTAAAAGAAACAGAAATAACCATAAACGCAACAAAAAGCATAAAAGCAAAATATGATGAATGTGCAAAAGCATTGTTTAAAAATCCTGAAATTTTAGCACCGATTCTAAAGTATGTAGTTCCTGAATATAAGGATTATACTGCAGAAGAAATAGTGGATTTTATTGTTAAGGACAGTATAGATGAACCGCCTGTAGACAGTGTGTCAACAATGGCTAATCAATTAGGCACTGAAATGAATTCATTAGGTGAAAAAAAGATATGCTACGACATGCATTTTAAGGCGATAAATCCAAAATTGTCTAATTCAAAGACTACTATTTATTTACATATGGATTTGGAAATACAAAACGATTACAGACCCGGTAATCCAAAATATCCCATTGTAAAACGAGGAATATATTACGGAGCAAGGGAAATCAGTTCTCAATTGGGAGTCTTAACAGGAAAAACAAATTACAATGATGTGGAAAAAGTGTATAGTGTTTGGATTTGCAATGAAAATATACCAAAGGAATTGCAAAATACCGTAACTGAGTATACAATTAAGAAAAACGAAGTAATTGGAAAGGTTGACGAACCTGAAGCTGATTATGACCTGCTTAGTGTAATTATGGTTAGATTGGGAAGTAACGAAGGCAAGGAAGAAATTTTTGACTACCTGAATTCGGTTTTTAAAGGAGACGTTGAAAAAGTAAAAGAATACATTGACATTGAAGACAATGAAGATATTGTGGAAGGAGTGAATGGTATGGATGGTTTCAGTGAATCTATAAGCAGAAGGGCAGAGAACAGAGGATTTCAGAAAGGCTTACAAGAAGGCTTACAAATGATATATAGACTTGTTGAAAAAGGACTTGTAAAAATATCTGATGCTGCAGTTGAAGCAAATATGACGGAAGAAGAATTCAAGAAAGGATTCGAGGAATACTCAAAAAAAGAAAATAAATAAACAAAACGATATAATACCCGGCAGAAATGCCGGGTAATTTTTTTTATTGACAAAATGAAAAAAACATATATATTTTAAGCAAAGATTGATGTTTGCATTGGCACAAGTCAGATGACTAACCATAAAGCATCAGTCTTTATTTTTTACAATAAAATAAAAATTACAAAACGAAAGGAAAAAAAGAATAACAAAGAAAATATATGATAAAAAATTTAAAATATACGGAGGTAATTTAAATGAAAACATATAAAGGATTTAATAAAGATATGACTTGTAGAGGATTTCAGTACGAAGAAGGTAAATCTTATGAAGAGAAAGAAGCAATTATATGTGAAACAGGATTTCATGCTTGTGAATATCCATTAGCTTGTTTTAAATATTATAGACCAAGTGAAAGTATATTTCATGTTGTAGAACAAGATGGAAAAATTAGTAAACATAATGATGATTCAAAAGTAGTATCTACAAAAATAAAAATTGGAACAGAAATTAGTATTTCAGGATTAGTTAAAGCTGCAATTGAATACACAAAAGAAAGAACAAAGACTGAAAATGATAGTGATAGTAATTATGGAGCATCAAATGCGACAGGTAACTATGGAGCATCAAATGCGACAGGTAGTTGTGGAGCATCAAGTGCAACAGGTGATTGTGGAGCATCAAGTGCAACAGGTAATTATGGAGCATCAAATGCAACAGGTAATTATGGAGCATCAAGTGTGACAGGTTATTGTGGAGCATCAAGTGCAACAGGTGATTGTGGAGCATCAAGTGCGACAGGTAATCGTGGAGCATCAAGTACAACAGGTTATTGTGGAGCATCAAGTGCAACAGGTAATTGTGGAGCATCAAGTGCAACAGGTGATTGTGGAGCATCAAGTGCAACAGGTGATTGTGGAACATCAAGTGCAACAGGTGATTGTGGAGCATCAAGTGCGACAGGTTATTGTGGAGCATCAAGTGCGACAGGTGATTATGGAGCATCAAATGCAACAGGTAATTATGGAGCATCAAGTGTGACAGGTTATTGTGGAGCATCAAGTGCAACAGGTGATTGTGGAGCATCAAGTGCGACAGGTAATCGTGGAGCATCAAGTACAACAGGTGATTGTGGAGCATCAAGTGCGACAGGTTATTGTGGAGCATCAAGTGCAACAGGTGATTGTGGAGCATCAAGTGCGACAGGTAATTATGGAGCATCAAGTGCGACAGGTAACTATGGAGCATCAAGTGCAACAGGTGATTATGGAACATCAAGTGCGACAGGTTATAAGGGAGCATCAAGTGCAACAGGTGATTATGGAACATCATATGTAACAGGTAATTGTGGAGTTTCATCTGCAACAGGTTATAAAGGAAATTCAAAAGTTGATAATCCAGAAAGCATTGCAGTTGCATGGGGGTATCATAGCAAGGCAAAAGGTGTTATTGGTTCATATCTAGTTTTTGCTGATTGGAAAGGAAATGAAAAAAATTATTGGATTCAAGATGAATGGCATTTACAAGGAGCAAAAATGGTTAGAGTTGATGGTATTAATGTAAAAGAAAATGTATGGTATACATTAAAAAATGGTGAACTTATAGAGGCTTAAAGAAATGGAAATAAACTTTTTCTGTTATGGATTAGTGTAATTGATTAATAACAGGAGAGTAAAAAAGGAAAAATGTTATGGCAATTAAATCAAGAGAAGAAATAATTAAAGGACTGGAACTTTGTTCTTTGGGAAACGAAAAGAAGAAAATAAATAAACAGAACGATATAATACCCGGCAGAAATGCCGGGTAATTTTTTTTATTGACAAAATGAAAAAAACATATATATTTTAAGCAAAGATTGATGTTTGCATTGGCACAAGTCAGATGACTAACCATAAAGCATCAGTCTTTATTTTTTTACAGGAAAATAAAAATTACAAAACGAAAGGAAAAAAAGACATGGATAAAAATTATGAATTGGAACTTTACAAACTAATAATGAATCCAGATGAAGATGATTCTGATATTTTATATGTAGATGAATTTGGATGGACTAACGATGATGAATTTATCGTTTGGATTGACATTGCTTGGTTTTATGAGTTCATAAAACAGCTTAGAGAAATCTTTGATGTAACAATTTTTGATGAAGGCGGCTTTGAGGCAACAATTGGTGATAACTATGTTTGCATTGACCTTAAGGATGTTCTTAGTGGCTATGGTATTGACTTTGAAAAAGTGTTTCCAAAAAGTAAATTTAAACATTAAAAAGAAGAAAAAAAGGAGAATAGCAATGAAAGTAAATGAATTATCAGGATTATATGTAGTTGAAAATAAGAAAGAAAATTTTAAAATTCTTGTTGCAGCATTGGATGAGCAGGAAGTAATGGAAATAGCAAGAGATTATTTTATGGACTCACACATGGAACATGAAAATCTTACAGTACATAAGTTTACGGATGTTGACACAAATTTTGACTGTGACTACATAGTGACTAAAGGACAGTAAGTATAATAAGCGTAAGAAAGGACTCAGACATGGAAAATAAGAAAAGAAAATATTATAGAGTAAAAATAGAAAGAATCCCACCGTACAGTGCAGTTAATGGAAGTTACTGTTATGAAGAAGATATTTGGGCTTATTCAGAAAAAGGAGCTGTTAACAAAGTAAACAAGGAGCATAAAAACAGTTATGGAAGAAATTATGTTCTTGATGTTAATGAAATCACCAAAGAAGATTTTCGTGGTGACAAGTTTATAAAAAGTTAAACGAGAAAGGAAAAATGTTATGGCAATTAAATCAAGAGAAGAAATAATTAAAGGACTGGAACTTTGTTCTTTGGGAAACAAAAAGAAGAAAATGGATGTCAGTTGTGATGACTGCCCGTATCATCCATATGCATACGGATAACCATTATACAAAGGAACAAATTGTGACGAAGAATTAATGAAAGATGCTTTGGAATACATAAAAACAAAAGCATAATAAGTGAGGTGCTATATGACGGTACATGAAAATGCAAGGTTTACCTGCGACAGATTAGTACAGGAGTACGTAAACAATGGTTCCTTTAAGGATGAAAATAAGTTCTGGGAAACATTGGCTATCATTAAAAATTCATTAAAAATTAATGCAATAAGTATGGAAGATGCAAAGCGGTATTGTTATCATTTGCATGTTACATTTGATGAAATGATGACAGCTTAAAAGAGAAAATTTGATAAGTAAAGTTTGAAAACTACTCGGTGCAAATGCCGGGTAGTTTTTTATTGACAAAATGAGAAAATAATATATATTTTAAGCAAAGATTGATGTTTGCAGTGGCACAAGTCAGATGACTAACCATAAGGCATCAGTCTTTATTTTTTAGAAAAAATTATAAGGTAAAGGAGAAAAAGAATGAAAAATAAAAAATATATACTGATAAAATCAAATGATTTTTTTGATACAGATAATATTGATGATAGGTTGCAGACAGAAATATATGATACATATGAAAAAGCATATAGCGTAATGCAAGCTGAAGTGATTAAGAAATTAATAATTGATGATAAAGGATGGCAAAAATATATTTCAGGTGTATTAAATCATGTTGAATATACGAATATATATCTTGATACATGGTCTGCAAGGATTCATACTGATTTTGGAGAATATAGTAATTATTGGAAAATAATTGAAGTGTAAATATATGAACCTTAAAAATGATTTATGTCAGTGAAGATATAAATAAACATTGAATTTATTGATTCAGAAGATGAAGAAGAATACAAGGAGTAAAAGCAGAAGGGAGCTGAAGATATGGCTAAAGCAGTAAATGTAAAATGGGAGACAGACGGATGTGATGTTGATTTACCAACTCAATTTGAAATTCCTGAAAGATTTATTGATGAGAATGGAGTTGATACAGAGGCAGTTTCAGACTGGCTGTCTGATGAAAACGGATGGCTACATGATGGTTTTGAAGTTATAGAATGATAATACAATCAAAATAGAGGTAACAATTAATGAAACTGATATATGAAAATACAGGTAAGGAAGTACAAAAGGGAGACGTTCTCACAGATTTTCGTGGGGATAAAGCAATAGCAGATTATTGGAGAGAACCCGCACATGGAAACGGAAAAATAACAGTAAAAAATAACCCGGATGACACAACGAGCAGTGGTGAATATTACGTATCTGTTTTCGGATTAAAATGGGTTGATTAGATAGGAGGAAGTAGAAATGTTAGATAAAGATATTAAATTTGATGAAAGAGTTGACAGTGCAGCGTATGGAACAACCACATTGTATTTTAATGCACCAAAGAAATACCTTCATGGTAAATATCCTGAAGCAGCATCTTGTGAAATAAGTGTTGAATTTCCATTTGGTAAAGCAAAAGCTGCTCATGCAAGTGTGGAATTTAGTCCGACAATGTCTGATGATGCAGGAGATACCGACTATGAATGGTTTGATGTTGATTTGCCATATGATGAAATTGAGGAATTGATAGACATTGGATTAAAAGCAAGTAAAACGGATGTGGAATTTAAGTTTATAATCAACGATGACATTGACAGCACCGATTGCTATAAGACTACATACGAAACGTCAGCTCAGGCTTTTGCATTTGCATATCAATATTCTGAAGACCATAGAATCAAAAATGCTGAAATTGAAGTATATCGCAGAAAAGCGGATAGCGATAAAGAATGGAAATTAGAAAACAGTAGAAATTATTAAGATAAAAGATACACAAGCATCGACAAATGTCGGTGCTTTTTCTTTAACTCTGAGAAAGGAGTGAGAGTGGTACTGTAGTGAACCATTAAATTATAATAATATCATTGACAATTATAAATTTTATTGTATATTTTACGTGGGATTAAGAAACATAAATCTCAAATAAGCATTTTTCAAGAAAATACTACCGTTTACTGCGGTGGTATTTTTTTATGAAAAAATAAATCTAGTAAAAGTGAATTGATTTTTACTAGAAAGTTATTGACAAAAATGAAATATAATATATATTGTATTTGAGTAAAAAAATAAATTCATTTTTTTGAAAAAAAACAAAAGGAACTGCCATAACGGTAGTTCTTTTTTGTGAAGAAACAATATCTAGTAAAAGTGAATTGACATTTACTAGAAAATTATTGACATAAATAAATTATGGTATATATTATAGATGAATATAATTGTATTTTTAGACATGATGCTTGTAAGTTATCACCTCCTTTTTTGAAAACTTACAAACAAACCTAAATTTCCAACTCAATAACAAAAGAGAACTGCTGTAATAGCAGTTCTTTTTTATGAAAGAATAAAATCTAGTAAAAGTGAATTGACTTTTACTAGAAAATCGTTGACAGAAAAAATTTATAATGTATATTATGTATAGAATTGACATTATCTTTCTAACTTTATAATAAATTTTTGCAGAAAGTGGAGTTACCTCCATGACTGCCACTTGCAACTGAAACTGTCGTTAAAAGCGGCAGTTTTTTAGTGCAAATTAAAAAAATAGTAAGTATGAAATGACTTTTACTATTTTTTATTGACATAATAAATTCACAGGATATATTATAAGGGTACTAATTTATATAATTGTTTTCCTGACAGAAAACGTTAAGAACTATCGTGATATGCGGTAGTTCTTTTTTTTGAAAAATTCATTGACAAAATGAAATAATCATATATATTTTAAGCAAAGATTGATTAATGTTTAAACACATACCGTAAAGGTAAGTTATAAGACATCAGTCTTTTGTTTCTAAATAATTATAAAACTTCAATAAAGAGAGAAGCCGTAAGGTTTCTCTCTTTGTGAATAAAGAAAGGAGAGTAGTAAACAGAGAATTTTTTATTGTAAATACGGTTTTTAAATTGTATAATTACAGTAATCAAGGGCAGTCCCTAAACGAAAGCAGGGAGTGTCCGATGCATTCCCTGTTTAGCATTCAAAAAGAACAGAAGGAGGCAGAAGAATGCAGGATAATTATAAGAAATACTTGGAAATAGTAAAAAAGTTAAGACCCATTGACGATGTCTTGTTTCATAAACTTGCTGAGGACAAAGGGTTTTGTCAGGAGCTATTAAGAGTAATACTTCAGGATGAAAATTTAGAAGTAATAAGTAACAGAGTACAGGTTAGCCTTAAAAATTTGCAAGGGCGTTCAGTTATATTGGATTTGGAATGTGTCTTATCAGACGGATTACACTACAATATTGAGGTACAAAAGTCTGATGATGAAAACCACATAAGAAGAGCAGCATATAATGCATCATTAATGGAGATGCAGCATTCAGAAAAGAATAAGCCTATTGACGAATCACCAATGGTAATCGTAATATTCATAACACAGAATGATTTTCTTCATGGAAACAAGGCTATTTATCATCAGGATTCATACATTGATGGAAAGTTAATTGATGATAGAGATGTTGGAAGAAAAATATTGTACGTAAATGCTCAGGCAGACGATAATACAGAATTAAGTGAATACATGAAACAGTTTTTGGAGCCGGACGACGAAAAAATTGTTTCTTCAAACTTAAAAAGAGTTATGACCAACTATAAAAAAGAGGAGGTAAAGAGTTATATGTGCAAGGAATTAGATGAACTTATTAAGCAGGAAAGAGCTGAAGTTGAATCAGAAGTTAGAGCGAAAGAAAGAACAAAAGCAATCAAAAACATACTTTTGATTGGCGGAAGCAAGGAAAAAATTATTGAATTAGGATATTCAGAAGATGAATACGAAAAAGCAGTTTCATTAATAAATGAAAATTAATGAACTGGTTCAATAAATTTTAATCCATTATAAATAATAGGAAGAAACTAAAAATTTTATCCCCCATATTTATTGTGGGGGATATTTATTAGATTATTTTATGAAAGGAAGATGTACTATGAAAAAATTAGTAAGAAAATTATTAATATTTACATTTATGGCACTTTTAGTTGCTGTTCCTGTTACTACAGTGACAACTACTAACGTAAGTGCAGCAACAGTTAAACTTAACAAGAAAAAACTTGTTATCAAAAAAGGAAAAAGCAAGAAAATCAAATTACAGGGCGTTAGCTCAAAAAACGTAAAGTGGAAAACAACTGACAAAACAGTTGCCAAGGTAAAAAACGGTAAGGTGACTGCAAAAAATGTTGGTGTTTGTTACATCAATGCAACTAACAAGAAAACAAAAAAGACTTACAAATGCAGAGTGGCAGTACCGGGAGTGAGGGTTGTTGACGGATATGATACAAAAGTAACATCAGACCCTAAAAAGCCAATTGAGATTATGCCTAGTGGGTATAAAAACATTTATACAGTTAATAAAAAAGGCGTAGGAAAATTTAAATGGACTACTTCAGACAAAAGCATTGCTAGAGTTTATGGTGAAGATGGAAGAGTAGCTGTAGCAGCAAACGACAATTCAAAAACAGGAAGATGCACAGTCATTGGGAAATTGAAAGGAAAAGTTGTATATAAATTTGAAATTGTTATATTAGATAAAAATGGCAATGACCCTTCAGAGGCATCAAAAGTTCTTGAAAAGCCAAATTTCAAGATTATTGATAAGGATGGAAACGAACTCTTACAGTTAGACAGTATTAATCAGTTATACAGATATGAATATACAGAGATGGATGCATCAAAAGGTTGTTATACAGAGTTATTCAAGGATGTGTCAGGAGTATTCGTTTTAAAAGCTCAGAATATTGAAAATCCTACTTGGCAGTATTATTTCAAGGAATCAAAGACACCTTATACAACATATAATGATGTTATAAATAAGATACAGGTAGTAGGTACTAATGAAAAGGTTGTGTATGATTATGATAACATGACTAACCATGACGAAGGAGTTGATAAAGCCTATAAGGGGCATCCCGGAGCAGACAATTCATCAAAGATTCTTGCAGATGGAACAGTAGTTGGTGGTAATAACGGTTCAAGTAAAGACTGTTCTGTAAGTAAAATTAAAGTTGGAGATAAATATTATCTTATAGAAGTTATATTCAGCAGAAAAGGATTTGAGTATTATAGAAGTCATTATGGAATATCTCCAATAGCAGCCTTAAAACATGATGAAATATTTAATGAAGATTTGAGCGCATGGAGAAGTAAACCTACAAGTCCTCTAAATGACATTAAAAACAAAACACAAACAAATGAATAAACCAGTAAAAAAAGAGTCACATTGTGGCTCTTTTTTTATGCACAAAAATTAATAATGCGTATTTAATACGTACATAATACGTGTTAAATACGTGTAAACGAAAAGTAAAAAAAAAGATGCTTAAAACCTAAAAAAACACTTGTTTTACGAAGGATTTGTCATTATATTTTGATAAAATGAAAGATAAATTTTTGATAAATTACACCACCATTAGTAAAGGAGAGTCGTATGAAAATGAAAAGAAAAAAATTTTTAGAAAAAGTGGTTTTCGGACTTTTAATGTTTGGTTTTATGTTTCTTTTTAATGGAAACATTAAGGCAGACATAACGGTAACAACAGAAGCACAGTTAAGAGCTGCGATGACTTCAGGTAAAAGCGAAACAATAAATGTTGCAGCGAACATAACAATGACAGGAGGATGGATAGAAGTAAACGGAAATTACCGTTTGGTTGCATCCGGGGCAGAACACACAATAATGAGAGCTGCCAACAAGGAAGGATGGATGTTTCATGTCGGAACATACTCATCAGTAATCGTAGGCTATACCGGAGCGTCTTACAATCTCAACATTGGCGGTAATAAATCTGCAAATCCCAATTTTAAATCCAGTGGATGTTTCTTTATTGAAGGAAATGATAAGGGAGCAGGTTCACTTATTGTAACAAGTCATGGTGTAATAAGAAACTTCAGAAACAAGGATTCAAATGCGGGAGCTGCGATATACAATCTTAACGGAAGTGTTACTATAAGAAACGGTGGAACAATATACGGATGTGAGGGAGCAATGGGTCCGGCAATAATGAACTCAGGTGGAACAGTGACAATCAGTGACGGATTTCTTCATAGTAACACTGCAAGTTCATCTCTTGGAGCAAATGACAAGGACAGTTCAGGTAATGGCGGAGCAATAGCAATGCTTGGCGGAACATTAACTTTAAGCGGTGGTAACATATACAACAATACAGCAACAAACAATGGTGGTGGTATATCCATAAAAAGAAATGCAACAGTAACAATGTCAGGTGGATACATAGGACAGTACGGACACGGAAACAGTTCCGGTTCAGAAGGCGGTGGAATATACGTTGGTGAAAATTCATCATTTACAATGACAGGCGGGGTAATCGGAGGAAGCGGAAACAAGAATACCTCCGGAGAAGAAGGTGGCGGACTGTTTGTAACCGGAAGTGGAACGAGTGCAATAATAAGAAGTGCAGAAATATCATATAATAATGCATCCGGAAGCGGTGGCGGTATTTTTAGCGGATATGGAGCATCTCTTACTCTTGGTTACAGAAATAACAGAACAGTTGGAAGCGGTCCTGTCATATCACATAATACTTCATCCGCTTCGGGTGGTGGAATAAGAGCAAATGGTGGTGGAAATAATGAAAACAACCGTGGTGGAACAACTGTAATATATGGTGCAACGGTAGATGCAAATACATCAAGAGGAACATATGGTGGTGGAATTTCAGTACAGGATTCCGTAAGTAGTGGTGGAAGCAGTTTTTCCATGTCATATACAAGAGTAACAAATAATAATGTATCTAATTTATCTGTTGGTGACAGTATTGGCGGTGGAGTAAGCATCAAAAATGATAACGGAAACGGTACGGTTGTACCAACATTCGACCATAATCAGATATATTACAATACAAGTGCAGGTTCGGGTGGCGGACTTCACACTCAGGCAAGCATGAACATAACAGACACCTCATTTATTAACATTCCTGATGGCGGTGGAACGGGAAATGCTGCACAAAACGGTAACGGTGGTAATGTTTTAATTCAAAGCGCAACTCACAGAAGCACCGTGGTAACAATGAACGCATCTGTTTCAATGGCAAGAGGTTATTCAAATGGAAACGGTGGAAGCATATGCATGACAGGAAACGGACCGGGAGAATTAACATTAAATGGAACCAACGTATTATATAATCTTGCAACCGGAAACGGTGGCGGAATATATGTATCAGGAATATATAATGCATTAACTATCAACAGTGCAAGCGTAAATTATAACACGGCAGGCTATAACACCACAACCGGAAACGGTGGTGGAATATGGTGTGAGGGAAATCTTCAAATTAACGGTAATGCAAGCGGACTTTCATATGTATCGGCAAATAATGCACCTGAAAACGGTGGAGCAATATATACAAGAGGAAGTTCAAAAATAAATTATACTCACATGGATTCGAATACCGCAGGTAGAAACGGCGGTGGAATATATACAACAAAGTCTGATAAATCAGCAGGCTCAACAGAACTTAATACCGTATCGTTTACAATCGACCATGCAAGAAACGGTCACGGTGGAGCAGTTGCATATGAAACAGGAACAACCGGATTAATGTATAACTGTGTTGCAGGAGCAAATGGAAATGCAGCCGCAAACTGTACGGCTACATCAAGTGGTGGAGCAGTATTTAATAATGGTACATTAAGGGAAATGAACATAAATGTTTACCATAGCACAGCTAGTCAGATGGGCGGAGCAATCTATAATGGCGGAACGGTAAGAAGTTTACTCAGAGGTCAGGTTATTGGATGTTCAGTAAGCGGTCAGGGTGGAGCAATTGCAAATACAGGCACGATTGAACGATTGACATTGGTAAGCAGTTCTTCAAACTCAGTAACCGGAACAGGAAACAGACAAGGACTTGGCGGAGCAATCTATAACAGTGGAGAAATAAATGAAATTGTTGGCGAGGGAAACTTAGTGGCAAACACGGCATCAACGTATGGCGGTGGAATATATAATTCAGGAACAATAAACAAAATAAATGAGCAACAGATTTCATACAGTACTGCAGTAAACGGAGGCGGAATATATAATGAAGGAAAAATTGGTTCAATAACCGGAATAATCAATAACAATGTTGCTACCGTAAACGGAGGTGGCATTTACAATAAAAGCAAAATCGACTATGAATCATCAGAAATAAGTGCAAATTCAAGTGGCACGCTTGGAGGTGGAATATGTAACACCGAAGGGGGAAACATAGGATACCGTGAAAACGTGGCTGAAAATGGCATTGCAAACATGGTACACGATAACACATCAGGTTATGGTGGAGGCATATTTACAAATGGAAGTGGCTCGTTGTATGTAAATGGAGCAAAAATATATAATAATATTGCAAACGGAAATGCCGGAGCAATATCTAGCGCTGGAAATGCATACATATACAGTGCATCAATCTACCATAACACGGCAAAGATTGTTGGAGGAGCAATTGTAAACGAGGCAACAGCAAACGGACAAAATTACATGATGATTGAAAGCTGCACAATTTATAACAACAGCGTGTCAGACAATGACGGTATGGGAGGAGCAATATATAATGTAGGAAACAATCTTACAATAAGAAGTTCAAACATGTATGGAAATCAGGCTATACAAAAAGGTGGAGCAATATGCAATGATGGTTCGGCAGTAATAAATTACATATTCAACACAACGGTTCACGAGAACAGGTCAAATAATGGAGCAGGCATTTACAACTCAGGAAATGCAGGCGGAATGGCTAGAATAGGAACACTTAATGTACAGATAAACAACAATTCATACATAAACAATAACTCTGATTCATACGGAAGCGGACTTTACAATGGAGGATATGTTGAAATAGTATCTTCAGATGTAATGCAAAGAAATGAGTTTGGTAACAATAATGCAACGTATGGAGCGGGAATGTATCTGAATTATAACAGTAGGACATACTTTAACGGAATGACATATGTTGATGGAAACACTGCAGTTGCTGAGGGTGGTGGAATTTACATAACTGAAAATTCAGGCGTGACTTCAAGTTATTCAGATGCACGGGCTGTCACGATTATAAACAATAATGCAGCAAATGCAGGCGGTGTATATCAGGACACAAACAAGGAAAAAGATGGCGGTTCGTTGGTAAGTTTGAAGGCAAACATAGGATTTAACACATCAACGGCAGGTTCAACCGCAGGATATTATAATAAGAACGGTTCTTGTGAAATTGGTGGAAAAGTTTATAACAACATTCAGACCAATAATGGAGCAGTATTAATAAATGATACGTGTAAGGTTGCAGACATAGGACTTGAAATATATGTAAATAAGACAAACGCAAACAACAGCGTGCCGGGGCTTGAAATATCAAAGGGAGCAACCTTTGAATGTAACTATAACCTTATATCTTGGAACAATGTTATAAAAGGAAGCATTTCATCAGATGCAGGACTTGGAATTAGTAACGCCGGAACATTTAAGATGAATGGTGGTACATTGGCAGTGTATGGAAATTATGCATCATATTATGGTATTTCAACGGGAGTACAGTTTGGCAGTAAAAAAGACAGTTCGACAACAATATCAAACACAAGATTTGAGTTTGGAAGGGAAACAACAACTGATGATGCAGTTGCACCAACAGGAATACTTGCATCAGGAGACATAAACATTTTAAATGCAACAGGATATGTGAGGGCATTGGGTGCAGCATTTATAAGACCTGCAAACAACGTATCTGGGGCAGTTGTAATCAGTGGAGAAAATGATTCTCATTTGAGACTTGAAAGCGTGAGGGGCTTAAATTCAGTTGTAAGTAACTTGGGAAAAGATGATGCATTAAACGGACTAAACATTTCATATTGTGACATTTATTCAGAAGCAGACATATGTTATTCAGGAATTGAAAATTATGCAAAGCTGACAATAAGCGGATGCAAAATTGACGGAAGAAAACAGAAGTTTGATTTAGCAACAAAAGAATTTTCAAAGATAAATGATGAAACACTTGGATTGTTAAATGGTGTGGTAACATACGGAGCCACAATATTTGAAAAAAATTCAGATACCGAAAGCATAGTAGAGTATTGTGCAAAGAAAGGTATTTGGTCGAGGTCATCAAAAAATTTTAATAATACACTGGCTTTCCATAGAGATACGATTGCACATAACAATGATTGCGGAATTTATTTACAGAAAACCACAATGACAACAAATCATAAGGAATTTAAAGTGTTAAACAATAAAGCGTCACTTGATGGAGCAGGCATTTACATAGATTCAGGAAGTTATGCAATATTAACTGCAAATGCCGGAACAGCAGAAGCAATGCTAACACCTAACTACTTTAGTGGAAACAAGGCAGGAAGAAACGGAGATGCAATTTATGTAAATACAGACGGACGACTTTGGATTGGTGGTATTTTCTCGATAAATACAGATAATGATGTTTACTTGTCAGAGGACACTTATGTAAGACTGTTGTTAAGACTAACGGATGGAATTGAACCATATCAGTATTTAGACAGAATGAAGATAACACCTTCGGACAGAGGTGAGGAATCTCAGCTTGGAAGAGTTGTTGCAAGAGTAGAAAAGGTTGACGGAAGTGGAAAAACAGGTGAAAGCGAACTTTACTACAATACGGAAATCAAGGCATCATGTTATGGAGAGGCAGAAAGACAGGATGAAGTAGTATACAAGAAGTTTTCACTTTCAGATAAGTTTAAGAGTTATCATACTGTAAGTAATAAATATACACTCCGTTCTGCAGAACATGTTAAGAGCGACATTAAGACAGAATATAAACTTGCTGATAAGGACATCATCATAAGTGAAAAGTACAAACTTAAGTATAATAAGAACACTAATGATGAAGTTTCAAACATGCCAAAGGACGATAATAAGTTTTGGAATGAAACGATAAAGATAACAAAAGAAGTTCCTAGCAGGGAAAATTATGAATTTGATAAAAATTTGAGTTGGAATACTGAGAAAACCGGAAAGGGAACAGCATATAACGGTGGAGTTGATTTTGATGAAAATTCAGATACAACACTATATGCTATTTGGAACGGAAACAAAACAAACGTAACAGTACATTACTTCTTAATGAATAAGAAAGGAGAATATGAGGAAAAGGAAAAGATTTATGACAGCCTAAATATAGGCGATACAGTAAGCGTAAGTGCATACTATAAGGATGATAAGTATAGTGAAAAAGGAGTAACCTATAATGACAGAAAAGTTCATACAATTAATGGTTCACAGTGTAGTGAAGCTAAGGTTACAGAAGATACGCAAATAAACATCTACTATGCAAGAGAAAAACACAGAGTAACACTAAGAACCTCTGAGGGAATCGGAACAGTTAAACTTACTGATGAAAACAAGAAAACAAGAAGTGGAAGTCAGTTAATTGCAAGAGAAGTATACGCATCATCAGTTAAGGATAAAGACCCAATAGAGGTAACGGCTGATGCAACTATAAAGAACGGATATACTTTCAATAACTGGAAGATAACAGATACGTCAATGATTTATACGATTAATCAGAAAGAAGAAATTGCCGTATACAATGAGGACATAGACATTACAGCAACAGCTAAGAAAGATGGTGGTGAAACACCTTCAAATCCTGATGGCGGTACACCTACTTTAATTGTAAATCACTATGTAATGAATACAGACGGTGGTTACAGCAATATTCCAACAAAGCAGGATATTGTATCAGACGTTAAGAGCAATGATACAATTACTCCATACAAGTACATGGATGAAGGATTGGAAGTTAGCTGCAAGACAAGTTATGATTCAAATAAACTTACTAAGGTGGTTCATTTTGACAACGCTCAGTGTGACGGAGTTACATACGATAAGACAAAGACACTTACATTAAGCAAAAACAAGATGTATGTAGTTAACATTTATTATCTTAGAGAAAAATGTACAGTAAAACTTTATGGTGATGATAACATTAATACTATTACGGCAATAAGTGAAAAGTATACGGTTGATGATTACAGTACAAGAATGATTCCTGAGATAAAAACTTATTTTGGAGCAACATTACACTTTGATGCAGAGGCTAAGACAACAGGAGACGGTTATCATTACACAAGTCCTATATGGAAATATGGAACATATAACAATGAAAAGGAAACCGTATGTGTATCTTCGAAGTTTGATTATGATGTAGAATATTTCATTTCAGAATTTGTGGCAACAACAGATTACGAACCTATTCATTACACGGTAGTATATCATTCAAATGAACCATATGGTGTAGTAACGGGAACAATGGAAGATTCCGTATATACATATAACGTAAGAGGAAAGTTACGAAAGAATACATTTAAACACGATACTCTTAAGTTTATTGGATGGAATACTAAGAAAGATGGAAAGGGAACGTCTTACGTTGATGAAAATGAGGTATATAACTGGTCAGATAAAAACGGAGACGTGATTAATTTATACGCAATGTGGAAACCAAACGAAGATGATGATATTCCATATCCACATATTAGTGTAAAAGACCAATACTATGAAGTTGGAACAACGTTAACAATAAATGATATTCTTGGAGAAATTAAAGTTAGTGATGGCTATGGTGATTTAATTGATAATGACTTGGCTGAGCTTGGAATAGTAAGAATTGTCTGGGATGTTGATGAAGATGGAGAAGTTGATGCAAATGATGTTCCTGTATTCCCGGCAGACAGTGTTAACTCATTCTCAGACACAAATCTTTCAAAAGGACTTGTAAGCAGATATTTAACAACTGATTGTGAGAAGAACTTCCTTGTTACAGTTCAGGCACACAATTACAATTATGCAACTGATGAAATAGGTCACTACGCAAAGGAACAATTTTCAGTTACAATTTACAGGTTAAAGAATATAAAAGGATATGTAAGAAGCATAACACTTGATACTCTTAACACCATTGACCCTGACAGTAAATGGGCTACAGGTGCTTATTATGCAGAACTTGTTAAGGGAATAATGAAAGGAAATCATGTTGCAGACAAGGCAACAGGTTATACTTCACTACAGGCTCAATCTGATAATTATGCGGAAGCAGAAGCTATTTACAGATTTACTGACAAGGAAGTTGAAGAAATTAAAGAACATGACAGTAAGTATGGATTTAGCGCTGAATGGTTTGATAATCATTTCAGTCCTGTTTATGAAAACAGAGATGATGAATAATTTACTTGGGGCTACTAATGTAACCCCGGAAAGGGAAAAATATATGGAAGAAAATTTAAAGACTGAAGAAACAGTAGAAGAAAAAGAATATGAAATGACAAGAGATGAATACAAAAAAGAAATTCTAAAAATGATAACTGCTGATAGTAAAGTAAACAAAATGCAGATTATGGCTATAAAAAAGAAACTTAAGACTATCACTATGGATGAAATAGATGATATGTACCACAGATTTAAAGAAGAAGGTTTTGGAAACATTTTAAACAAAGCAAAGAAAATGAAACAGGAAGAAGATGAAGCCAAAAAAGCAGAAAAGGAGAAAAAATCAGAAAAATAAAAAATTTTGAAAAACTTTTAAAAATTACGATAAAAATAGCAACTCAATTTGCTATGATTAAATTACAAGCATAAAGCCTGACTAACTTTATGCTTGATACTTTCAAGGAGCATGTGTATTGAGGCTACATATGCTCTTTTGTTTTAGAGAGGAAATAAGCATGAGAAGAAACAATAATAAAATATTTTTGGTTGTACTTATAATTGCAATCATTTCAGTCATTGTAGGAATTGTAATGTTGTTTAATCACGATTCCGACATAGTAAAAGTTTATAAATACCAAAATGAATTTAGGAAAATAACAAAAGAATTTAATGAAGAGGATGATAAAGAAAGTAAAAAGAAAAAAGAGAAAAGTAAATCTGAAAATATAAAAAAATTAAAAAAAGAAAATAGCGACACAATAGCATATTTATACATACCGGGAACAAAAGTGTCTTATCCTGTTATGCAGACAGTTAACAATAAAAACTATTATTTAAACCATAGTTTTTCTAAAGAAAACAGTTTTATGGGAGTTCCGTATCTTGATGAAAGATGCAGCATTGATTCATCTACAAACCTCTTTATTTACGGTCATAACATAACAGGAAAGAGGATGTTTGGTGAATTAATTAATTACACGTCTGAAAGTTATTATGAAAAACATAAGAAAATGATTTTAACAACTGAAACAGAAGAAAAAGAATATAAAATTTTCTGCGTAATGAGAGTAGCAGGTGACTCAGAGTTTTATTCATTTACAGATGCAGAAAATGAAGAAGAATACAAAAGTATCATAAATCAGTTGGTAAGTAAAAGTATTTATGATTGTAGCGCAAATATAAATGGCGTTACTATGAAAAACCAACTTATGACATTATCAACATGTGCTGATGCAAGTGGAAAAAGTAGGCTTTTGGTCATAGGAGTAGATTAATACGTATTTAATACGTATTAATCAATAATATTAAAAATTTTTTATGTTTTATGTTTTTTTACGAAAGAATTAAAAGCCTATTTTGTTAGTCTTTATATATGGGAAAATTTCCAAATAAATTTTAAGGAGGCTAAAAATGGCAGACAAAAAAGAAGTAAACATTAATCAGGAAGATGACATTCTTGCTGAACCTGAACAGAGCGGTGGATTTTTCAGTTCAATGTTCAACATGAAAACTAAAAAGAAAAGCACAAGAATTTTAA
This sequence comes from Eubacterium album, assembly GCF_025336545.1. NCBI lineage: Bacteria > Bacillati > Bacillota > Clostridia > Eubacteriales > Eubacteriaceae > Eubacterium > Eubacterium album. Next base: position 254,487 of record NZ_JAODBU010000002.1, on the reverse strand, counting down.
CAGCAGTTGTCTACATCGCTTTATTAATAACAGTTGTTATTGTAATTTTATTAAACATCTAAAAATGAGTTAAGGGCTACATTTAATGTAGCCCTTTAAAAAGAAAATTAGAGAGGTGAAAAATTTTTGTTTGGGTTTAAAAGAAAAAAATATAAGGAAATTGTTTATCCTGTATTAAATGACAAAGTATGGGTTTTAGAAAGTTTAGACATAAACGAATGTTTTAACATTATTAAAAATTTTATAGAAGAGAATAAGAAAGAAAATTACACTTTATCAGTTTATGATTCCATTGAAGGAAAAACGATGGAAATTAAGTGTAAAGTATCTGATATTTTAAAGATAGTGCAGACAATCTCTAATGCGGAACATTCTTTGATAAATTCAATCGGAACGAACTCAGTTACAGAATGCTATGTAGTTGGAATGGATTTTACCAGGGGAGTTTGCAAGCCGGGAATGTATGAATATGAGAATGGGAAAATAATTAAAATAAGAGATTGGGATATAAACGATTAATATGAGGATAATTTATGATACTTTTAATTATAATAATATTATTGAACATCATAAGTGCATTCGAAATAACAAAAGACAGAAAAAGATACCCGGAAAGAAATTATCCAAAGGCATATGTAATAATATTACTCAATATATTTGCTGTAATAATGCTTTTTGTGTCTATTAAAATTTATTTTGGATAAATGGAGTAAGTTATGGTGACAAATATAAAAACAACATTATATAATAAATTTAGATATATATGCAGACCTTGGTCTTTATGAGACAAAACACTTTAAATTTTTAAGATTGTTTTATATAATTAACAAGAATTTGGTGAATTAAAATAGTTGTTTTAATAATTTTTGTACATAATGACTAATTAAGGATTTAAGTAAAGAAAGAATATCTACTGTTGTAGACTTGCAAATTCCAATTCCTCTTTCATATCTGTTTAAGAAAAAAATAAATATCTACTTTTGTAGACATTAGAATCAAAAAAATGATTAATAAAAGGTTTAAGTAAAGAAAGAATATCTACTTTTGTAGACTACCACGCAAGCAATATACCCCCAACTAGGTTTAAGAAAAAAATAAATATCTACTGTTGTAGACATATCTCCTGAGGCTGCTGAATTGGATGTTTAAGAAAAAAATAAATATCTACTGTTGTAGACCATAATAAACACCCCCTTCAATTTAAAGTTTAAGAAAAAAATAAATATCTACTGTTGTAGACTAATTGAACTTCTCGTATTTTTCATTTGTTTAAGAAAAAAATAAATATCTACTGTTGTAGACCAGCAAATATCTTAGGCAAATCTTTTTTGTTTAAGAAAAAAATAAATATCTACTGTTGTAGACTGAAACAGGAAAACGGGAAATGGGTATGTTTAAGAAAAAAATAAATATCTACTTTTGTAGACCGTTCGCTGTTTATCTAAAACAATTAAGTTTAAGAAAAAAATAAATATCTACTGTTGTAGACAGCATCTGCTCACGGAGATACTCGTGCGTTTAAGAAAAAAATAAATATCTACTGTTGTAGACTAATTGAACTTCTCGTATTTTTCATTTGTTTAAGAAAAAAAATAAATATCTACTTTTGTAGACAGTTGCTCCTCAACTTCGTCATAAAAGTTTATTCTTTATAATTATTTTAGAAAGAAAAAAGAGTTGTTAGTTCAACTCTTTTTTTATTGTGAATAAAAAACTGATGATGTATAATGAACTTAAATATATATGCAAACTTTTGTCTTTATGCGACAAAGAATTCTAGAATTTTAATATTATTTTATATAATTAACAAAAAATTGGATGATTAAAACAGTTATTTTAATATTTTTTGTTCAAATTGACGGAGAAAGAGTTTAAATAATTATAATAATTATAATAATACCTACTATTGTAGGCTCTTTTGACATATTCTGGTGTTTTTAGTTTAAATAATTATAATAATACCTACTATTGTAGGCTTGTATAATTTTTATTGAAATTTAATTGTTTAAGCAATTAAGGTACTATTTACTATTGTAGATGCGTAGATAATGATAATTAAGTCTAAAGTTTAAACGCTGATATAAATGTCTGCTGTTGCAGGCACTTTAACAAACCTACGTTTTATGGGCAAAAAAATATTGACACATAAAAAATTGCATATATATTAATAATTAAGATTGATGAATGCTAAGGCACAACCGAAAGCTGATTAGCAGACATCAGTCTTTTTTATTTAAATTTGAAATTTGAAAATTTTTTTATTTTTTACGAAAGAATTTAAATTTCAATTTGATAAGATTTTTATATAAAAATTATTTAAAAGAAAGGAAAAATTATTATGAATCAAGAAACAATTGAAAAAATGGCAGGTTTGAACAAAAAAACTCTTACAATCTGTCAGAAATTAATCCCTGTTGGGAAAACAAGAGAGAACATTGACAAATTTAATTCCATGGCTGAAGATGAATTTGTAAAGGCAAACAAAGAGAAAATTAATACTTTAATCAAAAAAGCAGCTTCAGAAAAAATTGATAAGGCATTAGAAACAATAGCACAAGATATGGATTTTACAAAGATGTTTGAACTGATGGAAAAATACTCAGACAGTAAAGAAGATGAAAGAGATGAGATTTCTGAAAAATTATTTGCTGAGAGAATAAATGTTTCCACAAAATTAACAAGCGTTTTTGATTTTAAGTTTGAATGTAAGGACACCATTGAAGTTCTTTTACCGGAATACTTAAATAATCACGACTTAAAAGATAAGGCGGAGTTATGGGAACTGGTTGAAAAAATAAAAAACCGTCAGTCGATGTTCAATAAGTTCGAAGGTCACATTGATGCGATGTTGGAAAATAGCCACAAAAAAGGAAAAATTGTTTACAGGCTTTTGTACGAAAACGCAATTATCTTACTTGCAAACGTCAAGAAAATAGAATCATTTGATTTTGAAAAAGTTATTTCAGGTCTTGATGAAGCAGAAAACATTAAGAGAGACCTTCTTGATGTTAAACCTAGCAGTTACAATAAATATCTGCGACAGAAACAGATAGATGTATACAATTTCTGCGTTGGAGCAGTAAATAATGAATTAAATCTTTACTGCCAAAAAAACAAAATAAATTACAGTAAGTTAGAACTGAAAAAACTCAATAAAATGCTTTTGTCAGAAACGGAAAGTTTCTTTGAAAAAACACCTGTTTTTGAAAAAGATAATGATGTTATTGATGCTTACAATTCAGTAATATGTAATATCAATAAAGAAAAATTCACATTGGATGATAAAAAAGTAAATGCAAATGAAATAATCATTAAGGGCAGCAACATTGCTAATTATTCATACAATGTATATGGCGACTGGAAAATAGTAAGAGATTGCTTACAGTTACATTGTTCCGACATGGTGACTGCATCTAAATCAAAAAAGAGCGAAAAGACACTCTATGATGAGTATGTAAAAAAAGGAATCAGTGTTAGCATGATACATAATATAGTTACCGAATATGCACCTGATTTAAACATTAGCTGCTCAGAGGTCCCATTAACTCAAAAGATTGACACCATAATGAGCGGGTCATTTAGAGAATGTGCTTATCCAAAAGTATCCATTAAAAGAGATGACTGTATAGAAGCTGATGATATAAGAGTAACGCTCGACAGAATTCTTGAAGCAAGAAGACTTTTATGTTTGTACGATACTGAGAATAAGGAATTTGATATGGAATTTGGTGAATTAATTGAAAGCTATCTTGATATTTTATCACCTGCAATACTCCTATATAATATGTGTAGAAATTACATTGCATCTAAACCGTCTCCAAGTAAAAAAACATCATTAACGTTTAACTGTGCAGCCTTTGCACAAGGTTGGAGTGAAAGCGTAGAAGATTCTAAGAGAGTTTCTTTATTTAAGGATGAAAAAGATAATAAATACTTGGCAATATATAATGTCTTAGGATGTAAGGAAAATAACATGCCTGTAACAAGGCTTGTGTCTGAAATTTATGATAATATGACGACTGAAAAACAGGATGATTGCTATATGAAGTTCATTCAGAATAAAACAGGAAATGTCAGTCAGGCACTACCTAGATTATTCCTAAATCCTACGCTTAGTGACGAGGACAGGGCTAGATTTAAAGCAAAAGAATACAACAGTGATAAGGAATTCTTGAATTACATTATAGACGTTGTAAAGAATAAAATATCAGAACACGCAACATGGAAAAAATATAACTTTAATTACAAGGATAATTATGAGAGTTATGCTGAATTCATTAATGATTTACAAGAGCAGGGATATAAGACAGAATGGCGATATATAAAAAAGAGTATTATAGATGATTATGTTGATAGAGGAATGATTTATTTATTCAAAATTTACAATAAAGACTACAGTGAATTTAAGACATCTAACAAGTTGGATATTCAGACACAATATTTAAATTATCTGTTCTCTGAGGAGAATTGTGAAACGGGTCTTGTTAAACTGTTGGCAAATGCTGAAGTGTTCTACAGAAAACCACAAATTACGAATCCTTATATTCACAAGAAAGGAAGCGTTCTTGTAAATAAGCACTATACAGACGGTAGAACAATTGGAACGGAATACAAGAAAATTGTTGAAAATCCAAACAATTTCAGTAACATAGTTACAAAAGTTGCAAAACACGACATTGTCAAAGACAAGAGATACACTAAGGAGCAGTTTGAGTTACATGTACCTATTTGCATTGATAACATTAGAAAGGAAACGAGAAATTATAATGAGTTGTCAAAGGATTATATAACTGAAAGCAAAAATGTAATTACAATAACAAGAAGTAGAAATCATCTTTTATATGTTTGCGTTTTTGATGAAAACCGAAACATTCTTGAACAACGTTCATTGGATATTGCTAATGGCATAAATTACAAGGCTAAAATCCAATTAAAAGAAGATGCTAAAAAGGAAAACATAAAAAATTGGAAAACAATCGGTTCAAATCAGTCAATTATCGAAGGATATATTTCAGGAGCTATTAAGGAAGTAACGGATTTAGTTCTAAAATATAATGCAATAGTGGTTCTTGAAGAAGATAGTGCGACAGCAGATAGAAACCTGTTAAAGATTAGAAACTACAAACAGTTTAAAGTAGCGTTAATCAACAAGTTATGCTACCTTGTAGATACTTCTAAGGATGAAAAAGAAGCCGGAGGAACACTTAACCCTTATAATTTATGTAAGATTGAAAAAGACAGGGATTATAAGAAAATGTGGAATGGCATTGTCATTCAAGTTCCTGCTTATTATCTTTCTGTTAAAGACGTTGATTCTGATTATATTGCATTGGCTGACGTTTTCGCTTCAACACAAATTCAGCGAAAAAATGTTGTTAAAAAGTTTAACGAATTCAGATTTAACAAGAAAACACATTTGTTTGAGTTAAAATATGAATCTGCTAAATTCAAGGAAGACTTTAAAACAACATTTATTTGCGACAGCTCAGGAAGCAGAATCATTCGCAATAAGAACGAAGCGTTTGAAATTGATTTAACGGAAGCAATAAAAAATGAAATGGATAAAGCAGATATTGATTATGAAAGTGGTGATAATGTCTATGATTTATTAGATTTAGACGATAGAAAACAGCTTGCAGCATTACATAATGCTATTAGACTCACATTACAATTGTACAATGTAGGTGATAACAATTCATATTTTTATTCTCCTGTTAGTCATACTTTAATCGAAGCAGATAGAGATATTTTCGAAACAATTACATGTATGAATGCATTTGAAAGAGCAATGCGACTTAAAAATAAGATTGTCGAGGACAAACCTGTTAAATTTAAAAACCTTAGCGATATTGTTATCGGCAAATAATTAAAAAAGCGGATGTGTAAGCATCCGTTTTTTTATTGACATAATAGAATTATCGTGTATATTTTAGGCAAAGATTGATTTTTGTTTTACACTGGCTTACAGCTATATAACAGATTTCGGTCTTTACAATACAGTTTTACACACTAAAAAGGGAGACTAGAAGTTTCTCTTTTTTATTATTTACAAAGAAAGGAAAATGAAAATGGAGACAATTGTAGGCGAATGGATAAAAACTGATGATTTACAGTATTTAAGAAAAACAGGTCAAAAAAATGGTCACGGAGTTTACGAAGTGATAGAAGCAAGATGTGCTGAAGATGATTACGTACTATGTTCTGGAAGCATATCGGTATGTGATTATTTTGACGATGACAACAGCTATAATTCATACTGCACTAACGTAATTAATTCATATTATGAAAGTGTAGAAAATTTTGAGAATAACTACAAAGATAAGGAAACAAGAGAACAGATTCTTGCTGAAATGTTATTTGAAGAAACGTTCTATTTTGAGTTGTCTTATAGAATTGTTTCGGGTGATGATATTGAAAAGGAATTGGAAAAAGAAGTTAATTTAAAGAAGTAAAAGGTTATTATGAGTGAATTAAACAAAAGGAGAGGTGGAGAAAATGATTTTTCTTAAAAAAGAAATTGTAGAAGAATTAAGAAGAAAATACCCTGTGGGAGCTAAAGTGAAATTAGTAAAAATGGATGACATTCAGGCACCACCCATCGGATGTAAAGGTGTAGTCAGGGGTGTCGATGACACAGGTTCAATTTTAGTTAATTGGGAAAATGGCAGCAGTTTGAATGTCGTTTATGGCGAAGACAAATGTCAAATAATTTAGGAAAGGAGAACGTAGTAGACAGTATTTTATGTAAAAGAAGTAATAAATGCTTATTTTACAATACTTTCATGCATACGATACAGTCTGCTACTAAAAATAATAGGTGAATTCTAAAGAAGAAAAGTTTTTTAAGATTGCAAAGTGGTTTCATGGAACAACTTTACATGACTGGAAAAATATGTGTAATACTCTAATAAATGTAAAATACAATATTGGTACGTCATTAGATTTTGGCAATGGATTTTATTTATCACCAAATGAAAAAAACACGCAATTATATGCTATAAATACAGTAAAGTATAATAATATTTTTGAAGATGATTATAAAACTCCTGTAGTAATTGAATTTGAATATGTTCCGTATCAGGATATAATGCAAGGTGCAAATTTCAAATATTTTGCTAAATATGATAATGACTTTGCTAATTTTGTTTTTACCTGTAGAAATAATTATATGTATGAAAAAACTCATCCATATGATATTACAGGAGGTGTTATGACAGATGCTATACCAACAAAATTAATGCAGGAATTTGCAATGGGAATAAGAAGTAAAGAATCAGTTATAAATGAATTTATGAAAAGTACAAGTAAAAAACAGTTATGTTTGCACACACAAGAATTATGTGATAAACTTTTATTAAGAAGAGCTTACATAGTTAATGGAGAGGAGTTGGATATAAATGAATACAAAAAGAAATAAAAAACTTGTTGATTCTTTTGTGACAGGTATGGAAGAATGCATTCGTTTTTATTCAAACGGAAAAATTTCTGACAAAGATATTAAATACCTATCAGAATATGAAGTTAACAGGTTGGATTTTGAAAATCAATGGCAAATGCATAAAGGGCTTGGCTATTTTGCAAGAGGAGCAGTAGAAAGATTCTTAGCAAATGAAGCTAGACTAAAAAAGAATGTTTAATGATAAAAAGCACCATATTGGTGCTTTTTATTGACAAATGGAGAAAATGATATATATTTTATAGAAAGATTGATGAATGCATAGCAAAAGCACAAAATTGCAGCCGTCAATCTTTTTTTATTGAGAAAATGATTTAATAAGAAAGGAAAGATGCATATGATAGGACAGAATGTCAAAAAAATAAGAAATCAAAAAGGAATATCTCTTGAAGAATTAGCAAATAAACTGGGTATCAACAAAGGAACGCTTTCAAATTATGAAAATAATAAGCGTGACATGTCAATAGAAAAAGCAAGCCAGATTGCAGATAGCTTAGGAGTAACATTGACAGAATTAATCACCGGAATTATTTATGAAGAAAATAAAGAAGATGAGCAGTCAAAAAAACTTGATTATAGTATCAGAAGACCAAGGAGTGAAATTAATCCAATTGGTAGTGAAGTAATAATTAAACTTACACAAAATGAAATAAAAGGATGCTATCTCATATACGAAAACATGTATGCAGTACAGGATGCAACAATGGTAGCAACCACAATGCTTTGTAATAATGAAATTACAAAAAATGATGTGCTTAATTTATCCTTCAGAGGTGTCGCCAAAGAATATTTAGAAAACCACGATAATAATGTGGATGATTTTTCACAGTTAAGAAATATAATCAGAAAACATATAGAAAGATTGTCTAAATAAGAAAGATAATAGCATCAGTAATACTGGTGCTATTTTTTTTTGAAAATTTTTAAATTTACGAAAGAATTAAAATCTTAAATTGATAAAATTAGAAGAAAAAAGAAAAGGAGAAAGGCAATAATGAGCAAGAACTTAAGTATAATTATGATTTTGACAATTGCAGTATATGGAGCAACAATGCTAACAGTTATGGCAAATAACAATGAAACCTCTGAGAATGGAATAGAAACAGCCTCAGTACACTATCAAAACTCCAACGAAACAACTGTTGTTGGTGATGATAATGGAGAAAATGAAATTTCAGAAGAAGTTGAGATAACAGTTGTCGCTCAGGAAACAGTAGCAAATCAGACTCCGGATATTGCAAATAATGAGCCGGGACAGGTGGAAAATACAGACATAAATGATAATGGTGAAAACAACGAACCCGTACAGGTCCCAGAAACAATAATAGAAACCGAACCGGAAGTACCTGTAGCACCTGAAACTCAAACAGTTAGAAAAAAGAAGAAAAAGAAACATAAAACAGTAATTACAACTGCTGCAATTACTACGACTACAGTGCAGGTTACAACAAAAAAAGAAGAGACAACAAAAAAACAAGTCAAATCCGTAGGTTCTCATTCTGAAAGTAATAAAATAACGTCCAGCAAAATATCTGTAGTTAGAAATTCAGTAACATCTAATTTTAGTGGTTATAGTGACAGTGAAAAAACAAATCTTGCAAGATATATGTCTGCAAGTGGAAAGTCAAATGCAAAAGATGCTTATAAGGAGCTTACAAATTCAGATAAGAATTTATCTTCTAAAACATGTAGCATTTCAATAGCGTCAGATTCGCAGGAAGATATTTTAAATGCAGCTCAAAAAGCAGCTAATTCAATAGGGCGAGTATCAGGAAGTTATGGTATCGGAATATCAAGCGTTGAGAAAACGGTGGGATATAAGATATACATTGTTGTAGTATATTAGAAATAGTGACATAAATATGGCATAAAAACGGCATAAAAATGGCATTTTATAAGAAAAGGTAATAAATTTGTTGAAAAAGCAAAAAAGTTGGAAAATTTCCAACTTTTTTTGCTTTTTTACGAAAGAATTGAAAAGCCGTTTTGCTATACTTCGAAACAAGGAGGTAATGCTGATGAACTTAAGAAAATATTTTGATGATTTTCTTGTAAAAATTAAAGAGAAAAAAGACGGTTTAATTCAAGAGGCTATTCGTGATGTATATATAGTTGCCTGCATTTTCAGTGACGATTACCCAACTGAAGATGAAAAAATTTTAGAGCCTTTAATTAAATGCAAGAATGGATTAACGCTGTCAGTCATCTTATTTCTTTTAACAGCTTTAGGTTCAATTATCGCACTGATAAAAGGATATTCTGTTAAATCTTTTTTATACGCATTAACCTTTATGCTTGTTTTGTCGGTTGTATTTTTTGTAAACAACATAAAAATTTATAAGAAAATACAAAGTTGTGCTTATGAGCATATAAGGGGTGCAGTCATTAAAAGAAACACGCCACTTGTAAATAAAGTAGTCATATTAACAGAAAAAAAGCAGGAAGTAGAAGTCAAAGTTGATAGTTCAATAAAACTTAAGAAAAGGCATTTCTATGACCTATGTGTTGAAAAAGATGAATACGGAGACTATGAAGCAGTATATTGCAGACACATCAAAAGATTGAGCAAAAAGCAATATGAAAGTTATCAGAATGAAGATATGGAGGGATAAAATTTTGAATAATATGGAGTCAAAAGAAAGCGAGACATTGAGAAACATGGCATTGGAAAACGAGATGGAGACAGAGGACGATGAATTTAAATTAGAAGATGCAGCAGAAACGTTGGAAGGGGACATATTAAAGGATGTTGATGAAAGCGAATTTGAATTAAAGGTAAATGAAAACCTTGGAACTGAGGAGTTAGATAATCTTAATGCAAATGAAATCAGTTATTTAAGGAGATACCTTGTTGAAATAGGGTCAATTCCATTACTAACAAGAGAAGAAGAAAAGAAATACGGTCTTCTTGCAAAAAACGGAGATTCATATGCAAGAGAAATAATGATTAATTCAAATTTGAAATTAGTAGTTAAAATTGCAAAAAAATATAAGAATGTAAGCGGAATATCATTTGAAGACTTAATTCAAGAAGGCAACATTGGTTTAATGAAGGCTGTAGATAAGTTTGATGCCACTAAGGAAAATAAATTCAGTACATATGCTGTATGGTGGATTAGACAAAGTATGTGGAGAGCGATTTGTCAGTCATCAAGAAATATCAGACTTCCGGTCCATATCCATGAAATGATGTTTACAGTCAAAAAGGCAGCTAAAATGTTTTATGAAGAAAACTTTAGAGAGCCAACCATTGATGAATTAGCTGATTATTCAAATCTTCCACCTGCGAAAATAGAAATGATATTAAATAATTCAAAGGGGACTGATTCACTAGATAGAATTATAGTTACTGATAATTCCGATGATACTACGCTTATAGATATGATTAAGGATGAAACCGCTGAAACTCCTGAAGAAAAAACAATGAAAAAAATTCTTAAGGAAGAATTTGATGAGATACTTTTTGATTTGAACGAAAAAGAGAGAAACATTATTATCATGCGATTCGGATTAAATGGATGTAGAACATTTACGTTGCAAGAAGTCGGCGGTGTATATGGAATATCAAGAGAAAGAGTTCGACAAATTGAAAATAAGGTATTGGCAAAATTAAAAATTAAATGTTCAAAGAAAGGATTAAATTCTTTTTTGAAATAATTATTGACAAAAAATTTTTATCGGATATATTCTAAGCAAGGATTGATTAATGCATAGGCAAAGCACTTAGACTAAATAGAGATTAATTAATCGCCCTAAAACTTATACAAAATAATATTTAATCATTAAAAAAAGAAGATGCAGTAAGTATCTTCTTTTTTGTATTTAAGAAAGGATGAAAACAGATGGAAAAAAGAATTTATATTAACAAAGTAGAAGGATTTAACCCTGAAGAATGCATCAAGACTTGTGATGCAAATGGTATTGAAGTTGAAATATTACCAACAAAAGCAAAAGAAATGTGGTTCTTTTCAAAATATCCGGAAGGAGCAATTAGAAAAGGACTTGTAGGAAAAAGCGATACTTCGGCAATTTTTGAGTGCAGATTATATGCAAACAGAAATGATGAAAAAGATAATTTCATTGCAAATGGTTTTGCTGAGAGAATAATAAGACCGGGAGACAGCATCGGAGAAAAGTTCCTTGAATGTGGCGAAACTGCTGCAACAAGCAGAGCTTTAGATGCAGCAGGTTTTACATTCCTTGGCTGTAACAGTGACATGGATGAAGTTATTGAACCACTTCCTTATGAAGAAAATAAACCTTCAGAAAAAAAACAGGAAAAACATAAGAAAACAACTAAAAAGAAAGAAAAAAATGTAATTGAAGCACCTGAACCAAAACAGGATATTGTTAAAAACATTGAGAAAACAATTAGTGTTGATGATGGATATGCATTAAATCTACCGGAAGGTGTTACACCTGATGTTAAGCCCGCAAATATATCAAATGTAATGCCTGAACCAGTAAATACAGATTCAGATATAGACGTTAATGAAGAATCAGATGATTTTAACACAACTCCTGAAAATAATAAGGGTGAAGAAAACGTTGATAATGAAAATAAAGAAAAAGCAGTAGAAGAAAGTGCCGAAGATAGTGTTGCTGAAAAAACAGAAGAAAACGAAGCTGTAAGCGAACCTGAACCAGAAGTTCCTTCACAGGCAGAGGAAAATGATGAAAATAAAGAAGAAAGTGTTACGGATTCAGATGATGAATATAAGAAAGCACTTCTTATTCCATTTCCTTTCGGTGGCGGGGCATTAAAGGGTAAAACAATCGGAGATATTGTTAAAGATGCAGCATCAGATAACGAAAAGATAGCCAAAAATGCAATCACTGCATTGACGTGGACTGTTAACAGTTACAGAGGTGAAGACAAAGAAGTAGTAAAAGCGTGCAAGATAGTATTAAATAAAATAAAAAACGCTTAATTATAAGGGGCTTTACAGCCCCTTTTTTGAAGGAAGGGAGTATAAAACATGATTTTGAATAATGTTAATCAAAACAGGAATAACGAAAAAATCAAGGTTGGAGATGATGTAGCCATAGTAAACGCAGGCGAGTTGTATTCAACTTATTACAATTTTTTCGAAGAAAATGATTTGAGTTTGAACATAGCTGCCCGATATGCATTTAGGGGAGAGGCAAGTACAATGTTCAAGCATAGAGTAATATACATCGGAAAGCATACTAAAGATGGTGAAGATGTATATGTTATTGAAAACAAATTAAACAAAACAATATATCTTATCGGTGGAAAAGGTATAGTTAAGGCATAGGTGTAAAATTATGGGTAAATATAACTTTGAAGAAAAATTTAACATATTAGACGTGGCACAATTACTTGGCTTCAAAGTCATACATAGTAATGACTACGATTGGACTGTCGAATGTCCTTACTGTGGTTCTCCAAAGGCTAATGTGTGCTACAGAAAAAATGGTAAAGACATAAACGGATTCAATTGCTACGGATGTGGTCAAAAAGGAAATCTATATACCATATATGTAGATGCTATGGGTATAAGAGAAGATATAAAAAATGGCAAGACTGCAAATCAGGTAGCAAGAAGAGAAATACTTGAACGATTAAACTTAAGTAGTAATAACTACAAACCTATATCAAACAGAGTTTCGACTAAAACAGTAAAGGAGAGACCGGATAAAGAAAAAGATATAGTCAATAAAGCATTTCTCAAAGAATTAAAACTTAATAAAGAAAATTATGAAAATCTTATTAAAAGAGGATTGTCGAAAAAAGACATATTATCGTATGGATTCAGAACTGTAGAAGGTAAAAATCAGATAGAAGTTTGCAGAAGAATGCAAAGCAAAGGAATTAATCCTTCAACAATTTCAGGATTTTTTAAAACTTCAGGTGGAGATTTTACTGTCAATACGAGAAACAAACAAGGTTTTTTATGCCCGGTTATAAGTGTTGAAGGCTATCTTGTAGGATTTCAAATAAGGGTAAATAATCCTAAAAATGGGCAAAAATATATTTGGCTTTCGTCAAATAATAAACCTGAAGGTATTTCTTCAGGCAGTCCATGTGGTTATTATGGACCTAAAAAAGCAGAGGAAGTATATGTTGTAGATGGAGTTCTAAAAGCTCTTATATGTCATTGCATATGCGAAGATAAAACCATAGGATTTTTAGGAACACCCGGAGTAAGTAATTACAAGAACATTGAACCCGCCATTTCAAAACTCGAGAAAATTGTTGGCATTAAAAAGGTTTGGAATGCTTATGATATGGATGAGTTTACTAATCCTATATGCAGACATGACTACAAGACAGAAAAATGTGATGAATGCGATTATTACCTTTGTTCTTTTCATTTAGAAAATTGTACTAATAAAATCAAGAAAATAAAAATGCTCACAGATGGTTCTAAAAAATTGCAGCAGATAGCAAAAAAATACGGACTTGAATATGAGAGAAAATTATGGGATATTGATGAAATTACAAAAAAATGGAAACAGAATGTAAAGGGATTAGATGACATGCTACTGATAAGTGAAATTAAAGACCCAAAATACATAAAATAATCATTGACATATTTTGATTATATTGTATATTTTAAGAAAGATTGATTTATGCGTGAGCAGTAAGTATTTAAGATACAGGCAGACCCACGGGAATTAATCTTAATGGTTCATAATTTTTTAAGAAGATGCCCGATTGGGTATCTTCTTTTTTATTACAAGAAAGCGTAGGTGAATTATGTGGAATTAGAAAGATTTAAATTTGTACATGAAGTATTCTATAGTGAAGATTCAGGATATACAGTTATTAAAGTAAGAAAGGGAGATGAAAAAGGTGAAATAACACTTGTAGGCAATTTCCTACCAAGAGGAAAAGGCATTGAATTCAAGGCTAGTACCGAAAAAGTTAATACCAATTACGGTGTTCAGTATAAAGTAACTTATTTTGAAGAAATTGAACCGGACAACAAAGATTCAATAATAGCATATATAATTGCATCAAAATTAAAAGGAATTGGTCCTAAAAAGGCTGAAGCCATTTATAATCAGTTTGGAGATGATACCTTGAAAGTTCTTGATTCTAATTTCTCCGAAATAAAGAAAGTTAAAGGCTTATCAAGTGCAAATTGCAGTGCTTGTGAGAAAAAATGGAAAGAGAGTAGAAGTTTAAGAAATATAATGAAGACCATAGGCTCTGATACAGGATTAAGTCAGAACAAATTACTAACTCTACACGAAAAGTTTGGTAACAAACTTGAAGAAACAATCAAGTACAGGACATACGATATTACAAAGATTAATGGAATTACGTTTGCCGTAGCTGACAAGATTGCAAAAAAGCAGTTGAATTATGACCCTTCAAGTGATGAACGTATTAAGTCTTGTATAAGACAATGCTTACTTGATGCAATGCAGGACGGTCACTTATTCTTAACTCCAAACCAACTTATATATGGATATAAGACAGGAATTTCTAAAAGAGAAGGGGCGTATAGAATTTTAAACAATGGAATGGGCGAAGTTGTTGTTGATGCCAAAATGCTTAACGATGTAATTTTAAACCTCTGCAAGAGAAATGATTTGAGAAAACTGGATGTTAACGGAAATCTTGCATTATATCTTGACCGTAACTTTAAAAACGAAGAAATTAGCGCCAAGAAAATAGTTTCCATGATGAAAAATGTCTATCTGGGTAATGCAAAAATCGTTGACGAGAAAAAAGTCGAAAAAATTATCAAGAAAATAGAAAAGCAGGAAAATATCAAATTAGCAGAAAAACAGAAACAGGGAGTAATGTATGCAATAAAATATCCGGTAAGTATCATAATTGGCGGACCCGGACGAGGCAAAACAACAACTCTTAATACTTTAACAAAAACATTGGAAGAATATTTTGACCCAAAACCGTTAATGTGTCTGGGCGCACCGACAGGAAGAGCAGCAAGACGTATTACAGAAAGTACAGGACTTCCGGCAAATACAATTCACAGTATTCTTGAAATACGAGGTGATGAAGCTGATTCAATAGATGCAGACAGTTATCTTGACGAACCTCTTGATGCAGATGTTATCATCATAGATGAAATGTCTATGGTTGACATGAATATTTTCTCAAAGTTAGTTTGTAAAATAAAAGACGGAGCCAAACTTATTTTGGTTGGAGATAAAGACCAGTTACCTAGTGTTGGAGCAGGAAACGTTTTGGCTGAACTTATAAAGTCAAAGGTTATCCCTACGACAGAACTTGATGTACCGTTTAGACAATCAAAGGAAAATTTGATTTATTCCAACATTGAAAAAATCAATAAGGGAGAAACAGATTTATCTTTTGATAAAGATTCTTTTATATCTGTAGAGGCACATGGAGCAGAAGAAATTTCTAAAATATGTGAAAAAATATACAAGGCTGAATATGATAGATTAAAGGATTTTGATAAAGTTTGGTGTCTTACTCCATTTAGAAAAAGTACGCTAATTGGTGCAAATGAATTAAATCTTGCATTAAGGCAAATGGTAAATCCTTTACTGAAAAACAAACTTGAAATATCAAGAAAAGGACGTACATACCGAATTAGAGACCGTGTTATGCAACTTAAGAATGTTAACGATTCAGACGGAGTATTGTCTAACGGAGATATGGGTATTGTTATAAGAGTCAACAAATCAATAACAGACGATGAAAGCAGCGTGGTTGTTGATTTTGGAGATGAACTGGGAAGTAGAGAATATGTTACCTCAGAGGATTTTGAAAATCTTGATTTGGCGTATGCGTCAACGATTCATAAATCTCAGGGGTCAGAATGTGAAGTGGTAATAATGCCAATGAGTAAGATATTCAGCGGTATGCTGAAACGAAATCTTGTATATACCGGAATTTCAAGAGCAAAGAAAAGAGTGTATATAGTAGGAGATGTTGCTGCATTAAACATGGCAATACGTGATAATTCATATGCTGCAAGAAATACTTTGTTTGCATATAGATTATATGGTGAGGCTATGAAAATTAAAATGAGTCTAAACAAGCAAAAAGAAAATGAAGAAAGCAATAGTAATAATAGTAACGAAGAGTTCAAGCAGCTAAGTATTACAGATTACGTGTAAAATACGTATAAAGGAGAGAAGAATGGAAAAAGATTTTAACGAAATACTAGAAACGGAATATTGCGAAGAATTTGATGAAATACGAAAGAAAATGATGATTATGTCATATTTTAAATATGGTTTAGCAAAAGATAATTACGAAAAGTATAAATCAATTAATGCCATAGAAAACATCAAAAAACGATTAGAAAAATATGAAGAAACAAAGAACACAGAGTTTCTTGCTGATGTTGCAAATTTTGCGATGCTGGAATTTATGTTTCCGAGTATTGAGGGAGCGAAATATACTCCAACAGATAGCGGAGCTTGTGAACTTCAGGGATTTTCAATTAATGAAATAAGAGACTATGATAAGTTTTAACAATGAAAAAGTCACCTCAAAAAAATTGAGGTGGCTTTTTTTATTCCTTTGAAACAATTGATAATACTTTCTTATAATTTTTAACGAGTATATCCGGGCATTTAATGGCACCGTAAGATACAAGAAAAGCATATTCTTTTTCATTATAGAGATAATCAAGAACAAATTTAAAAAATTCATCTATATTAATTGTCATATCTGATTTGTCGCTCTTATACATAGATTGAATAAATGAATTAGCAATTTTTCGGGCGAGTGAAATAGATGAATATTTCAAGTCACAACAACTGCAAAATGAATTTACAAACTTCTGCGTTGAAAAATATTCAATTTTATTATTCTTGCTTATTTTTATCATATCGTTTTTGTATATTGATTCAACAGTCGTAAATTCTTTCTGACAATTCTTACAATAGTAATTTCTGTAAGTATTGTTAAAATCCTTTTGCTCTCTGGTATCTCTTACAACAAGTGATTTCTCACCGCAATAAGGGCATAATTTCATAATACATATCCTCCATAAAAGCACTAATTAATATGTAATCTTTTGTAAAATCCACCAAATTATTAAACTGCAACCCAAGTTTAACATTTTAAAAAATAACAATCAATAAAGATATGGAAAAAATTACCATATGTCAACATAAAAACGTTTCATAATACGTTTTGTACACGTGCTTAATACGTATAAATAAAATTTTTATAAATTTACCATTATTTACGAAAGAATGAAAAAGTCACTTTGCTATAATTTATCTATAGACATTAATAATGTATTAAATGAGGAAAAAATTATGAATATTACAGAAATAAAAGGAATAGGAGAGAAAAAA
Source organism: Eubacterium album (assembly GCF_025336545.1). Lineage (NCBI taxonomy): Bacteria > Bacillati > Bacillota > Clostridia > Eubacteriales > Eubacteriaceae > Eubacterium > Eubacterium album. The sequence continues at coordinate 236,750 of NZ_JAODBU010000002.1, read as the reverse complement.
GCAAAATTATTTGAAAAAAAAGGAATATTAACTGCAAATGATTTAATCAGATACTATCCTTCAGGTTACGAAAAATATCCTGAAGCTGCAACTGTGTTTGAAACTGCAATGGTAGAAAATATTCCTCTATTAGCCATTGTTTCTAGTTCACCTAAAGTTGAGAGAAAAAACGGCAGATGCATTGTCAAGGTATATGTGAAAGATAATACCGGAGGATTAATATGCTGTACGTGGTTTAACATTGTTGAACCTATACTTAAAAATGTGACTTTAGGAAAATTAATGGTGTTTAATGGGAAAATGACGGTTAACGGTAAATATAAAAACATAGTTCAACCGGATTATTACGAAATGCTTGATTATGGAGAACGTGTTGGAACTTTTAAGACAACATATCCGCTAACTGAAAAGTTAACAAACAACACGGTATCTAATGCAATAAGCAACTTATTTGAAATGAATTACACGGTTGAAAATGTTGTACCAAAGGCTTTAAGAATTAAACATCATATGCCTGAAATTATGGATATACTCAAAGATGTTCATTATCCTAAAAAGGAAAGTGACTTCAAAAATTCTAATTTATGGTTGCAATACGAAGAAATGTTTGCATTTTTATATAATTTGAAGAAAAACCTGAAAGAATCAAGCGTTTCTGAAAATAAATTTCAATTTTTTAATAAAAAGGATTTACAAATGCTAATTCAGTCGTTACCTTATGAGTTAACAAAAGACCAAAAAGGAGCATTAGATACTATAGTGGCTGATTTAGATGGAAAACATTTGTCAAATAGGCTGATTCAGGGAGATGTAGGTTGCGGTAAAACGGTGGTCGCATTGTTATCGGTAATGTATGCAGCAACTAATAATTATCAGGCTGCATTAATTGCACCAACTGAAGTTTTGGCTAAACAGCATTATGATGAAGCACTAAATTTGATTAAAGTTTCAGGTCTCAACATTAAAGTTGAATTTCTTGCAGGAAGTACAACAAAGAAAAAGAAAGAAAAAGTTGAACAAATGTTGTTAAGTAAAGAACCTGTAGTAGTTATAGGAACACATTCAGTAATTAATATTGCAAATGCTTTTACAACATTAGCCGTAACAGTGATAGATGAACAACATAAGTTTGGCGTAGTTCAACGAAACATAATCGGAAGCAAAGGGTCACATTTCATTGCAATGACGGCAACACCGATTCCGAGAACTCTTAGCCTTGCCATGTTTGGTAATGGGTCAATAGCCGAAATAAAAAGTATGCCAAATGGGAGATTGCCTGTACAAACATGTTTTATTAATAATAAGTCTATTGCGAAGGCTTTCAACTTTATAAATGCAGAAGTTGTAAAAGGAAATCAGGCGTATATTGTATGCCCGGCAATTGAAGAGAATGAAAATGTTCCTCTTATAAGCGTTGATGAAATACATAAGATGATAACTGCGCATCTTCCAAATCTGAAAGTAGCGGTAGTCCACGGTAAGACAAAGGCTAAAGAAAAGGAACAGATAATGACGGCATATAAAAACAATGAAATAAATGTATTAATATCAACGACTGTAATTGAAGTTGGAGTTAATGTACCAAATGCAACAGTAATTACAATAATTAATGCTGAAAGATTTGGACTTTCAACTCTGCATCAGCTAAGAGGTCGTGTTGGCAGAGGAAATAAACAATCATACTGTATTCTTGTTGACTGTCTTGAAAGTGCAGATTCAAAAAACAGAATGGAAATAATGACTAGAAGTACAGACGGATTTGAAATTGCTGAGGCGGACTTAAGAATGAGAGGACCGGGAGAACTTTTAGGAAAAGAACAAAGCGGTCAGCTTAAGTTTAAAATTGCAAAAATTGAAAATCAACGATTGTTTAGTGCAGCAATGATGGATGCCGAAGATGTTGTAAATGGCAAACTACTAATAACTGACATAGAAAAAGAAAATTTACGTAAATTTATTTAGGAGACAAAAAATGAAAATATTACCGAGAAAAGAAGATACCTTCAAAATAATAGACATGGCAGAAGAATACATGTATTTTTCAATTTTAAATGTACTTTTAATTGTTGCGTCATTTTGCATTTACTTCTTACTTTGCAAGAGTGTAGTAATATTCATAATGATTGCGATAGAAATTATAAATGTAATCTATGGAGTACTTAATTACAAAAAATTTGAAGAGAAGAAATTAAAATTAGATGATTGTTTTATTGAGGTGACAGATAAGACAATGGAATGTTATCAGATTAATAACGGAACATATGAACATATTCAGTTTGTATTAAGTGATGTTACAAGAATTATGGAGATAACAACTAAAGGAAAAAGTGCAATACAAATCTGGTTAAATGAAGAATCGGACTCATTTTTCAGTATAGATGATGAAAAACAGGACAGAAAAGTGTTTGTAATCAATTTTTTTGCATATGATAAGGAAGAATTTCTCGAAATGTATGCATTTCTCAATTCTCACCTGCAGGAAGATGTAGAAAAATATACAAACAATCAGAACTGGCAGGATTTAAGTGAAAAAGACATATTAGTTTCACTTATAATTCCACTAGCTCTGTACGCTATCCCATTAATAATCAGTTTTGTATTAAAGTAAAATAATATTGACTAAGTTGAATTTTAAGGTTTAGGAGGATTTATCCATGAAAAAAAAATTAATTGCAACTTTTGTTGCAGCAGCACTTGCAATCACGGGTGCGTTTTCATTTTCACTTGAATGTGATGTTTATGCCGCTCAGATTGCAGAAGGAGTAGGAAATGTTAACCCTATTTATGTAAATGACATTACCAATGTCCCAAAAGAAGGAACGGGAGATTACACAACAATTAGTTGGTTGCCTGCCGAGCTGACAAAAATGTATTCCTTTTCATTAACAAAGACAAGTTATGTAAGAATTGATGCAATGTCTGATATGGGTAAGCAGGTTCTTATGAATAAGGAAGGCTATGTAAATATGAGAGTTGATTATAATGGAACACCTGTCAACTGTGACAATGTTACATCATCTACGCTTTCTACATATTCAGTATCACATCGCTACCTTGTATTGGAACCAGGCAACTACAATATTTATATGAGCAGAGAAGATGATGACACTGCCAATACTCAGAGTGGAACAACAAAATTAAGAGTTTATGCAAAGGAAATTGTTCGTTCTTATCCTACAGGTGGTGATTTATTATCAAATGCTGTTTCAATTCCCGAAAGAACAGTTGTTAAGGGAACATTAAGTGCAACAACTAGAAATCAGTGGTATATGTTTTCAGTAAAAAAAGAGTCAAAAATAAACATTGATTTTATGCAGGAAAATGATTTTGAAGGAAACATAAAGGCAAGGTCTGCAGGCGTTACTCTTTATAGCGCTGACGGGAATACAGTTATGGCAACTGTACAGACATTTGGCATTTACGGACAGACATATTCAAACTCAGTTATTGTACCCGCAGGAACTTACTACTTTAGAATTACAGGCGATTATAAAACAAGTTCAAATTCTTTAAGGGAACTAAATCCTGGGGCATATTCAGTAACTAATTTATCATACACAATAGGAAATGCTGATAATATACCACCAAAAGTACCTGAAGTAGACTCAAAAAGAGCAGGAACAACAAAAATCACTGGTACAGGAGAGGAAAATGCAAGAGTTTTTGTTGAAGTAAATGGAAAGAAATACGAAGGAACTGTTGCATCTAACGGACATTTTGAAATATATGTTGGCGAATTCCTAAAGGTTGGTGATGCTGTAAAGGTATATCTTCAGGATGAAGCAGGAAATAAGAGTGACCTTAAGGAATTTAAAGTTGCAGGTCATTTAATTGCCCGACCAAAATTAACGACATGCCGTAAAGGATTAAGATACATAAAAGGTTCATGTAGTAAGAAGAAAGCAACAATAACCGTAAAGGTTGGTAATGTGTATCGTTTTGCTAAATCAAGTAATTTTGGAATCTTTAAGGTTAAATTAAAGACTAGACTAAAAAAAGGTCAGAAAATCAAGGTTATGGTTACTGACAAATATGGAAATAAGAGTAAATGGAGAACTGTTAAAGTTAAATAGACAAATTTTTCTCCTTGTATATATGCCGACACCTTAATGGTGTCGGTAATCTTATAAGAAAGGAAAATAAACATATGGTATTATGTAGTAATGGAGAGTTTTTACATGATTTTAGAGTTCAACACAACATATCTTTACAACAAGTATCAAAAGATACGGGAATACCTGAAATTAAGATAAAACAATGGGAAGAGGGCGTAAACATTCCTTCAAAATGGTATTTAAAAACTCTGACAGACTATTATCACTGTACTTTATCAGATACGCATAAAAGTTCAAATAAATACAGAAATCAAAAGGTAATGGTTGACGGAATAATGTTTGATTCATTAAAAGAAGCAAACCGTTATCAGGAACTAAAGATATTAGAAAAAAGCGGAAGAATAAAAAATTTGCAAAGGCAGGTAAAATATGTTCTCATTCCAAAGCAAGAAAATGAAAGAGCCGTAAATTACATAGCAGATTTTGTTTATGAAGAAAATGATAACTTAGTTGTTGAAGATACTAAAGGTGTTAAAACTAAGGAATACATTATAAAAAGAAAACTTATGCTATACATTCACGGCATTAAGATTAAAGAAGTTTAAAATGGAGAAGTTATGTATTTAATAGAATCTATTATCATAATAATACTTATCACAATTGCAATGCAGATTTTATCGTTTATATATTCTGCAATTTCATATTATATAAATCATTATATGCTTGTTAAAAGCGTGTCTGCAAAGAAAATTAAAGCAGCAGGTGTATTTTTAACCATATTATATATATTGATTTCAATTACCTGCTTAGGCGGTGTATATGAGGGAATCAAGCATTTGCCTTCATTAATTGGAATTGATGAAAGTTTAGTTAATGCGATAGTTAATCCACCAAGAGATTTAACTAAGATTAATACTGCGTACATTTACATTCCGGTTATTGTGATGATATTGGAAATTGTGAAAAATATTGCAGATTATGTTATTGAAAAAAAGAAAATTAACGCAGCAATAATTTTACCAATTATATATACATTTATGTTTACATATTGGTCATTTATTTTGCCTACGGGAATATCTGTTTATTGGATTACAAGAAGTGTAATCAGCTTTGCTAAAAAACAAATATTGAATAAGTTATATGGAATTTGTGATAAGATTATTCAAAAGCAGTTATTTAAAAATCCTGAAAAATACAGAAAATTTATAGAACAGAAACAGTTGGAAAAAGCTGAGAAAATAAAAAATGAATGAGGTTAGAAAATTCTTTATTGACAAAAATAAATTTTATTATATATTCTAAGAAAAGATTGATGTAATGCTTAAGGCACATGCGAAAATTAACAAGCAGACATCAGTCTTTTTTATTACATACATGATTAAATTTTTACAGGCACCAATAATGGTGTCTTTTTGTTTAGAAAGGAGACAAAATGAGCAATATATATAAAGCTGCAAATGGATTGGAGATGGATTTAGATTACAAGCCGGATGTATTTGTGGAAGACATTGAAAAATTATCAAATGATGAATGGTTGGAAAAGAGAAGAACCGGAATCGGTGGCTCTGATTATGGAGTATTATATGGATTAAGTCCGTTTAACACAACCAAAGATTTATACTTAGATAAAGTTGGATTAAAAGAAAGACTACCTGAAGGTGAAGAAGATAACTGGGCTGCAAAAGAAATTGGTCACAGACTTGAAGAGGTCGTAGCCATGATTTTTTATAAAAAAACTGGAATTCAGCCATACGCAGTTCGAAAAATGTTCAGACATCCTAAATACTATTGGATGTTAGCGGATGTTGACTATTTCGTAGACATACCCGACAGAGATGGAAATATGAGAACATACATACTTGAAATCAAAACTACTGCATTCAACAATAAGGATAAATGGGGAACGGAGTTTTCTCCGGCAGTTCCTTATACGTATCAGTTACAGACACGTTCATACTGTGCAGTATGTAATGTGTCAGGTGTAATTATATGCTGCTTATTTGATAATAATGAAAATTCATTGTTTATCAGGAGAGTAGACAGGGATTTGGATATTGAGGCAGAAATAATAGAGGCAGGACGTAATTTTTGGCAAAATAATGTTGAAAAAAGAATTGAGCCTGTTTATACAGAAGATGGAGATATGATTTTAAAATCCGTCAGAAATCGTCTCAGAAATGCAAGCAAAATAAACAATCTTGAACTAGATGGAGATGATACAGTTGAAAACGGTGATGAAGAATATACTCTTGAAGAGTTAGTTGACAAATATTTTGAATATTCGAAGGAAAAAAGTAAATACGAAAAGAAAAGAATGGAATATGAAAGTCAGATGAAAAAAATTCAGGCTTTTATCGAAACTAAAACTAATGTTAGTGAAGGTTTAATAATTTTAAACGATAATGCTGAAAAAAACTGTCAGATTAAATATTCTAAAAGATGTAGAACATCAATTAACAAAGAATCGTTAGAAAAAATGCAAATTGTAGATAAAGAATTATATGATGAATTAGTTGGTAAGGGATATTTAACAACTTCTGAATGTAATATTTTTAAACCTAAATATGTCAGAAAGGGCAATGATTAAATTGACAGGTTAAGTGTATGACATATGAAAGCATAAGAGAAAGTAAATGCGTCAAATGTAACAAGGCATATTTACTTGACAAACAAATTACAGACATTCAGAAAAGCAGAATCTACCTACATAACATTAATAAAACGATTGCAAACAACAGTAATGTGTTGCTTCAAAATAACATGACTTTATGGAACAAATTAGCCGATTGCAATTTACACAAAGTCATTCCTTGTGGAAAGTGTTTTAAAGCAAACATGGCTAGGCATCAAAAAGAAAGTGTCTTATTTTTAGATGAATTAACATATTACTGTGTATTTTTAAGAGGTAAAGATACAAGAAGTGAAAGTATTAAGTGTATGTGCAGGGTTATTGATATGTGTAAAAAAATATCACCTGAATATGAAAATATAATAAAAGCAGCTTCTTTTTTACCACTAAGAAAAAATAAAACTAAATAGTTTTTAAATCAGGCAAGGATTTTCTTGCCTGATTTAAAATATGGTGACAAAAACTATGTAATATTGTATAATACAAAATGAAATTGAAATCCTTGAAAGGGTGTAAATATTAAAACAAATATCTACTTTTGTAGACTTCGTCTTTTAATTTGCTGATTAGTTCGTTTAAGAAAAAAATAAATATCTACTGTTGTAGACCCTATTAATTCCAATGAGCCATTAAATGTTTAAGAAAAGAATAAATATCTACTGTTGTAGACTGAAACAGGAAACTGGAAAATGTGTATTGTTTAAGAAAAAAATGAATATCTACTATTGTAGACCAACTAACAGAACCATAATAGTTAAGTTTAAATAAAAAATAAATATCTACTGTCGTAGACCTAACCGTATCCATAGTTACAACTTAGTTTAAGAAAAAAATAAATATCTACTTTTGTAGACACTATTTTCGTTAATTGGTATAAAATGGTTTAAGTAAAGAAAGAATATCTACTTTTGTAGACAGCTTTGCGTGTAGCTCTGTTGGGATTGTTTAAGAAAAAAATAAATATCTACTGTTGTAGACTTTAGAAATATTAAGGTCCGTCATTAGTTTAAGAAAAAAAATAAATATCTACTGTTGTAGACTTATACAACATATTGTTTTATTTTTCAGTTTAAGAAAAAAAATAAATATCTACTTTTGTAGACCAACTAACAGAACCATAATAGTTAAGTTTAAATAAAAAATAAATATCTACTTTTGTAGACACTTTGCGTATATATCGTTCATATAAAGTTTAAGAAAAAAATAAATATCTACTTTTGTAGACACGATATGTAAATCTCCCATTCTTGCAGTTTAAGAAAAAAATAAATATCTACTGTTGTAGACTTTAGAAATATTAAGGTCCGTCATTAGTTTAAGAAAAAAATAAATATCTACTGTTGTAGACATCATCGGTAATGTCTAAAACTTTTATGTTTAAGAAAAAAATAAATATCTACTGTTGTAGACTTTGGTTATTGTTTATATATATAAAAGTTTAAGAAAAAAATAAATATCTACTGTTGTAGATTTACATAACGAAAACAATCGAAGGGGAGTTTAAGTAAAGAAAAAATATCTACTTTTGTAGACATTAAAATTAAAAATATGATTAATAAAAGGTTTAAGTAAAGAAAGAATATCTACTTTTGTAGACTCGTCGTCTTTTAATTTGCTGATTAGTGTTTAAGAAAAGAATAAATATCTACTGTTGTAGACGGAGCCATTTTATAACGATTTTGAACGTTTAAGAAAAAAATAAATATCTACTTTAGTAGGCTTTATAATTGTAAATGTAGATTATTAATTAGACAATTAACAAATCATAATAACAATTCAGTAAAAAACCACCATAAGTACATTTGTACTGAAGGTGGTTTTTTTGCATTAAAAATCTAAATTAATTATTGACAAAACTAAATTATAATATATATTTTATACAAAGATTGATGAATGCTTAAAGCACTTAATGATAAGAGACATCAGTCTTTATTTTACATACCCCCATATCATTAGTAAAAAGAGATACCATTAGGTGTCTCTTTTTGCGTTTATAAAAGAAAGGAGACATACTATGGAAAATAGTAACTTACAGATTTTGCTTCAAGAAGCAATGAAAGACGATTATGAAAAGAAGTTTGACTCATTTGAGGAATTATCAGAATTTGCAAATGCAGTTGAAAAAAATGCAGAATGGATAGTTATACCAACTAACAGTATTATGGCTGAGGCTACAACAGATGTTTGTGACGATTTTGAAGATGCAAAATTATTACAAGATACAGATAAAAACACCGGATTGGTATTAAATCTTATCGGTACTCAGTACTGCGTAGGATTATCTACATTGTCAACTTTGTTTCCGAGAGCAGGCATAAGCGGTCCAGCTCTTAGCAAGGTTAGCAAGAAGGAATTGGCTGAAATATTGAATTACTGTGTACAAACACGAAAAGGTGATTCAAAAATAAGAATTGATACAGGAAAAATCAGGGCTGTTCATAGTGGTGATGAACATGACTATGCCGAGTTAGCTGTTCCAAATCTTTTGAGAGCGGCAAGACAGGAAATATCTTCATATAAAGATAACTGTACTTTCGTCAGAGGTTCTTGGTCACATTACATTTGTTCGGCTATCTGGGACATACACGACAAAGAAATTTGCGAACATTATGCAAAACTCTTTAAGAGTATGGATTTGGAAATAGATGAGAAAGATATTAAGACTTGTTTGGTATTTCAGACTTCAGATGTTGCCGTATGTGGAGCTAATGTAAACTATATGATTCAGGCAAAAAACACATCATTGGCTTTAAATGGAGCAATAAAATTAAATCATAAAGGCAAGGCAAGCGTTATGGATTTTAAATCAAATATGAACATGGCTTTTTCAGGATTCAAAGCAGCATTTGAAGATATTGAAAAACTAAAGGACATTGAGATTAATTATCCGGAAGATTGTATTATCAATATGGCTAAAAAAGTTGAACTTCCATTAAAAGCAGCAAGAAAAGCAGCGGAGCATTACTACGAGATTTTTGGTAGTAAAAAGGCTAACGCCTTAATGGTGTATACTATTGGTCTTAATCATATCGTAGATATTTTAAAAACTGAATCAAACAAGAGAATGTCAGAGCGTACACTTCTTGATTATCAGGAAAAAATTGCAAGATGCATTCTTATGAATTTTAAGGATTATGATTATATGCGAAAGGTTGACTAAAATGAATAAAGTAAGAAAGAAAATAACAGGAGTTGACTTAAGCACACTTGAAATAGGAAAAAATGCAAAAGTTTTGTGCTGTGGAGAGTGGTTACTTACTTCCCCTGTGATTAATTATTGCAAGCATGGTGGAGTTGTTATTATCGAGACTAAGAACTCGATATACAGCACAAAATAGAGGGGATTTTCCCCTCTTTTTTATTAAGAAAGGAGAACAGAATGGCTAAATATGACAAAAATATTGGAGAAAATTTATATCATCAGGCTAAGAGACTGATAAATAAAAGTATAAATTTAAAAACAGCCGAAAGAGATACAAATAATGATTATATTTGTTTTGAAGGAAGAAATAGACAGTTATATGAAAAAAGAGCAGTAATGTGTTGTAGTAAGTGTAATACAATTAAATATTTTGAGAAGGAAGATACAAAATCTTTTAAACAAGATGATGATTATTACAGTTATTACAGTTCGACTCCTATTCAATGTCCTGTTTGTGGAAATAAACTTGCTAACGAACGAAGATATTTTAGTTCATTTAATAATTCAGTATATCTATACAAGACAATAGGTTACGACAAGGATTCAAATACGGCAGCAATTATCGAAATGCAGGGCAAACCTTTTGAAATTACTGAAAAGAAGACAATTAAAGGAATAGACAGTTTGGTTCTTGCAGATTTTTTCCCTTCTCAAAGTAATAATGATGTCTACGGATGCCATGAAATGGGAAAATATAAGTTCATACCGGAATTATTATTACTTCAATACTATTTGGATTTTCACCATTGTGAAGATTTTGGAAATGACATAGAAGAACTTGTAAAAGAATATTTAAAAAAGAACAACATGGATATGGATTTATCTTATCACTGTTTAGAAATAGAAGATGAATTGGAAGTAATTAGTATAATAAAAACAATGCTTTATTTACTTTTCAAGGAGCGTCCTTTTTTTGCAGAATTATTCAAAAAGGAAGCTGTGTTTAAAAATATTTTCTTTAAACTTTTTGAAAGCATCAGCAAATTAGACAGTTACAGTAAATACATAAAACCTCTGATGAATGTAACAAATTCTAAAGCAAAGACATATGATGAGTTTTTGAAGATTCCAAAAGAACTTGTAGAAAAATGTAATAATATAGATGACGTTGTATATTGGACCAAAGCAGTTAAAGATGGAATCCAGAATAAAAGTGAATATGAAGGAAGTCTTGCTGAATATGTAAAGATTATTACAAATAAAAAAACTTCATTTCAGGAGTCTTTTAATAATAAGGCAAAGAACATTATGAAATATTCACCTGTAGAAAAAGAAAAAACGGTTAAGTTATTTTTATATTGGTGCTTAAAGTCACGCTTATTGCCAAGTAATATTTTAAATATTATGGAATTAGGTTTTAAGTTAATGAATGAAGGTAATGTTAAAATTGAAGATTTGTATTATATAAATCAAAATAACATATATAAAAATGGCTTTTATTCTTGGTATTCATATTACAATCAGAAAACAAATATGATGTTTAACATTCACGACTATACGGAAGAACAACTTTATGCTGAGTGTCAAAAAGAAGCTGTTAATATAAGTAATTTGGAATTTCTAACAAAAGAAGGGATTTTGAGCGTATATAAAAATGATGTTGGAGAAATGGTCATAAAAACTAAAGATGGAATAATTTTAAAGGAAGGAGCGAACGAAGATTGGATTTAACAAATGTTATAGAAGAGATGAAAGAAGAATTAAGGCAGCAAATGATTGCTTTGGAAAAAGGAAATTCTTATTTTCATTTGTCTTATATGAATAATTATCATCTCGATTTTGCATATTGTAATGGTTGTGATGAAATCATAGAATATGATGAGGAAAATGATAGTAGATTCATCAATAAAACTACATCAACATACAGCTCAAATTTTAATTATGTAGAATGTAAGGAATGCGGAAAAATCATTTCAAAAAAATCAACTTTTTCATATTGCGTATCAAAGATGATTTATAATGAGGAAGACAATAATTTATATAGAATTTTGGTAACTATGGAAAACGATTTTGCTGATAGTATATCTTTTGATAAAGCAGATATATTCAACATGGTAAATTCTTGCAATATTGAAAAAGTAGATTTTATACGATGGTGCGATATTACTGATTTGACAGACTATAGAACTTTAAGAAAGCAAATTGAATCAAAAATTGACATAAGTGATTATATCAACGATTTTGCTTGTTCATATAATTCAAAGGATAATGTATCAATTGATTATGTAAAATTGGTCTGCTACAGCCTTATAAAAACTGAGAAAATAGAAAGAATAAAATATGCTTTTAAATACAGGGAATTGTATAAATTTATCAGCATTGTTTTGGATGAATTAATTCCTTTGCTTTTGAAAACAAATTCAACATGGGTAAACAAGGAAATAAAAAGCATTGTTAGTGAAGTCAATCTTCAGCTATCTAAAAAATTAGATGATAACAATGCGGCAGACGAAATTCTACAGACACCTTTGCAGTTTTTAAATTTTTCAGAAGACATTAAAGAATTAAGAAATTATAGACTGTATTGTAAAAATAACAAAATCAGCAATACAGACAATATAAATAGAACGGACATGTTGTTGACTAAGATAATTGGAGACAAATTATTCAAGAAAATTAATAAAATTAGAGCCAGAAACAGTTCACTAACAAGCGAAATTCTTTGCAAATGGTTCATAATAAAAGCTGCTAATACTCCGTATGACATTGAAAAATTGCTTTCTAATGCGATTAATGGAGAATACGAACTTACATATGATGAATGGACTAAAAGATGCTTTTTAGACATTAGGAGTGTTGTTGATTTTAACAAAAAGACACGTTCTCAGTATCAAAAAGGTAAGGATTCAGCAAACGGAAAAGATAATGGTTATTCTTATTTTGAAGGTAGTTACCGTTCTTATGACGAAACATTTGCAAATGTTGATAATGAACCCTTTATGACAGAGGATGATTTGTCATATCCAATTGATAACGCAGAAGTGTTTTTAGACGTATGCGATAAAGCAACCATATGTACACAGATATATCGTTTCATAAAGAGAGGTATTATTACATTAAACATTTCAGCAACTCAAAATAAAGCATATATTATCTTCGATAAAAAGGTAATTGCTGAATATGAATGGAGATGATTTTATTTATGACAGAAGAAAAGAAATCATACAACAAGAAAATGATAGGACTGATATTTAATAGTGCTGCATTAGTTACTAATGGTAATTTTGACTTACATAATCATGTAAAAGATAAAGTAAAAGACGATAAACAGCTAAACAACTTTTTTATCGCCGTACATGATTTTGGAGATAATGACACAAGTAAGGTAATGGAAGTGCTAAAAAAATGTGTTGAGTTCTATAAAAAATATGAAAATTTCTATGTATGTGAATTACAGGGGAATGAAAAAGAAAAAGAAAGTAAATTTGAAAAAGTATTAAACGAGGCAAATAGTATAAGCTATGAAAATGGTGATTATGCATTAAAAATTTTAAGTGCCTTGTTTGATATTTTTACAGAAGAAGTATAGAAAGAAGAAAAAGGTTGGCTATATGCTAACCTTTTTTTATTGACAAAAATAAAATATCATATATATTTAAACTAAAGATTGATATATGCTAAAGCACGAAGAAGTTCTTTTGGCAGATGTCAGTCTTTTTTTATTTATATAAAATAAAGAAAGGATGATACAAATGGATATTAAAACAGCAATCGAAAAGATACTTAGAGGAACAAAGAGAGAAGGAATTGAAGAATTAATCAAATACCTTGAAACAAGTGATTTTTACACTGCGCCTGCATCTACAAAATTTCATGGTTCGCATGAAGGAGGACTCGCTGAACATTCAATTAATGTTTACAAGTGCCTTGCAGCTAAGTACGAAAATCCTATGTGGAAGAGCTTATTTGAAAAATTACAGATTAAGCCTGAAAATCTTGCAATTTCAGCGATATGTCACGATTTATGTAAGATTGATTTTTATGCCATAGACTATAAAAATTCAAAATCTTATGAAAAAGCAGATATTGAAGAAGCAAAGAAGAACAATCAGAAAACATTGACAGACAAAGACGGCGAGTATGTGTGGGTAAAAGCACCATACTATACTGTAGATAATAAAGAACCTCTGGGACATGGCGAAAAATCAGTATTCAGAATCTTAAAATACATTAAACTTGAAGATGAAGAATTATATGCTATCAGATGGCATATGGGTTATACTGAGCCAAAGGAATTGTGGAATGAAGTTGGAAAATCTATGGAATTACACCCGCTTACATTGGCACTTCACGAAGCAGATTTGGAGGCTACCCATATTTTAGAAGTAGAAAAGAAATAGAAAGACAGTAGAATTTAGTAATTGAACAAAAATAAAATACCCTGCAGGTTTCCAAATATGGAAGCGTGTAGGGTATTTTTTGCTTTTAATCAATAAATGCGTGCTTTTTTATTGATTTAAAGTACTTTGAGGAAAAATTTTTTGTTTCATGTATATAATATCATTTTCAAATAATTTATTTCAACGTAAAAACAGATTAAATTATGAAAAATTAAAAAGAAGCCTGAATGTTAATCAGGCTTCTAAAAATTAAAAGAAAGGAGGTGCATCCAATTATTTTAGATTCACCTTTAAAACTAAATGAAAAAAAATACTGTATGTATGAAAAATACTACACTTACATATTATCAACTTGATACTAACTTTTTCAACATAAAAACAAAAAATTTAAAATTTATTTTCAATTTGTTAAAATGCCACATTTATGCCACTTTGAGGGCTATTGAAACGCCGTTTTTTATATGCTATCTTTTATAAAAATCATATTCGAAAAGAGGATTTAAAATGAGGAGTATTATTACGACGTTTTGTACAATTTTAATATTGTCGCTTGCTGCAGCAGGAGCATATACCATAATAACAAAGGATTCCAAGAAGGAAGAAATGACGCAGGCAACCAAAGAAGCCATGGAAAGTACGCTAGATACTTTAAAAAGTGAGCAGTATTATGAATTTGGTTCGGAAAAAGAATTTGAACAATATTTTGTTACGGGAATATGTGACAGAATGAATTCAATATCTCACGTAGACATTAAAATTAATAACATTGATTATGACAAGGGAACAATAGATGCAAGTACTACAGTATTTTACGGTTACTTGATTGGAGCTGGCTCTGTTACTGTGAGACAGACAATGTATTTTGATGAAAAAGAGATGCCTCTATATGATAGAACCAAAGTAGACATTGCAACAGAAGATGAAACATCTAATTCGGAAAATCTTGCTTATAAAAAGAATACCGCTCAATCAAGTTCTGAAGTTGATTCTATGAACGCTTCAGCAGCAGTTGATGGAAACGATAATACGAGATGGTCTTCCGATAAAGCGGAAGGTGATAATCCGTGGATGATGGTTGACTTAGGTAAAAAATATAATATTGATAAAATAAAAATTGTTTGGGAAACTGCCTACGCAAAAGACTACATAATTGAAACCTCAATAGATGGTAATGAATGGAAAACAGTTTATGCTAAATTAGACGGAGAGGGCGGAACTGAGAAAATAAAATTCCATGCTACAAAATGTAAATATGTAAAAATTCAATGCTTAAAAAGAGAATACGAAGAATATGGATGTTCAATATATGAATTAGAAGTATATTCTTCATATAAAACTGATGAAGTTTTTGAAAATAAATCAAACAATTATGTATTGCTAACAGCAGCAGCTACGGCAACTTCATCAGGAAGTGAATCCGGCATGGATGAAAGATATGCGATTGACAATAATGAAGGAACAAGATGGTCTTCAAATTTCAGTGATGATGCATGGATGATTGTTGATTTAGGAACAATATGCAATATATCCCAAATAAAAATCATCTGGGAAGAAGCATATGCTACTGATTATGATATTTTAGTATCAGAAGACGGAGAAACTTATAAAAAATTTTTCTCAAAATCAGACGGCAAGGGAAAAACTGAGAAAATAAACTTCAAAAATACTACTGCAAGATACATTAAGTTTCAGGGAATTAAACGTAAGTTGGAATACGGATATTCAATGTGGGAATTTTATGTTTACGGAGGGGCAGTACAATAAAATAATAAAAATTCAGGCTGAGTCGTTAGTTACGGCTCAGTTTTTTATTCCAAACTATACTATGCTTGATAATTGTGTTATAGTAACGTAGTTATTAATTAACAAATTAACGAAAAAGATGTATTGGGAGGAAAAAATGAAGTTAATCGGTTTAAAATTATTGGCAAATCAAATTGCAAAAAAGAAGGAAGAAGTATCTTACAGCTACGAAAATTTTGACATAAAAGACATCGGTAAATTCGACAATGGTTCAATGGATGGCGTTAAGGCTTCAATATGGGAGATAGGACTTCCAGTTATTATTATTTTATTAATGGTTTTTTTAGGAGTTTTAATATATGTTGGAGCAAAAAAATTAATTGAACAAAACAGATAGAAAAGTTGAGAAAATAATACTTAGCCATTATCATTTACGTTGACGCATCATTTGAGAAAATGGTATAAATATATCAAAGACAAGATATAGTGTTTTAAGACTAATAAACACAAGATATAGTAAATGAAAAATAGATAAAGTTAACGAGAAAATAGATTTTGGAAAGGAGTTTTAACATGAGAAATTCAAAGAAATTAAAAGATTGTATGATTAGAGTAGCAGCAGTGGTTACAGCTTTTACACTTACTTTTAGTGTTTGCGATGGAATTAATCGTATGGAGAGTGGTAAGGTTAAAGCTATTACTCCAGAGGTTGTTTCATTAGATTCAGGAGACATTACGGTTTACAGGGCAATTCAGTCAGCATTAATTGAATTTAACAGCGTAACAGATGCAAGTGAATATAAGATTTATCGTAAAAACGGAGGTAAAAGTAGCAAAAAGAAATATATTTACATTGGTAAGGTACTAGAAAGTGATTATGCTAAGATTGACTTAAACTACAGACAGTTTGCAGATTATACAATGTCAAAAAAGAAAAAGTATAGCACAAAGTTAAACTATACTTATAAGGTAGTGGCATACAAAAAAGTAGACGGTAAAAATGTAAAAATCACATCATCCACAAAATATTCAAAGAAACATAAACCGGGAAAGGTAGAGTTTGGATATGATGCATGGGCTTACACAAACATGATTCGTAAGGAAAAGAAAAGAAACGTAAAAATTTACTTATGGAATCACTTTCTTGAACAGGGAGCAATTGTAAGAGCAAAGGAGATGGAAAATGCACCAAAGCATAAAAATGGAAAAATTGACCACCACGTAAGACCTGATGGAACAGGATTCAGAAGTGCTTTTGGATATGGTTACACAAAACTTTCATGTGGTCGCATTTATTCAGGTATTTGTTCAGATGAGAACATTGGTATTGGTCTTGAAAACTTAAGCTGGCTTGGCATTATGAACAAGTTTATGAACTCTGACGGTCATGCAGCAGTTGTTGCAGGAATTTCAAGAGACGACTGCAATTCTTCAAATGAACCAATCCATTTAGCATATGGAGATGGTTATTATAGAGATTTGCTACCGGGTGAGGTTGAAAGAGATTGTCTTGGCATGTGTGCTGTAACATATAGTAAGTTTGGATATAAGAATGCCGGATATATTTACTATGAATACGTTATTGGTAATGTAACGGGCGTTTATAAAATAAATGATAAAATAAATGATGATTGGATTGGAAAACTCATTACAACTGACGGTTATTATTTAGGCACAAATGTTAAGGCTAAAAATTATAAAAAGTCAATGTACAGGGGTGATGATAATAGTGATTATGCAGGATATAAATAAAAAATAAAAAAACTCTTGAAAAATAAAATAAATTGTGTATATTTTAGGCAAGATTGATTAAAGCAAATTCCTTAGACGGAGTTTGCTTTTTTATTTAAATATTTTAAAAGGAGGATTTACCATGAAAAGAAAAATTAGAAAGTTAATTCACAACCATGGTTTAAAGGTACTGTCGGCGTTTTTGGCAATTACAATGATTTTTACCGGCATTACAGTTAAATCAAGTGCCGCTGAATTTCCATATGCCAAAACCGGAGTCAAGGCAACTTTATCATATTCATCATTGATTGATTATGATAAAAACAGTTCTCTTAGTTATTTTGGTTCGCATTCATTGCAGAAATTAAGACTTACTGCAAATGGTGCAACCGCAAATGTATTCTGTATGGACCCCGGAACGCCTGTCAGTGAGGGAGCAACATATGTTTCATCTGAACTTACAGGAACATATGCAGCCAAATATTACAAAGCAGCATTACATTTCTACTATAATAATGGAAGAACTGATACAACAAGGGCTGCTGCACAGCTTTGCATATGGGGAGCAAAGAGAGCAGACGAAAAGATTAGCGGAGATTTCAAGGCAAGCGACATTAATACTCAGGGATTTAAAAACGCTGTCAATTATGTTGCTAGAAAAATAGGTGCAAATACAGGCTCATTACAAAACATTTGTAGCGATATTTTATCCGAAGGTCAAAAAAGAGCTTATAATAGTAGTTTCAACATAGTTAAATGGACTACTGACTCAGGACAGGTTCTTTTAAGTGGTGAAGACATTGTTGAAGATGCTTTTTATAACTTTACACTCACTAAATCAGCAGTAAGTCCAAATGGCGGTGCAGTGTCAGGTATAAGTTTGTCAGGAGCTACTTATGGAGTTTATAAGGATAATGAGGGCAAGCAACTAATGAAGGATAAGGATGGAAAGGATGCAACCTTCACGACCAATTCAAAGGGTGTTGCTACGAGTACTTATCTAAGAAAAACTGCATCAGATAGATTAGATACGGTTTATATTAAAGAGATAAGCGCACCTCACGGATTATCAGTTAATAATACGGTTTATATTATGAATATTGATGTAAACGACGGCGAAACAAAAACTTTCAACGTTAACGACAATTATCAGGTAACAGATGATGTATGGTCAGGTACAATCAGCATTCATAAGGTAGATAATACTGCATCAGCAAATCCGATTGCAGGAGCGCAGTTTACAATATATGAATGGAATGGAAGTACTTACGTTTCTACAAACGACACAATTACAACAGACGCAAGTGGTAATGCAACAAGTAAGACATATACATATACAAGAAAAAATGCAGGTAAGTTTTTAATTGTGGAAACTTCCACACCTGCAGGTTACTATGTAAATAACTGGCAGAGTGAAGTTACATTATCAAAGGCTAATGATAAAATTCAAAAAACAGTAGTTAATGTACCAACAATAACTGCTAAAGCGTCAGTAAGAAAACTTGATAGTGTTACGGGAGTATCTATCTCAGGAGTTACTTTTGCAATTTATAAGTATACAGGAGCAACAACAGGATATGAAAAATTAGGAGTTCTTACAGAACATACAAATGGTAACGGCTATCACGGAAATGATACGGACATTGGATATTATACATATGATGGAATAACATCAGTAGGTAATTACAGAATTGTAGAGGAAGGTTATCCTGAAGGATATAAAAACTACAGCGGTGGTCCGTCAAGTTACTGGGATTTTACCGTAACTGCTGCGGATGATAATAAAGATTTTACATTCACAAGATATAATGACCCATTTTCAATAGACCTTACTTTAAATAAGGTAGATTCAGAAACAAAAACACCTATAAAGGGAGCAGAATTTGAACTTTACAGAAGAACAATTACAGGATATTCTTCAGCAGGTCCTAAATATGAGTATACTCTTATTACAAGAGATGTAACAGACAGTAACGGACAGATAGTATTTCCTGCATTGTTCTATGGTGGAACATACGTAGCAAGAGAAGTCGCTACCGATGATTACCATGTTTTAAAAAGTAGTGATAATGACTATGTAATAGACCTTGAAAAGATTTCTGTACTTCCTGACGGAATGGCAACTAACCCTATACTTAAGGGATATGCGTCAGTAACAGTTGAGAATGCACCGTATAAAGCACCAATTGAAGTAATTAAGAAATCAAGTTCAAAATTAAGTTCAGCATCAAATCCGGTAGCCAATGCAGGATTTTCAGTTTATGAATATAATGGAGAAGATTATCTTAACTTTGATACTAAAGGAAAAACACCTGTAACTACATTTAAAACAGATGCAAATGGTATTGGAAAGAGTGAACCTCTTAGAGTAGGAAGATATATTCTTGTAGAAACAAGCGTGCCTGACGGTTATCGTAAAGCTGATAATAAGGTTGTTGAAATTACTAAGGCTAGTGGCGATAAATACGAGGTTGAAATGACTGACCCTGAATTTGAGTCAAGAATTAAAATAGTTAAAAAAGACAGTAAAACAGGAAATGTTGTAAAGGTTGCAGGAGCAGGCTTTAAAATCTTCGATGTAACAAATAATAAATACGTGGAACAGATAGTTTATACTAAGGATGAAAGTAATCCTGATGTCGCTGCAAGCACAGAAACAGTTGATGAATTTTTCACGGATGAAAACGGAGAAGTAACATTACCAAATGTACTTCCTATTGGAGAATACAGACTTGAAGAAACTAAAGCACCTAACGGATATGTGATAAATGACAAGGCGATACCGTTTAAGATAAGCAGTGACATGAATTACACAATAGATTCACAGACATTAGACCCTATAACTGTTTTAGAGTTCTCAGATGATGCAGCAACAGGCGAAATTAATATTAAGAAAACAGGTAAGACTCCTACTAAGTTTGAAGATGGCGTATTCATATATGAGGAAACACCACTTATCGGGGCTAAATTTGAAATTAAGGCTGCCGAAGACATCAAGACTGCAGATAATAACGGATATGCATATAAAAAAGGAGACCTTGTAGATACTGTTGTAACAACAAAGAATGGGGCAAAAGTTGAAAACTTACCTCTTGGTAAATATGTAATCAATGAAATTGAAGCACCGGAAGGATATACACTTGATACAACCGACTATGAAGCAAACATTGAATATGCAGACCAGACAGTTCCGATTGTAATAAATGAACAGTCAATTAAGAATGAAAGACAGAAAGTTAACGTATTGGTAACGAAAAAGGATAAAGATACAAAAGAACTTCTAGCAGGAGGAATTTTTGGAATTTATTCTGCTGATGATATTCTTGATTACGAAGGAAACGTTGTAGTACCAAAAGATACATTGATTGAACAGGGAGAAACAGGAGAAGACGGCAAGGTGACATTAGGAGAAAAATCAAAATGTCCTGCCGCAAACTATTATCTTAAGGAAATTAAAGCACCTAAAGGATATGTAACTTCAGATGACGTGTTTGAAATTGAAGCAACCAAAGCACCACAGGAAGATAAGGTGATAGAGAGAAGTTTTGTTGTATATGATGACATTACCCAGACTTCAATTAAAAAGAGCGACATTACTAATGGCGAGCCTGTTATTGGAGCAACACTTCAGGTTTGGTATTATGATGATGAAGGCGAAAAGAGAATTGCTGATGAATGGGTAACTGAAAAAGAAGAACACTTAATTAAAGGACTTGAGGTAGGTAAAAAATACACTTTAACAGAAAAATTTGTTGCAAATGGATATGTAACAGCAAATGACATTGAATTTACCCTTGATAACACAGGCAAGGTTCAGCGTGTGGAAATGAAGGACGATATAAGTAAGGTTCAGATTAGTAAAGTAGACATGACAACGGGTGAACCAGTCATTGGTGCAACACTTCAGATAATTGATGGTAATGGAAATGTTCTTTACGAATGGATAACAGGAACAGAACCATTTTATATCGAAAGACTTCCAATTGGTGAATATACATTGCGAGAAACAATGGCACCAACAGATAAGGGATATGTAAAAGCAGAAGATGCTAAGTTTACTGTAGAAGATGTTGATTCAATTCAGAAAGTAGAAATGAAGGATGATTACACAAAAGTTCTTATTTCTAAGGTTGATTTAACTACAGGTAAACTTGTTATTGGAGCCAAACTAAAAATTGTAAATGAAGCAGGCGAAACGGTAACAGAATGGACGACAACTAACGAAAACTATCAGATACAGTATCTTCCGGTAGGTAAGTACACTCTTATTGAAGAAACAGCACCTAAAGGATATACAGTATCAGAAGCAGTTCCATTTGAAGTATTGGAAACAGGTGAAATCAAGAAAGTAACAATGTATGATGATACCATCAGAGGTACTATTTCATTAACAAAGGTTGATGAAAAAACCGGGAAGGTATTAGCAGGAGCAGAATTTACGGTTTATAATGAAAAAGGTAAGAAAGTTACAAAGATGACTTCTAATGGAGAAGGCATAGCAACATCCAACCCTATACCATTAGGAATTTATACAATCAAGGAAACAAAAGCACCTGAAGGCTATGTTAAGTCAAGTAAAAAGTATAAAGTTAAACTTGATTATAATAAAAATGATATTCCTGTATTCAGAGCGAACATAGGTAAGATAAAGAATAAGAAAAAACCAACTACAATAATTGACAAAGTTCCAATTATAGGCGATGACAGTCCTGTAACCGGATATTCAATTAAAATTGGAATATCAGCAATTCTTTTCATCTTATGCGGAGTGATTGGAATTTTAATTGCATTAGACAAATTAAACATTACAAAATACTCTGAAGAGGAAGAAGAGTCTAAATCTAAACAGGATTAAAAATTAAACAAGAATAAAAGCAAAGTCACCTTATGATGGTGGCTTTTGCTTTGTAATTTGCAATGAGAGGAGAATATATGAAGAAAATAATATGTGCAGGATTATTGATAATCACAACAGCATCATTGCTTACAGGTTGTGGTTATACATACGAAACTAATGTTCAAAGTTATGGACTGGCAGGAGAAAAAGAAATGACTACAATAGAATATGATTGTGGTGTTTCTGTAAAGTATTATACTTTTAAAAATGACCTAGTTGCTGTTTGTAAGAACAACTCAAAAAATAATTTAAACATATCATTTACCGCAATTACTGACGGATATAAGGAAAGTGTAACAAAAAGTTCATCAGATAATGAAACCGTAGGCATAGCATACGAAAACGAATCTAAGATTTATTTGTATGGTGACGGTCATTATGAGTACGAAACAAAGAACAATGAAACAAGTAGTGAGGAAGTAGTAACAGTAAATAAAAATTATCAGACGAATGAAACTATTAAGAAGGTAGATGGAATTGAATTCACAGAACTTACAAAAGATGCTAGTGAAGATAACAAGAAAATAATCGAAAATGAGAAAAAAGAGGGAAACACTAGCACTTCACTAATGAAAGAAAATGTATGTTTTCCTTCAGGTGATACATGCATCTTTTATTTTAAGGCAGATGATGTTGAAGGTAATTTCATCAAAATAACCGGAACAGTTAAGGAAAGCCGATATGAAAATAAAAAAAATGAAATAAAAGTATCAAAAGCAGATAAATCAAAAAAGAATAAAACAATAACAAATACTATAACCAATACACAATTTAAGATGTATACTGCAGATATTGTAAGTATTGTTAGTAACGGAGATGGAAAGATAATTGATATGTATGAATACTCAGCACCACTTGGACCTAGTGCGGTTATTGATTCAACCGTAAAATATAAGGAAAAGTCAAATATATATCATACATTTTATGTAAATTCTATATATTCATCTTATCATTAAATTTAATAATAAATGTGCCTGTTTTTTGCCACCACAAGGGCTATTGAAACGCCGTTTTTTATGGTGTATATTATTACAAACAGATACTATGTTCTGTTAAAAAATATAATAAGTTAGGGAAAATAGAGCTTAAAGGCTCTATTTTTTTTAACAAAAATTAAGAAAGGAGCGGCAGGAAAAGTCCTGTCAAAGAAGAAACATGGCAAAAATTGAAGAAGAAAACATCGAACACATTGCAGATGAAATTAATGCTGCAACAAAGTCAGAGTTGGAAAACGATGACGAATTCGGAGCCGAATTAGAGGTTGAAGAATCCGAAGAAGCAAAAAAGAAAATATCAGAGATTTCAATTTTCAAGGAAGACGATGAAAAAACTGAAGATTCTGAAAAAACTGAAGATTCAGGTGAAGAAAAAGCAACTGATGAGGCGCAGGAAGATAAAGAACCTATGAGAATCAGTAATGTTGTTTTATCACTTAACCCGGATGAAAGAATTGTGTCAAACTTAAGAAGAGAAGAAGAGGGAGTATGGCACGACTTAACAAATGCCTACATGCACAAGAAACCATTAACAGGAATAGTTGAATCACTTGAAAGACTTGATGGTGGATATGATGTGGTTACAACAAGCTACATGGGACAGAGAATTATTATCCCATTAAACGAAATGGGAATTTTGGTAAACAGTAATGAAAACGAAACTGATGAAGACATCAACATCAGAAAGGCTAAACTTGCCAACGGAATGCTCGGTGCAGAGATTGACTTTGTAATTGCAGGAATGGATAAAAACTCAAAATCAGTTGTCGCATCACGTAAAGCAGCAATGTTAGAAAAGAAAAGAAAATATTATGTTACTCCTAATGCAGATGGCAGAGCATTAATCTATCCGGGACGAAAAGTAGAAGCAAGAATCTTAGGAGTTGCAGAGAAAAAGGTAAGAATTGAAGTGTTTGGTGTTGAAGTGTCAGTACACGCTAGAAATATGTCATGGCAGTGGATTGCAGACGCTACAGAACACTATCATGTAGGCGAAAAGTTGTTAGTTTTAGTCGAAAAGGTTGAATATCCTGAAGGAAACAAGCATAACGAAGAATGGCTTAATGGAATTACAATAGAAGCCAATGCTAAGGCTTTACTTCCAAATCTTTCAGCAGAAAACTTTGAAAAATGCAACGGAAGAGGAAAGTACATTGGAGAAGTTACAGACATACATAATGGCACATTCTTTTTATGCCTTAATAATGGAGTGAATGCTATAGCACATTCAGTATCAGGTTCAGCATTGCCGCTAAAGAAAGATAAAGTTGCATTTGCATGTACGAGAAAAGACCCTAAAAACAATGTAGTGTTGGGAATCATTACAAGAGTAATTCAGACAGGTAATTACAGCAAGTAATTGATAACGCAGGAGAGGAGAAGAGATGAATTATAGTAATTTAGATTTGGAAACAAGAATATATGATAGTGCGTGGAAGTTTTTGCTAATTATATTGGCGGTCTGTATATTTTTAATCGTATGTAAATGGAAACTCTACACTAAAATGAATACTAAAGGAGTGTATTCGATTATTCCATTATACAATGATTACACTTTATGCAAATGCGTTATGACAGATAGGAATGCAGGAATGTTTTTTATTTTTAACTGCCTTCCTACTTTGATTATGTATTTCTTTCCTGATATTTTTGAAGGAACTTTTCCGTTTGCACCATTTGCAATCATAGGAATACTGTTATTTGCATTAACTATTAATGCTATAATTATGCATTGTTTATCTAAGGCTTTTGGGCATAGCGATTTATTTACTCTTGGATTAATCTTTTTACCTATAATATTCTATCCTGTACTTGCGTTAGATAATTCTGAATACTTGGGACCAAAAACATCTCTTTAGATAGAAAGGAAACAGTATGGCAGAAGACGTATTCTATACAGATGAAGATTTTAATGCAGATGAAAAAACTCTGTGGAAGGGTTATCGTAGAATTTTAGGAATTAAAGACTTTTTTACGAAATATACGATTACAAATAAAAGAATTATAGTCGAAAGCGGAGTATTGCGTTATACAAGTGAAGAGGTAATGCTGTTTAGAGTTAATGACTTGTCTTTGCGAAAAGGCATACTTGAAAGAGCGGTATCGTGTGGAACAGTAGTAGTGCGTTCTTCCGACAAGAATTCTCCGATACTTAATATAGGAAGTATCAGAGATAGCGAAAAAGTTAGAAATCTTCTATCTCATCAGGTTGAGATTGCAAGAAAAGAAGCAAGAGTTAGAAATACAGAGTATTCAATGTAAAAAAATTTTAAAAAAAATGGACTTATTCAGATACGAATAAGTCTATTTTTTTTGCTCAAAATCAAAAAAATTAAAAAAATAAAAAAATTCTTAAAAAAAATTACGCACAAGAAAATTAACTTCATAGAACTCTTTTTTAGTACAGGTTGCACAAAAAACAAGCATTTAATGCGGACACAAAAATGGCGTTTTGAAAACGCCACTTTTACGCCACTATGACGGTCGTTGAAGCGCCGTATTTTGCCCTATACATTATGCGGTGTAAGCAAGGTAAACAACTTAGTCAATTGTTTTTACTTGTATTTATAAATCAGATTGAGCTGCCAAATGGCAGCAACAAATGTATCATTCCTCACCCAATACAGGGAATGTTTACATAAATAAATTTTCAAAAGGAGGATGTAACCTATGAAGAGTTTTCTTGAAGAATATGGTTTAGCAATCTTTGCTATCATTTGTATCGTTATGTTGATTCTTATTGCTACACCAGTTGGTCAGGCTATTTCAACAGCAATCACAACAATCGTAACTTCATTCACAACTACAACTACTGGATATATGGATACTATTCAACTTCCTACATTCAAATAAGAGTTGCAGTTTAGTTAAAGTTTATTAAATAAAAGCCTCACGGAAATTGAAACCGTGGGGCTTTTATATTTCATCACAAGGAAAGGAGTATCAGAACATAAATGGATAACGACTCAAAACTTAAAATCGCAGATGAAATGTACGGTCCATTACTCCCTTATATAAAAGACGATGATGTGACAGACATCAATTATAACGGGGAAGGAGTTTGGATAGATGATTTAAATAACGGAAGGTATAAAGTTGATGTTGATATAGACCAAAAATTTGTGACGCAGTTTTCAACCAAACTATCAAATTTAATGAACGAACAGTTTAATAAATATACTCCGTTTTTGGAAGCGGAAACAGATACGTTAAGAGTATCGTTTATACATCCGTCAGTTACAAATACGGGATATTCAGTATCAATAAGAAAGACCCCGCCAAAACGAAGAATTACCCTTGAAAAAATAAAGGAAGATAATTATTGCTCTGAAGGTCTTGAAGCATTTCTTTCCAATGCAATTAAGGCAGAAATGAATGTAATTATATGTGGATTGCCAGGCACCGGAAAAACTGAATTTTTAAAGTATTTAACCACGTTTATTCCACCTTGGGAAAAGGTGATGACAATAGAAGATAACCTCGAAATCAGATATAGAGAGATTAATCCCGGTAAAGACTGCGTTGAAATGAAAGTCGGCTCAACGCTCAGTTATGACAGAGCAATTAAGTTATGTCTTAGACAGTTGCCTACTTGGGTATTACTTTCAGAGGCACGTTCAGTCGAAGTTGAAGAGTTAATTAAGTCAATGATTACAGGTACTCACTGTATCACAACATTACATACTGATGATGTGCGTAAAGTAGCAGACCGAATGAGAAATATGTCTAAGGCAGTCAATGTTAATGACGTATATAACTGCATAGATATTGCAATTCAAATTAAATCAGACGTAAACAACTCAGGAAAAATTAAAAGAAGAATATCACAGGTAGGTTTTCTTGTTCACGACATCATTACTGACGAGAATAAGACTGTAATGTTTTATGAGGAAGGAAATTTTGTAACGAACAATCTTCCTGAAGACATTTTACGAAAATTCAAAATGGCAGGAATTAAAGACCCATTCAAAAGAACTTTTGAGGATTATGAATTAAACGTGATTAATCCAAAACAGGATAAAGAAAAATAATAGAAGAAGGAGGACACTATGGCTGAAAACAATGTAGATAACACTAAAATAGAGGAAGATGTTTCAGCGGAAAACAATGATACAACTGTTAAAGCAAATGATGGAAATAATAACTCTCAAAAAGCCTCAAAGAAAAAAAAGAAAGAAAGTTATTTCTCACTCGGAGCGTTAAGAAGACAGGTTGAAGCATACGGATTCAAGTATTCGATTAAAGATTTCTTTAAACAGTTGCTATTTGTTTACGCAATATTAGGATTTGCAGCATATATGTATAAGCTGAAAATTCCTTGTTACATAGTATTAGCACTCGCAGGTGCGCTGTTAGCCCCTGCAATGGTTAAAGCTCAGTTCAGATTTTTATATGAACAGCAAAAATTTGCAGATGTTGGTGATTATCTTGAACAGATGATTTATTCATTTATGAAAAGACCCAAAATCCGTGAAGCCTTACTAGATACATCACAGCTCCTTGAAAGTCGTAAAATTAAAGAAAAAGTCGATAAAGCAATAGAATTCATAGATTCATCAGATTCAGAAAATTTGTATGAAGATGCATTTGCAATCATAGAAGAAGAATATGGTTGTGACAAAATGAAAAACTTGCATGAATTTCTTGTCAAAGTAGAAAGTGAAGGTGGAGAATATGATTCATCAATTCATGTATTATTACAAGATGTTCAAGCATGGGTTGAAAGAACTTACGTATACCAGAATAAACGTAATGGTGTAAAAGGAAAGATTATTCTTGCAATCGGTATGGCACTTTTCATGTGTGGTATTCTTACACATTTCATTCCTGATGAATTTTCAATAACCGGAAGAGTCACATATCAGGTTGTGTCATTAGTGTTTTTGATTCTAATGGCAATCATATACACGGTTTCGCAGACAAAACTTACAGGTTCGTGGCTTGATAACGGTGGAATACGAAGTGATAAGGAAATAATTAAGGATTACAGATATTATACATACTTCGATTATAAGAGAGAATTAATGGGTAATCTTGTATTCGTGGTAATATTTTTAATCATTGCAGCAGTTTGTTTCTTCCTTATTCCAAAAGCAAAAAATATGTCATATTGCTTTTTAATTATTTCATTTGCTTATGCAACAATGCCAAAGAGAAAATACAAATTGGCAAAGAAAAGACTTGAAAGCGATATACAGAAAGTATTTCCTTCTTGGCTTAGAGATGTAGCAATTTCACTTCAAACATCAACAGTTCAGGTTGCAATTATTAATTCATTTGATAAAGCACCAACCGTACTAAAGCCTGCCATTCAGCAGCTAATAAACGAATTTCAGGAAGACCCTGACGATATTGGACCGTGGAATAACTTCCTTAAAGATTATGATGTACCACAACTTAAATCTGCTACAAAAATGTTCTACAGCATTAATCATTTAGGAAAAGAGGATGCAGAAAAACAGATTAACTCATTAATTGAAAGAAATAATATTCTTGTACAAAAGGGAGATGAACTTAGAGCTGAAGACGCATTGTCTATGATTGGATATGTAGTAGCAATTCCGATGCTTATATCAATGATTAAGTTATTGGTTGATATGTTCTTGATGATACAAGAATTTTTAGGAATTATGAATACAATAAATATTTCACTATAAAGGAGACTAAAATACATGAACAATAGAAAATTTATTCCGGCATCAATTACAGCAGAAAAACTTTCATATGCATTTAATCTTGGAAATTTACGAAAAAGAGAAGCAGAAAAGGTGTTTAAATGCATTGAAGTTTATAAAGATTATGAAGACTTCAAACTTAATTGTGGATGGGATGAAGATACTGAAATCCCTAGTGAAAAGGAACTAATAGAATCAAAGGCATGTGCCTACATTTCATCCTATTTTGTTTATTTTTCTTGGATATTATGGGGGACGGATTTTAGGGAGAGTGATTTTTATGGACGAAATTCTTAGAGAACATGGAAGAACATGTTTCACAGCAATAATGATTATGATTTCAGTTGTATTATTTTTGGCATTCATGGCAGGTATGAGTGGAATGAATAAAAACGCCTTAAGTGGAGGAATAGGAGCAGTAGAAATTACAACACAAGAAGGAGGCGATTAATTTGGTTCAACTTTTGAAAAGATACGGAGAGATAATCTTTTATGCAATAACAACTGTTGTTGCTTTAGGATTATTAATTTACGGCTCATGTTTAGCCATTAGAGGATTTCAAGTAGCTCAGATGAGTAAAGTTACAAAGACATTTTCTTATAGTTCAAAACCAGACGAATCGGATGAAGTCCCGGAGATTGACTATGATAAGCAGATGATTGTCATAACAAAACATTCCCGTGGTTATGACACTGAAAATAATATAGTTAGAAGTTTGCAGGATAATGGTCTGATAAATATAAGCGGAGCGTCACAGGTAGATGTATATGGTGAAGTTAACAGTGACAGAGAAGGCAGTTATAACATCAATATTGTTGCAAAAAACAGTGAAGGAAAAAGTTCTGCCAACTTGGTGATTGTTGTTCCTGAAGATTAGAAAGTGAGGGAATTATATGGATAATCTAATATATGAATTTACGGCAGTAATAATAACGGCAGCATTGTTTGTAAAAATAATTCAGTTTTTCGTACAAACATACATGGCATTAATGTAAGAACAAAAGGAGGTACACATGAAACAGTTATTCGAAGCGTTTCTTGGAACAATATTTGTAATGTTGTTATCATTTTGTTGTCTTCAGTTATTGCTCGTTAACATGCAAATTAGCACTGCAAAACAATATACACAATCAGTTGTTGAAAAAATAGAAAACTCAGGGCTTGATGACAATGTAGTTGATGACATAATAGCAAAGACCAATGAAAGCGACCAATATCAGATAATCATAACTCCCGTAAGCGGTTATGAAGATAAGACAAGCTATCATATTGTGCTTACATATGTGGTTAACACACCTATATTTGATGTACTATCTAAACAAGATTCAACACAGGAAGCCAAAATAGATGCTTATGCAAGCGTAGGGGGTAATTATCCTAAAACAACAGCGTCACTAAATGAAAAACATGGAAATGTAGTTAAAACAATAAGCATAAGCTCAGGTGTTACCGCAGAGGTCTTTGCAGATGGTTATACATTAATCGAAGGTAGTGGCGTACTTAGTGATGAGTATTCTGCAAGTGATAATGCATGGAGTAATGAGGGAGTTGAAAACGATATTACATCAATAAGAATTGATGCGGATATAACAGAAATTCCAAAATATTTCTTTTATGGGTTAGAAAATTTAAAATATGTAAATTTAGGAGATAAAATTACTTCTATAGGAGCATACGCATTTTCAAACTGCAACAGTCTAAAAGATGTTACAATACCTAATTCAGTTCAATCAGTTGGGGCTTACGCTTTTTCAGATTGTAACAATCTCATAGACATATACGTTGATAATTCAGTTAAAAACGTAACTGTTGCACCGACATACGCTGAACGTTCAAGATTGTTCAAGGACATTATTTTCTTAAGATAAGGAGAAGAACATGGAAAGGCAATTAAAGAATATAAAAACATTGGCATTAATTTTATCGCCTGCAATTATATATGTCATAATTCAGTTTGTTTCACAATATTTGTTTTTTGTTGGAATAAACATATATGAAACTTTTAATAATTCAGGTGGAAATAAATTTTTGGAAATTGCTAAACGTTCTATAAGTATTCTTAATAGAAACATAATGATACCTACAATTATTGCAGCAATCATTACTTATTTAGTTTTAGTAAGAAAGAACAAAAGTATTTCATTAAAAAAAATGCTTAAGAAGTTAAACCACAAAGATTACTTATTACTTATAATAATAGGAATGGCAACGATACTGACAGGAAACATTTTTACTGACCTTATAACAGGTAATAATCAACAAATAGTAGAAACTTCAATGAGTATGAGTAGAATACCTCTGGAACTGATTGGTACAGCTACATTCATACCTGCTATAGAGGAAATAGTGTTCAGGGGACTTATTTATGAAAACATGAAGAAAAAGTTCAAAATTCAATATGCATTATTTGGTTCCGCTGTTGCGTTCGGTATTTTCCATTTTGATTTAAGACAATGTTTAAATGCAATGGTTCTTGGTATTGTTTCCGTTGTGATTTATGAAACGTTTGGAAACCTAAAAGCATCAATTATAGTACATTCCTCAGCAAATGTTACGTCATTAATTTTAAATTACATATGTTCCGTTAATGGTTCTGTGAAAGAACTTATTTTTAGCGATTTAGGACAAATCATAATAATGGGTGCATCAACTATGACTTTAGTCCTTTTGATTGCTAGAACGGTCAAAATTAAAGGCGTGACAGGCATAATTAAATTATTTAACTAACATGATAAGGAGCAATTTTATGGACGATAATAAAAAGACATCTCAACTAGACAAAATGTTGACAATTGAAGATATAATGGAGCATTTACATATTTCAAATACCACTGCGTATAAATTAGTGGAAATGAATTCTTTTCCGTCATTAAGAATTGGACGGAAATGGTTAATTCCCGAATCAGAATATAAAAAGTGGTTAAAGAAAGCGTATGGAACAGAAATCATATTATAAAATAAGAAAGAAGCCAACGGCTTCTTTCTTATTTTTTTAGTCCTCTTAAAAAAGGATTAGTAGAAGTACTATATGATATTTTTACTTTATCTGAGTTCACATTTTCAATGTTGTTTGATGCGGAATTCCCAATTTTATCTAAGATGCTAATGGCTTTACGACTCTTTTCATCTGATATTTTATAATATTTTTTTAGAGTTATATCTATGGAGCTATGTCCCAATAACTTGCTCACGGACAAAGCCTTCTCTGAATCTTCATTAATGATTACTGAAGCAAAAGAACTACGCAACTTATGAACAGAAATCTCCGGAAAATTCAATGTTTTGCATAGTAGCTTTAATTGATAGTTTAAAACACCATTAGTTACGGGGTCTTTTCCATTATAAGAGAAAACAAAATTGTTGGCTTTAACATTTTGAGGATATATTTTTTCCATATTTAAAAGAACTTCCAATGCTCTTTTATGAAGGGGGATTGTCCTTATGCTTGTTTTACTTTTTGGAGAACCGTTTTCTACAACTTTTTTTACTCTTTGCCTTTTGTCATTATCGTAATCGTAATGAAAAACGCTTTGTTCTACTATGTTTATATAACCTTTTTCAATGTTAACATTTTTCCATTTTAGCCCTGAAACTTCTCCGTATCTTAATCCTGTATAGCAAATGAAAACATATACTGAGTAACATATTCCATATGCGGAATTTGAATCTTTATTTGTATAATTATCACAGCTTTTATATGTTTCCCACAAGATTTCAATTTGCTTATAATTCAAAACAGTTTGTTTTTTAATCTTTGATTTAACATTATCTTCTGTTATGGTTGCAAAGATGGGAAATGCAGTTGGAACAATATCTTTTTTAGTAATGCCATAACTGATTATTTGATATAAAACATTTTTTGCTAAAGTAACATAACTTAAACTATATTTAGCTGCTATATCAAATAAAAATTTATTCACAATATCAGAAAAAATTTCGTTAGACATCTTATTTATATAAGAAATCTGCAAATTTCCTAATTTTGAATTTTTGATTTTTGTTTCTATACATATATAATATGAATCTTTTGTTTTACTTTTTATTTTTTCAGATTTCCAATTAAATAACCACATAGAAGAATATGTATAAAAATCCAATTTTTGAATGTCTTTTGAGATTATTTCCCTTTTTTCCAGTTCGTATTTTTTACACTTATCTAATGCATCCTTTTTAGTGGAGCCATAAAATTGATGTCTTCCCGTTGAATAAGACTTAGAATATACAAAATATTCATAGCCATTAATATTTTTTCTACTCCAAGAGCCTTCTCCGTTTGCTCGTCTTTGTTTCTCCATTAGTTATAAATCCTCCTATAATTTTAGCTGTTCATAATATAGCAACAAATAAAATTTTTTCAATATGTGATTTTATTAAAAAATGATATTTACATATTATTTACACAATATTTACCACATTTTATCCTTTTTTAGATATGATTTAATTGTTTTAGTTTGTTTTAAATTGTCAAATAAATAAGAATTGATTATTTACTTTTTCTTTGAATAATAGCCGTAAATAGCCTAATTCAAAGGATTTGTTAAATTTTATAAATTTTTTAATTGATTAAATGAGAAATAAATTAAAAAAGGATGTTGATGACACATCGGAAATTGAAATATAAAAGTGAATAGTAATTATTTTAAAAAGCTTCGTCTTATTTTAGGCGAAGCTTTTTATTTACACGAGCAACGAGCCAAAGTCCATGCTTGCGTGAGACCTTGGCGACTGCCGCGATAACTTGAGAAAATCGCAAAGCGTGTTTCGCATAGTTTGTATAAGAAAACTAATTTGTAAGAAATGTATGGCAAATACAGCAAAAAAAGTATTGCAGAAAGCCCATATTTGTACTAAAATAGCCTTATGA
The DNA here is from genome assembly GCF_025336545.1 of Eubacterium album. NCBI lineage: Bacteria > Bacillati > Bacillota > Clostridia > Eubacteriales > Eubacteriaceae > Eubacterium > Eubacterium album. The sequence continues at coordinate 202,618 of NZ_JAODBU010000002.1, read as the reverse complement.
GTGGCACAAAGTGGAGAAAAGTGGTTGAAAGTGGTTAAAAATTAGCAAAAAACCATAAAAAGTAGGTGATTTCAATGTTAATGGGACAATACAATCAAAAAGTTGATACAAAAGGTAGAGCAATTGTCCCTGCCAAGTTTAGAGAAGAACTTGGGGAGAAGTTTGTAATTACCAAAGGATTAGACCAGTGTATATTCGGGTTTACAGAAAGTGAATGGAATATATTAGCTGAAAAAATTGGGTCACTATCATTAACAGACAAAAATGTCCGTAAATTTGTTAGATTTTTCCTCGCGGGGGCAGCAACCCTTGAGACTGATAAACAGGGAAGAGTTTTAATACCTGCAGAATTAAGGGCATATGCCTCACTTGAAAAAGATATAGTATGGGTAGGCGCAGGAAAAAGAATAGAAATCTGGAATCCGGATAAATGGGCAGAAAATACAGAATATGATGACATGGATGAAATTGCAGAGCACATGTCAGAACTTGGAATATAGAATATAAAACAATTAGAAAAGAGGGGTCATATGGATTTCAAACATGTGTCAGTACTTTTAGAAGAAACCATTGATGGCTTAGATATAAAACCAGACGGAATATATGTAGATGGAACATTAGGCGGAGGCGGACATGCATATGAAGTATGCAAGCGTCTGTCGAATAAAGGTAGATTCATAGGAATTGATCAGGATGGAGAAGCCTTAGAAGCAGCAAGAAAAAGATTAAGTGAATTTGAAGACAAGACATCATTAGTAAGAAGCAACTATTGTGAGATAGACACAATACTTAAGGATTTGAATGTAGAAAAAGTTGATGGAATCGTATTGGATTTAGGCGTTTCTTCATATCAAATTGATAATTTAGAAAGAGGATTTTCTTACAAATCAGATGCTCCACTTGATATGAGAATGGACACAAGACAAAGCAGAACAGCAAGCAGTGTTGTTAATGAATACAGCGAGATGGAACTTTACAGAATAATCAGAGATTATGGTGAAGACAAATTTGCAAAGAATATTGCAAAGCATATCGTAAAAGCGAGAGAAGAAAAGAAAATCGAAACAACAAAAGAATTAAGTGACATTATAAAGGGTGCGATACCTATGAAAGTACAGAGTAAAGGTGGACATCCTGCAAAGAAGACATTTCAGGCAATAAGAATTGAAGTAAACAGAGAATTAGAAGTGTTGAGTCAGTCGCTAGATACAATGATTGATCATTTAAAACCGGGTGGAAGAATTTGTATAATAACGTTCCACTCATTAGAAGACAGAATAGTAAAAGTTAAATTTAAGGAAAATGAAAATCCTTGTACATGCCCACCTAATTTTCCGGTGTGCGTTTGCGGAAAAGTATCAAAAGGAAAGGTTATTACAAGGAAGCCTATAATCCCTTCTGAAGAGGAGATTGAGGTGAATAAGAGAGCAAAAAGCTCAAAACTAAGAATATTTGAAAGGCGATAGCAATGAAACAGGAAAAAAGGGAGTACGGATATCGTAGTAATGCATATATAGACGGAAATACAGTTAGAAAAGAAGAAATAATTCCAGAGAGAACAAGACGAGTATATAAAGATGGAAAAAGAGTATATGAGTCAGAAAGACAAATAAGAGAAAGGGAAAGAGCATTACATATGAATGGTTCATATGTATTTTTCCTTACAGGAGTATTTGCGGTATGTCTTGCAATGTGCTTTGGATATTTATATGTACAGTCAGAAATTTCTCAAACAAGAAGTGAAATTTCAAAATTAAAAACAGACATTAGCACAGTAGCTTCACAAAATGACTCATTAAATTATTCTATAAACAGTTGTATGGATACAAACAACATTTATAAAAAGGCAACACAGGAAATGGGTATGACTCAAGCTACAGATGAGCAGATAGTTTTCTACAAATCAAGCGATAGCGGTTATACCGTGCAGTATGGAGATATTCCGAAAGAATAAAAGATTATGGTAGAAAATAGAAGAAGACCGGCAAGACGGTCATATAAGAGAGCAGAATTTAATAAAGGAATGCAGAAAAAGCTAGCGATTGTATTTGTATTAATCATCCTAGCTTTATTTGCGTTATGTATAAGAATTGGATATTTGACAAAGGCAAAAGGAGATGAATATTCAATTAAGGTATTGGCACAGCAAGGTTATACAAGCAAGACACTTCCTTATAAAAGAGGAGACATTTTAGATAGAAATGGAAATGTGTTAGCGACAAGCGTTAAAGTATACAATCTTGTGATTGATTCAAAGGTAATTCTTAGCAACAAAAAATATCTTGAACCAACAGTAAATGTTTTGACAAGATATTTTGACTTGAATAAAGATGAACTTACAAAAGGCATAAAAGAAAGAAAAGATAACAGTTACTGGGTAGTATTAAAGCAGTTAGAATACAAAGATATAGAAGGGTATAAGGATTATATTAATAAGGAAGAACCATCAAAAGAAGAAGCAAAGGAAATATCTTATGTAAAGGGTGTATGGTTTGAAGAAGAATATAAGAGAATGTATCCGTATAATTCATTAGCATGCAGCACTTTAGGATTTGTTAATAAAGATGGAAGTGCGAATATTGGAATTGAATCAAGTTATAATGATGTACTTTCAGGGCTTAACGGACGAGAATATGGATATGTAAATTCAGATAACAGTATGGAGACTGTAATTAAGGATCCTACTAATGGAGATACAGTTGTATCGACTATAGACATGAATATACAAAGAATTGTTCAAAAAGCAATAAAGAAATATATGAAAAAATATCAGCCAAAGAGACTTGCAGCAGTAATAGCAGACCCTAATACAGGTGAAATACTTGCTATGGCTGATAATACAACGTTTAATTTAAATGAACCATGGGATTTATCATTTAAATACACAGAACAGGAACAGGAAAATCTTTCAGAAAAAGAAATTTCTGATGAACTTAATTCAAGATGGAAAAACTTTTGTGTAAGTGATTCATTTGAACCGGGTTCAACAATTAAACCGTTTACTATTGCTGCGGCATATGAAGAAGGAAAAACTACAAGAAACAGCACATATTTTTGTGATGGATATGAAGTTGTAGGTGGATTTACTATTAGATGTCATGATGTTTCAGGACATGGAACAATCACAACAAAACAGGCATTGGCATATTCATGTAATGATGCTCTTATGAGAATCGGATTTGATTTAGGAGCAAAAAAATTAGTTGAATATCAGAGAAGATTTGGATTTGGTGCGAAAACAGGTATAGATTTACCAAGTGAAACAAGAGGACTTGTATATGATAGTAATATGGGTGCATCAAGTTTAGCTACTAATTCATTTGGACAGAATATCAATGTAAACATGATTCAAATGGTTGCAGGATTTTCTTCTTTAGTAAATGGCGGAAATTATTACGAACCACATGTAGTAAAAGAAGTTGTTTCAGAGGATGGAGAATTAATTGATAATTATTCAAAGACTTTAGTAAAGGAAACAGTAACTGATAAAACTTCTGATTTTATAAAAGAAGCGTTAAGAGCTGTAGTTACAGACGGAACAGGTAAAACAGCAGCTATTCCGGGATATACAATTGGTGGTAAAACAGGTACAGCAGAAAAGCATTATACAGATGGAAAGACAGGAAGAATTCCAGGAGAATATATCGTTTCATTTTTAGGATGTGCACCTGTTGAAAATCCTGAGGTAGTATGCTATACAATCATGGATTCTCCAAAAGAGGATACACAGTCCACAGCGTTTAGTACAGAATTTTGGACATATATTATGAAACAGGTACTTCCATATATGGGTGTTTCTCAGACTGAAGATGCAGGAAAAGATAAGGATATAACAAATACAAAAAAGAGTGATATAAAGGATAATTATTCTCAGGGAATAACACAGGAGGATATGCCTGTAGAAACACAGACAGAAAATCAAAATGATTATACAGGTGAAGAATAATTATTTATACAGAATATGTTTAAAATGACAGAATATATTAGTAGTAATCATTAAAAAAATGGTTATTTATGAAACTGGGTAAAGTAAGAACCAAGCAACGTAAAATGATGCTTATATATGTCTGCATAATATACATAATGATGTTAGGGGTATTTGGAAAACTTGTATATATAATGGTAGTTAAGGGTGAATATTATTCTCAGAAAGCGTTGGATGTGCAGGAAAGAGAACGTAGAATTAAAGCTGCCAGAGGAAAAATATTAGACAGAAATAATAATGTTATTGCGTCTAACAAAACTGTATGTACGGTTTCGGTAATTCACAGACAGATTAGAGATACGGACGCAGTAATTAAGATGTTATGTGAAGAACTGGATTTAGAAGAAAAAGAAGTAAGAAAAAAAGTAGAAAAAGTAAGTGTAAGAGAAAAAATAAAGTCCAATGTGGATAAAGAAATAGGAGATAAAATACGAAGCTATGATTTTGACGGCGTAAAGGTTGACGAAGATTACAAAAGGTATTATCCTTATTCTTCGATGGCATCAAAAGTGTTAGGATTTACCGGAGCGGATAATCAGGGCATTGTAGGACTTGAGGTTAAATATGACAAATATCTTCAGGGCAGGGACGGACTCATTCTAACGCCTACTGACTCAAGGGGAATAGAGTTAGATACAGCATTAGAAGAAAGAGTTGAACCTGTACCCGGCTATAATCTGGTTACAGGAATAGATATAAATATTCAAAAATATTGTGAGCAAATAGCTTACAATGCATTAGGAGCAAAGCAGGCAAATTATGTTTCGGTGATAGTTATGAATCCTAGAAACGGAGAAATAATGGCCATGGTAAATGCACCGGAATTTGATTTGAACAATCCATATTCTCTTACAGAAGAATTTTCAAATGATACTTCCGGAAAATCAAAACAGGATTTACTTAATAATATGTGGAGAAATCAATGCATAAATGACACATATGAGCCGGGTTCTACGTTTAAAATTGTTACGGCAACCGCGGCTTTGTCAGAAAATCTTGTAAGTTTGGATTCGACATTTAATTGTCCGGGATTTGTAGTTGTAGATGACAGAAGGATAAGATGCCATAAGACTACTGGGCATGGAAGTCAGGATTTTGTACATGGAACCATGAATTCGTGCAATCCGGTATTTGTAAATGTTGGATTAAGAGTTGGAGTAAAAAAGTTTTATAATTATATGGATAAGCTTGGACTTTTAAAAACAACCGGAATTGATTTGCCTGGCGAAGCAGGAACAATTATTCATAAACAGAAAAATGTAGGGAATGTTGAATTAGCAACAATGTCATTTGGCCAGTCGTTTCAGATTACACCTGTACAGTTTTTGACTGCGGCAAGTGCCATAGTAAATGGAGGTAATTTGGTAACTCCACATTTTGGTGTTGAAATTCGAAATGAAAACAATGAAACAGTTAAAAAATTAAAATATAATGAAAAGAAAAATGTAATAAGCAAAGATGTTTCAGAAAAAATGAAATATATTTTGGAAAAAGTGGTTGCTGAAGGAACGGGAAATAAAGCACAGGTTGAAGGATATAGAATAGGTGGAAAGACCGCCACATCGCAGAAACTTCCAAGAAGTGCCAGAAAATATATAGCATCTTTTATGGCATTTGCACCTGCTAATGATCCACAGGTTATTGCGATGATAATTGTTGATGAACCGCAAGGAGTATATTATGGAGGAACAGTAGTTGGACCGTTAATGAAACAACTATATGAGAATATTTTACCGTATGTTGTTAAATAAAATATAATGCATACTTATTAAAAATGTGATATATATTTAATGCACGTAAATTAAATCGCTTTTCTATTTGTAAAGAAGTGATTATAATTATAAAAAAACAGAAAGAGGAGAAAAAATGGATACAAATATTATTTTTGGAATAATTATGTCATTTGTTATTAGCATAATTTTATGCCCTATAGTAATTCCAATATTAAAAAAAGTAAAATTTGGACAGTATATTAGAGAAGAAGGACCGGAGAGTCATAAAAGCAAAGCAGGAACACCTACAATGGGTGGAATGATTATTTTATTTAGTTTAATCGTAACATCTTTGTTCTTTATAAAAGATTATCCAAAGATTGTTCCAATATTATTTGTAACAATAGGATTTGGAATTGTAGGATTTTTAGATGACTTCATTAAAGTAGTTATGAAGAGAAATGAAGGCTTAAATCAGATACAGAAAATGTTGTGTGAAATTGTTATCACAGCAATATTCGCATTTTATATGGTAAAATATTCAGGAATGGGAACAGAAATTATAATTCCATTTACACATGGTCAGACAGTTGACATGGGATGGTTGTTTATACCAATGCTGTTCTTCGTTGTATTAGGAACTGTAAATGGAGCTAATTTTACAGATGGTTTAGATGGATTGGCCACAAGTGTTACATTAATGATAGCAGTATTTTTCATGGTGGTTTCAATAGGAACAAATAGTGGAATAGCACCAGTTACAGCAGCTTTAGCAGGTGCATTAATGGGATTCTTATTATTTAATGTATATCCTGCAAGAGTATTTATGGGAGACACAGGTTCCTTAGCACTTGGCGGATTTGTTGCTGCAACAGCATATATGATGAAAATGCCATTATTTATTTTGATAGTTGCATTTATTTATCTCATGGAAATAGTAACAGTTATGATGCAGGTTACATATTTCAAAATAACAAAGAAAATATATGGTCAGGGAAGAAGAATTTTCAAAATGACACCAATACATCATCATTTTGAAAAATGTGGATATATGGAAACACAGATAGTTGCAGCATTTACAGTTATAACAGCAGTATTATGCCTTTTAGGATATGTAGCATTATAAAATGACAATATAAATTAAAACGCTTAGAAAGGAGTAAATATGAAAACAGAGTACAATTCAGTTTCAGAAGATGAAATTGTTAAAACTAAAAAAGAAAAGAAATCTGTAAATTATTTTGACTATAGCCTTTTATGCGTTTTAATTTTTTTGATTTGCCTTGGATTTGTATTACTTTATAGTGCAAGTTCCTATTCGGCTCAGTTAGCTAAAGGCGATGCAAGTTATTATGTAAAAAGAGAAATTATATTTACTATTGCAGGAGGGGTTGTAGGTTGGTTTGTTATAAAAAATTCAAAGTTTTTTATAACACTTATGAATAGAATGGCAATGCCAATGTACATAGTTTCTATTGTTTGTGTTGTTATGGTTGTGGCAACACCTCTTGGAATCGAAAGAAATGGTGCAAAAAGATGGTTAGGATATGGAATATTTTCTTTCCAGCCGGCAGAATTTGTAAAATTTACGGTTATAGTGCTTACTGCAAGTCTGTTGTCAAAATGTTCACAAAAGGCGTTAAAGGATTACAGAAACATATGGCGCGTATATAGTTATACAATTGTAGCAACACTTTCAATCATGGTATTAACATCTAACTTAAGTTCAGCCATTATAATTGCAACAATACCGGCTATTATGATTTTAGTAGTAGGTGTGCCAAAGAAATTTGTTAAACAGGCGATATTTCTTGTAGCATTAGCAGCAATTCCAATGGGAGCATATTTAACATTACATGGTGATGGATTTAGATTGAATCGTATTTCGGTATGGCTAAATCCGGAAGATAATGCGGCTGATGGTGGATTTCAGGTGCTTCAGGGATTGTATGCCATAGGTTCAGGAGGATTATTTGGTAAAGGATTAGGACAGAGTGCACAGAAACTTGGTTTTGTTCCTGAAAGTGCAAATGATATGATTTTTTCAATTGTATGCGAAGAATTAGGATTGTTTGGAGCAGTTGCAATTATTGTTTTATTTGCATTTATAATAAGAAGAATGAGAATTATAGCAGGAAATGCACCGGATTTATTTTCGTCATTATTGGTTGTTGGTGTTATGGCACAAATATCAGTTCAGGTAGTGCTTAACATAGCGGTTGTAACAAATTCAATCCCGAACACAGGTGTATCCCTTCCGTTTATAAGTTATGGAGGAACATCAATATTGTTCCTGTTATATGAAATGTCACTTGTATTAGCTGTCTCAAAACAGATTAAGAGAATACAATAAGAAAAGGAGTTGATGCAGTTTTATGAGCAGAAAAATGGATAGAAAACGTGCGCAGATGAAAAAACAGCGTCAACATCGACATCAGACGCAGATAAAAAATCATCAGCAGGCGGAAAGAACCGAACAAAGACGAAGAAACGAAAGAGAAAATAGAGAAAGAAATGAAAGACGTCAGGAAGAGCTAAGACGTCAGGAACAGAGAAAGAAAAAACTTCAGGCTAAAAAGGCAGAAGAAAAAGAGAGAATTCTGCAGAAAAAAGCACAGGAAAGAGCAAGAAAGAACGAGGAGAAAGAAGAAAGGCGTATTCAAAAAGAAAGTAAAAAAAGAATACGTAAAATGCGATTTAGAAAGGCAACAAGAACTTTAAGAAAGGTGCTTAAAGTTGTTTTAAGTATTTCTGCAGTTGTGGCAGCGGTATTTTGCATTATATATTTTGGCTTTAAATTAAATTCCGTAGAAATGAAAGGAAATGAAATATACACACAGCAGGAATTGACGGATTACATATTTAAAGATGGAAAAAATAAAAATACATTTGTATTCTGGTTAAAAGCGAAAACCGGAATGGGAAAAGTGGAAATTCCGTTTTTAGATAAATATGATGTCAAAATGAAGTCACCATCAAAACTTCAAATATCGGTATATGAAAAAAGTCTAATTGGTTATGTGGAAAAAGATGGCATATATATTTATTTTGACAGAGACGGTGTTATAGAAAAATTAGCTACCGAGAAAATAAAAGGTATTCCAAATGTTGTTGGAATCGAAATTAATAATCCTAAATTGTATGAAAAATTTGAAGTTAAAGATGAAGATGTATATGATTTGCTACTGACTGTTTCCCAGGCAATTCAGAAATATAACTTTAATGTAAAGAAAATTGAAATTACAGAAGATGGACAGGCTTCTATTTACATAAAGAAAGTAAAAATTGAATTTGGAAAAGGTAGAGACTTAAATGAAAAAATGATAGATTTGAGTGATATGATTGATGGAGGACTACTTAAATATAAAGGCACTCTTAACATGAAGTCTTTGAGTACAGATGGAAGCGGATATACTTTAAAGGAAAATGAAACTAAGACATCATCCCAGAGTGAAAGTGAGAGTGTGGATAGTACAAATCAGGATGAAACACAAAATAATAGTAATCCGGTAAGTAATGAAGCAACAAATGAAGCAACAAATGAAGAAACTACAGCAGTTGAACGGTAAAAATTTAAAAATATTATTATTTTGTAAAAAAATTTGTTGATATTTTTTTCAAACGAATATATTATATATAATATATGCAATGAAGTAGATTTTTTGTCTACATTGTTGTATACTAATTGAGTTAGAGTATCGAGAATAATGAATGAAATGAAACGAAGGAGGACAAGCTCTTGATAGAAATCACAACAAATGAAACAGAAGCAGTTGCAAAGATTATCGTTATAGGCGTTGGTGGCGCAGGTAATAATGCTGTTAACCGTATGATAGATGAAAATATAGGTGGAGTAGAATTTATTGGTGTAAATACAGATGCACAGGCATTAAAGAGATGTAAAGCACCAACAACATTACAGATTGGTGAAAAGGTAACTAAGGGACTTGGTGCAGGAGCTAAGCCTGAAGTTGGTGAAGCAGCAGCAGAAGAGAATGTTGAAGAATTAGCTCAGTTAATCAAGGGAGCAGACATGGTGTTTGTTACTTGTGGTATGGGCGGTGGAACAGGTACAGGAGCTGCACCTGTTGTTGCAAGAATCGCTAAGGAACAGGGCGTACTTACAGTAGGTGTTGTTACAAAGCCATTTAGATTTGAAGCTAAGACAAGAATGAACAATGCATTAGCAGGAGTAGAAAGATTAAAGGAAAATGTTGATACTTTAATTGTTATTCCTAATGATAAATTACTTGAAATCGTTGATAGAAGAACAACAATGCCTGAAGCATTAAAGAAAGCTGATGAAGTATTACAGCAGTCAGTACAGGGTATTACAGACTTAATTAATGTACCTGCATTAATTAACCTTGACTTTGCTGATGTACAGACAGTTATGAGAGATGCAGGTATTGCACATATCGGTATCGGTTCAGCAAGTGGTGATGAAAAAGCTAACGAAGCAGTTCAGATGGCTGTAACATCTCCATTACTTGAAACAACAATTGAAGGTGCTAAGCACGTTATCGTTAATATTACAGGTGATGTATCACTCTTTGAAGCTAATGAAGCAGCAAGTTATGTTCAGGAATTAGCAGGTGAAGATGCTAATATCATCTTTGGTGTTCGCTATGATGATACATATCCTGATGAATGTTCAATTACTGTTATGGCTACAGGAATTGATCAGGGTAGTGCAATCACAGCTAATCCATTTGCAACAGGAAAAACAACAAGACCTTTTGGCGGAATATCAGGTGCATCAACAATTAAGCCATTTACATCAAGTCAGCCGATAAAACCACAGCCAACAGTAGAACCAAGAGAATTAAAGATTCCTGATTTCTTACAGAACAAATAAATTAGATTAAAATATATAAAAGAGACAGACTCGTATTTGATATAGGTCTGTCTCTTTTTGCGTTCAACTTGACAAATAACTACACTACAACTATGCTACATTATATGAGTAATGTAGTAGGAGAAACATAATGGATATTAATGAAAATAGTATGGTCCCTATTTATGTTCAAATTGCAGATGCTATAGAAGACGATATTTTATCAGGTAAACTCGAAGAAGGAGAATCATGTTATTCACAATTGGTTTTGGCAAAGGAATTGCATGTTAATCCGGCAACAGCTGCAAAGGGAATAAATCTTCTTGTCAACAGAGGAATTTTAATTAAGAAAAGAGGTCAGGCAATGACCATTGCAGTTAATGCTAAAAAACTTGTTGAAGACAGAAAACGAAAAGAAGAGATGACTAAGATAGTAGATGACCTGGTTTGCTGGGGAAAAAGATTATCGATGTCTAAACAGGAAGTGATTGAGCTGATAGAAGAAAAATATAAGGAGATAGGGCAGTAATGAGTAATGAGATTAAAATAGAAAATCTGAAATTTGGATATGGATATAAAAGTAAAAAGATATTCAATGGTTTAAATGTTAGCATAGCACCGGGACAAATAGTTGGAATAGTTGGAAGAAATGGTGAAGGAAAGACAACATTGATGAAGCTTATAGCAGGAAAACTCAGTCCCGATGAAGGAAGTGTATTAATTGATGACAGGGATCCGGCAACTGACATTGAGACTGCTAATAAAATAATCTATGCATCAAGCACTTATAATACTGAGAGCAGATCAAAGTTAAAAGATATACTTCAATATCATAAATTAATGTATAAGAATTTTGATATTAATTTTGCAAATAAGTTAATGGATGTTTTTGATATAGAACAGAACAAAAGGATAGGACGTTTGTCGAAAGGTCAGACAACAATATTTAATTTTATATGTGCAATTGCTTCAAGAGCAGAAATTACAATTTTAGATGAACCTGTATCGGGAGCGGATTCTGTAAGAAGAAAACAGATATACGATATTATATTACGTGATTATATAGAATATCCAAGAACAATATTAATTTCAAGTCATTTGCTATCAGAGATGGAAAATATACTTGCAAATATATGTATGATTGGGGCTGGACAGATTCTTTATAATGGCGATGTAGATGAAATGAAACATAAAGCATTTAAGGTAAAAGGAACAAGACAGCAGGTAACTGAATTTGTAAAAGATAAGAAAGTTATTTTTAAACAATTATGCGAGACTAATAATATTGCTGTTGTGGAAGAAGATTACAATAAAACTGTTATGGAAGAGATTAAGGATAAGGGACTTATTGCTGAAAGATTGACAGCAGAAGAATTCTATATGTATAGAACAACGGTAAATTTAGGAGAGGATTTGGAAAAATTATGGGAAAAATAGAGCGTAAAAATATATTTGATTTGTATAAATTGCGACTCAAAATGTATAGAATAAAGCAGGTTATGATGATTATTATACCGGTAACGTTTTTTATGGAAATTGATTGGGTTTTGAGTCTTTTATTTTCTTACTTTAATAATGAAAAAGGGGACATAATATTTGATTACATGGGAATTGATGGACAATATGCAATTATTGCATCTATTATATTTATAGTAGTAATGACATATTTTAATTCTTTTTATAAAGACTACGTAAATAATTATCCGTGTAACAGTAAAACAATATATTTATCTCATTTTCTAACAATGAATACAGTTGGAATAATATGGATTTTACAATGCACATTAAATATGGTGTTAGGATATGGTCTGGCAAAATTAATAGAGCAATATAATGATAAATTAGTTGTTGTTAATGAAATGGTTGTAAAAAATGTATTGTTGTTTTTTGTTATGGGACTAATGTGGATAGTTTTCGTCACATGTATTATGCAGTTTGTAAGTACAGTGTTTAGGAAAAGTATAGCAGCTTCTATTGTGATGGTTGTACTATTTGTATCAATTTTTATTTGGCAAAGAAATAATATTATTTTTGATATGGCAAAGACAGTTGTTAATTTCTATTGTTTTGAAAATAATATATGGGTGTACATATGTAAAATATTAATTACATCAGTTGTTTGCTTTAGTGCAGGGTTATTGTTAGAAATAAACATAAAAGACAGTAAAAATGGAAATAAAGTAATTAGTGCGGTGCTATTAGCAATTACACTAATGGCAGCAGTTATGGGTACATCATATGTTAGTGAACAAAATGTTGTTGATTATGTTGATGATTATGTTGATGATTCTGTAGAAACTGTAAGATATCCATTGAATATTTCAGATGGTGAAAAAATTGATATGGATGCTGATATTGAAAGTCAAATGATGATACATGGTTATTCAATTTCAGCACTGGAAGATGGAGAAACTGAACCGTATGTAGAAATAGTAAGGCATGCACCGGAAATACATAGCGATTATATTAAGGATATATATGAAAATATGGAATTTAATGTATATATAAAGAATCATAAGATGCATATAGAAAGCAAACAGCAAAATAAACTGTATTTAGTGTTGTCTAAAGATGTATTTTTAGGTAGTTTTACGAATAGATTTGACAATAGTAATGTTGGGTACAATACTGATGTGGAAAATTACTATTTGTCAAGTTATGAGGTAAATGTGCATATTCCAAAAAAATATATAGTTCAGGAAGAAAGTGTAGGATGGGATTAAAATATAAGTCATGATAATAAGCATAATTAATACAAATGAATAAATATAAAAAACTGGTATTGTCTAAAAATGCTAAAATGGATATTTAGACAGTATCAGTTTTTTTGTATTATGTAAAAGTAAAAAAGATATATCAAATTAGAAGCCTAAATATAAAAGAGAATAGGTTGAATTTACAGACGCGTTTGTAATCCTAAAAATAAATACAAATAAAGGTATTATAAGGAGAGCAAAAATGGCAAATAAAAGATATGAACTTAATAAGGAATTAGCACAGATGTTAAAGGGTGGAGTAATTATGGATGTTACAACACCGGAACAGGCAAAGATAGCAGAAGAAGCAGGAGCATGTGCGGTAATGGCACTTGAAAGAATTCCGGCAGATATTAGAGCAGCAGGCGGTGTAGCAAGAATGAGTGACCCTGCAATGATTAAAGGAATTCAGGAAGCAGTTTCAATTCCTGTCATGGCAAAGTGCAGAATCGGTCATTTTGCTGAAGCTCAGATTTTAGAAGCAATTGAAATCGATTACATAGATGAAAGTGAAGTGTTATCACCGGCAGATGATGTATTCCATATTGATAAGACAAAATTTAATGTTCCATTCGTATGTGGCGCAAAGGATTTAGGAGAAGCTTTAAGAAGAATCAATGAAGGTGCTTCAATGATTAGAACAAAAGGAGAACCTGGAACAGGTGATGTTGTTCAGGCAGTGCGTCATATGAGAATGATGAATCAGGAAATTGCCAGAATCGGATCAATGAGAGAAGATGAATTATACGAAGTAGCAAAAGAATTAAGAGTTCCATATGATTTAGTATTATATGTTCATGAAAATCACAGACTTCCGGTTGTTAACTTTGCAGCAGGTGGAGTTGCAACTCCTGCAGATGCAGCTTTAATGATGCAGTTAGGAGCAGAAGGTGTATTTGTAGGATCAGGTATATTTAAATCAGGAAATCCTAAGAAACGTGCTCAGGCTATAGTAAAGGCTGTAACAAACTACAATGATTATGAAATGCTTGCTGAATTATCAGAAGATTTAGGTGAGGCCATGGTTGGAATTAACGAGCAGGAAATTGAACTTTTAATGGCAAAAAGAGGAGAATAATATAATTTTAAAATGTAAATTTTAGATTATATCTGATACTAAAATGTAAGGAGGCATACAATGAAAGTTGCAGTACTTGCAGTGCAGGGCGCATTTATAGAACATGAAAAAATGCTTGAAAAGTTAGGGGTAGAATGCATTGAACTTCGTAAAAAAGAAGATTTGGATAAAGAATTTGATGGCATTATACTTCCAGGGGGAGAGAGTACAGTTCAGGGTAAATTAATCAAAGAACTTGGAATGGAAGACGAAATAAAAAATAAAATAAAAAAAGGACTTCCGGTACTTGCAACATGTGCAGGAATGATACTTTTAGCTGAAGAAATAGCAAATGATGATAAAGTTCATTTAGGACTGTTGCCTGTAAAAGTAAAGAGAAATGCTTATGGAAGACAATTAGGCAGCTTTTATACGGAAGAAGAAATGAAGGGGATAGGAAAGGTCCCAATGACATTTATCAGGGCTCCATATGTGGAAGCAGTTAAATGTGGCACAGAAATTATGGCTGTGGTAAATGAAAAAATTGTAGCCGTAAAATACAATAATATGTTAGCAATGTCATTTCATCCTGAATTAAATGAGAGTGATAAAATACATAAATATTTCGTAGATATGATAATAAATAATAAATAAAATTTACTTTTATTTATTAAAGATTAAAGATGTCATGAAATCAGATTTTACGTTTTAAGAAAAATACATTTACATTTTTTGTAAATGTATTTTTTTATTACACGAGAGTTCGACAAATTTTTCGGGGATTTAAGTATATAATGGCTTTACCATTTGGAGGTGAAGGATGCATGTAATATATGTAGACGTGTATTTTGCAATAAACTTTCTAATGGATTTTATTATTTTAGTTGTTGCAAAACAGATACTTAACTTTAAAGGAAAAATAGAGGTACGAACAGCAATCAGATGTGTTATCGCAGCTTTATTTGGAGCAACTTACAGTGTAATAATATTAGTGCTTAAAGTAAAATACGGAGTGTTGCAAATATTATTTACATGGCTGGTTGTCCCATACATAATGACCGGAATTGCGTTTAATAACAGAAAGTTATCTGGAATAAAAATGCTGACTGTTGTATATTGTGTTACTTTTGTGTTGAATGGGGTGGTATCAATGCTTAGCAGCTATAGTTTTTGGGGGAAAACAGTGGCACAGGCAAAAACACAGGAACACAAAAAATTAAATGTACTAATGCTGATGTTTGGAATAGTAATTGGATGTCTGTTAATGAAGGTGGCAGTTTATCAAATGCTAAACAAACTCAAGATCCGCAAAAATCTGTATAATGTACGAATTGTAAATGGCGATTCAAAGATAGAAACAGTCGCTTTAGAAGATACAGGAAATAGTTTAAGAGAACCGTACAAAGGCAGACCGGTATCTGTTTTGCAATACAATGTAATAAAACAAATTTTAACCGGAAATGAGAAATGTTTTCTTATTCCATTCAAATCAGTTGGAAGTCAAAATGGAATATTGACGGGAATTACTGTTGATTATATGGAAATTAAAAATAGAGACATTAATTTGAAAATTTCAAATCCGGTATTAGGAATTTATAAAGGAATGTTTAATAACGATAAAAAATATCAGATGCTTTTAAATTCTGAATTTATTCTACATAATAGTGAAACAAATCAAAAACAAATAGGCGATTGCGAGAATTGTAATACACGCTCACAATTTTGAAACAAAGTAAATAGATGATTGCGAAATTGCAATGCATGTCCACAATTAAAAATAAAAGAGAGGAGAGAAAAATTGCTTAAAAATTTAAATGTGATTCCTGTGCTTACCAGATGGATACTTTCAGATGAGTCTAATGAAGTACATTATATCGGAGGACCGGATGTGCTTCCGGCTCCACTTGAGGGTGAAGAAGAGGCGAAACAGCTAGAAAAATTAATAAATGAAAATGATGAATCAGCAAGAAGAATGTTGATAGAACATAATTTGAGACTGGTTGTATACATAGCAAAAAAATTTGATAATACAGGGGTAGGCGTAGAAGATTTGATATCAATAGGAACAATTGGTCTTATTAAAGGAATAAATACGTTTAAGACAGATAAAAACATAAAACTTGCTACATATGCATCACGTTGTATTGAAAATGAAATACTAATGTATTTGAGAAGAAACAATAAAACAAAACTTGAAGTATCTATAGATGAGCCTTTAAATGTTGACTGGGATGGTAATGAACTTTTGCTTTCGGACATTCTTGGAACAGATGAGGACGTTATATCAAGAGGACTTGAAAATGAAGTGGAGAAAAGTCTGTTAAAAAAAGCAATTGAAAAATTAAATAAACGTGAAAAATCAATAGTGGAAATGAGATTTGGACTAAATAATAAAGATGGGGAGGAGATGACACAGAAGGAAGTCGCAGATTTTCTTGGAATATCACAATCGTACATATCAAGATTAGAAAAAAAGATAATGAATCGACTTAAAAAAGAAATTGTAAAATATGAATAATGTATAAAGAGCCGTGTTTTTGTTAATCATTTAAATGTAATACAAATTGACAAATATTTGTTTGTTGATAAGAAGTAATTGAATGATTTGGAGGAAAATATGGCTCTTTTTAAAGTGGAAATAAGTGGAGTAAACACGACACAATTACCGTTACTGACAAATGAAGAAAAAACTGAACTTTTTAAAGAGATAAAAAAAGGAAACAAAGAAGCAAGGGAAAGGTACATTCAGGGGAATTTGAGACTTGTGCTAAGTATTATTCAGAGATTTTCGGGAAGCAATGAAAATATGGATGATTTGTTTCAGATTGGATGCGTTGGACTTATAAAAGCAGTTGACAATTTTGATGACACATTAAATGTAAAGTTTTCAACTTATGCAGTACCTATGATTGCAGGAGAACTAAAGAGATTTTTAAGAGATAATGCATCAATCAGAGTAAGCAGGTCGATAAAAGATACAGCGTATAAAGCTATTTATGCTAAAGAGCGTATAATGAAGACAAGCAATAAAGAACCAACCATAAGTGAAATATCCAAAGAAATTGGAGCTACATCTGAAGAAGTTATATATGCCTTAGATGCAATACAAAGTCCGGTATCTTTATTTGACCCGGTATATGACCAGGGAGGAGATACTTTGTATGTGATGGACCAGATAAGTGATAAAAAAAATAAAGAAGAAAAATGGGTAGATAGAATAGCTCTTGCTGAAGCAATTAAAGGGCTACCGGAAAGAGAAAAAGAAATAATAGACTTAAGATTTTTTAAGGGAAAAACACAAATGGAAATAGCTGATGAAATAGGAATTTCTCAGGCACAGGTAAGCAGACTTGAAAAAAATGCGATAAAGGCAATGAAGCATTATATGCGATAAGGAGTGATAAAACGCTATATGGGATAAAAATGTAAGGCAATATATGTAATAATGATAAAAAAATAGATGACATGGAAATACAAAATAATATATCAGTTAAAATAATAAAACACTATATAAGATATAATCATAAAATATAAATTTTTCTCATAAAATAAAAAAAAGACTGCAGAGCAAAAATGAGAATATGTGAGTTAAAACAGAAAGAAGTAATTAATTGTTGTGACTGTAAAATGATAGGCTCGGTAGAAGACTTGGAATTTGATATTTGCACAGGATGTATAGAAGCACTGATTGTGCCCGGGCCTACAAAATTCTGTAATCTTATATGTAGCGATTTTGAATATATAATTCCTGTAAAATGTGTAAAGCAGATTGGGGATGATATTATTTTGGTTAGTGTAGACTTAGATGATGTAAAGCATAAGTACAAAACGTCTTGACCAGATAACTAATTCTTTTTATAATCAATTTATGACTGGAATTAAGTATTAGGAGGCAGAATATGAAGTGTCCATTTTGTGGAGAAGAAAATACAAAGGTAATTGATTCAAGACCGGCAGAAGAGAATAATTCTATCAGACGCCGAAGACAATGTGAGGTATGTGGTAAGCGTTTTACTACATATGAAAAAGTAGAAACAATACCGCTTATCGTTATAAAGAAGGATGATAACAGAGAACCTTATGATAGAAGCAAGATAGAGAGGGGAATTGTACGTTCATGTCATAAAAGACCTGTATCTTATGATCAGATAGTATCTACGGTTGAAGAAATAGAGGCAGAGATATTTAATAAAGAAGAAAAAGAGATTTCAAGTAATGAGATCGGTGAAATCGTTATGGATAAAATAAAAGAATTAGACCAGGTTGCATATGTAAGATTTGCTTCTGTATATAGAGAATTTAAAGATGTAAATACATTTATGGATGAGTTAAAGAAGTTTTTAAATTAGTGCATCTTATGATGTAGAAATATTTTAAATTAGAGCATCTGGATGATGTGGAAACATAGTTAAGTAAAGATAGAACGCAGGAGAAAAATATGCTTGAAAGATTTTACCCAAATGAATATGTAAATTCTGTAGAAGATATAGATTTTGACATGTATTATAAACAGGGGATAAGAGGAGTGATATTTGATATTGACAATACATTAGTTCCTCATGGACATCCCGCTACAGATAAGAGTATTGAATTTTTTGAAAAATTAAGAAAAATAGGACTTGATACGTGTCTTATTTCAAATAACCAGGAACCAAGAGTTGAGCCATTCGCTTATGCAGTTAAGTCAAAATACATATTTGATGCACATAAACCTTCAACTAGGAACTATAAAAAAGCGATGGAATTAATGCACACAGATGTAGATTCTACAATATTTGTAGGCGACCAGATATTCACAGATGTGTATGGCGCAAACAGAACAGGAATCCAGAGTGTGATGGTTAAAAAAATCGATAAAAAAGAAGAAATTCAAATAGTTTTAAAAAGAATTCCTGAAAAATTTATTTTATGGCGTTGGAAAAAGAAAATGTCTAAAACCGATATGAGTAAATAGTATAAATCATAAGTTTATATGAGTCTGATAAATTGATTATACAACCCTAAATTATATAAATATTGAAAATGTGAGATTTGTTTTATTGAATAATAAAAAAATTACGGATGATATTGAAAAAATTATATCATCCGTAATGAATAAAATAATTCATTTTAAAATTTATTGTTCAAAATTAATTGATAATATTTCTAAAAAAACTTTGATTTGATTTCATTAACAGGCATTTCTTTCCCTGTCCAAAGCTTAAAGGCTTCAGCCCCCTGATATAAAAGCATATATAAACCATTGAATACAGGGCAACCTATTTCTTTACTCATTTTCATAAGTTTTGTTTCGAGTGGGTTATAAACAATATCAGAAACAATTAATTCAGGATGTAAAAAGGAACTGTCTTTAATAACACAAGAGTAGGTATTTGGCGCCATACCAAGAGAAGTTCCGTTAGTTAAAATTGTGCTTGAATCCAATGACTTCTTTAAAGAAGTTTCGTCATTTAAATCATAGAGAGAAACTTTAGCTGAAGTAACTTTATTCAACTTGTCAATTAAAATCTGAGCTTTATCAAAATTAGTTCCGGGTCTGTTGTAAACATCGATTTCTTTCACGCCATCTATTGCAGCCTGAACAAGAATTGAAGATGCAGCACCACCGGCACCCATTAATGTCATTTTACCTCCAATTATATCAAATCCGGCATCCTTAACAGATTGCATATATCCAATTCCGTCAGTATTGTGACCAATAAATTTTCCGTCTTGATTAACAACTGTGTTTACAGCACCTATTAACTTTGCTGCAAGAGATAAATCATCACATAATTCCCACATTTTTATTTTGTCAGGCATTGTACAGTTGAATCCGGCAACTCCTAATGTTCGTAGACCTTCAACTGCTGATTCCATATTATTTTCATCCACATCAAAGCATAAATATACATAATCTAAACCTAAAAGTCGAAAGGCTTCATTGTGCATTGCGGGTGATTTGCTATGTGCAACAGGACTGCCAAGAAGTCCTGTAAGTTTTGTTGACCCTGTAATATTTATATTTTCCATTGTAGTACCTCCGTTGTAATTATTTGAGCCGGTATATTTTTGTTCAATAAACTTTATTACGGTTATTGTTGGATACTTTTATAATTCTAATTTAGTTGATATATGCTGAATTAATTCAACACCATATATTATGATACATAAATTTGAAAACAAATGGAAGTGGGTTTTAATAAATGCCGGGTATTTTTCTAAATGATATACACTATTACTGCGTGTAAATGTAAAATAACTTCAATAACAAACAGCATTTAGAAAGTTTTAGTTAGTTATGCAAATGTCATTTAGACATTTTTGCTCTTTTATATAAAAATCATATATGTTATAATGTACGTCAAATGCCGTAATTTAAACAGATGGCAAATAATGTAAAAGGAGGAATAATTCCGAAAAAGGAATTAGAAGAAAAATGAAACAAATTAAGGTCGGAAACCTTGAACTTAGCGACGGTCACCCCAAAGTGTGCGTACCGATAGTAGGCGAAAATCACGATGAAGTGATAGAACAGGCAAAAAAAGTTGTGGAGATGAATCCGGATATAATCGAATGGAGATGTGATTTCTTTGACAGCGTTTATATTGATGAAGTGGAGAATATGCTGATAGATTTGCGTGAGGTAATTAAAGATATACCATTAATCTTTACTTTCAGAACAGATGGCGAAGGTGGAAAAAAATTTATCTCAAACAACAGTTATTATGATTTGAATGTTCAGGTAGCTAAGACAGGACTGGCTGAATTAATAGATGTAGAAGCCTACTCTAAAGATTCAATTGCCTTAGATATGATAGAGGAAATACATAAGGCGGGAGCAAAAGTAATTGGTTCAAATCATCATTTTAATGAAACGCCGTCAAGAGAAAAGATAGTGGAAACATTAATGACGATGGAAGAACTTGGAGCAGATATATGTAAAATGGCAGTAATGCCAAGTTGCGAAGAGGATGTTAAGGAACTCGTATATGGTTCTATTGAGGCAAATGAAAAAATGATAGCACCTATAGTTACAATGTCAATGGGAGAATTAGGCGCAGTAACAAGAGTATGTGGAAAGACAACAGGCTCAGTAATAACATTTGCGGCAGGTGTAAATACATCAGCACCGGGACAAATGACAATTAAACAGGTTAGAAATATATTAGGTATTAATTGTGATGATATCAAAGATAAAAATATATTTATGATTGGCTTTATGGGCACGGGAAAAACTACAATATCAAATGCGTTAGGCTATATTACAGGAATGCCGGTTGTTGATATTGATAAATACATAGAAGAACAGGAAAATATGTCTATAAGTGATATATTTGAAAAAAATGGGGAAGAATATTTTAGAAAACTTGAAACAAAAGCTTTAGAAGAGATGCAAATTAATGCAGGAAAAATAGTATCATGCGGTGGTGGAGTTGTTCTTAAAGATGAAAATATAGAAATAATGAAAGAAGGCGGAAGAACAGTACTTCTCACGGCAGAACCGAAAACTATTTATGACCGCATATGCGAAAATAAAGACAGACCACTTTTGAATAATCATATGACAGTAGAATATATAGAAAAAATGATTGCTGACAGAGAAAAAAGATATCAAAAGGCAGCTCAGGTTTCTATAGCAACAGATGGAAAAAGCAGAGTTGAAATCTGTGGTGAGATTTTAGAGCGTATAAGTTTTTAGCATAGGATAAAGATATAGTATTAGAAAGAAAATGAAAATCCGATAGGTTTAGCCTGTCGGATTTTTTACGTGATGAAAATACAGTGGTTTAAATATTAAAGAAAAAATAATCTGAAAAAATAATCTGAAAAAATAATCTGAAAAAATACTTTCGTTACTAAAACATATAGATATAAATAGAAGTATATGTTATGGTTATCATAAAATTAGTGTTCGAATAATTTAGTTGGAAAGGAGATTTATATGACTAAAGGAAGAAGTAGAATTACAATTAATTATATTAAAAAAATTGTAATTGCATGTGTAATATGTGTTGTAGGTATAGTTGGAACTATTAATGTAAATGCTGATACAAAAAAAGTTGATATCGTAGTTAATAAGACAAAGACTATAAAAGTGAAAGAGCCAAGCGTAAAAGTAAAATGGACAATTAAAAATAAAAAGATTGTTAAAATAGTAAAAATTAAAGGTAAGAAAAATAATATTTTAAAAATAAAGGGAATAAAAAATGGCAAGACAAAAATTATAGCAAAATATAAAAATAAGAAGAGAGTATTTATTATTAATGTTGTTAATAAAAACAAGAAAAAGAATACAGATTCAGAAAAAATAATAAATAATCAGGACAAAACGCAAAATAGTGAAACAACATCATCACAGAATACTGCAAATAATAAGAATGAAGAGACAACTACAAATGGAGAAGCGGGAAAAGGCGATAATCAAAATCCTGTAAATGAAACAAAAATAAAATTGTCATATGTTAACGATAAAATAACTTTAAAGGATAATCTAATAATTAAATATTCATTGACTAATGGCAAGGGAGTGATAGCACTAGATTATAAAACAGAAAAATTGGAAAAATATATAGATGGAAAATGGGAAATCATCGAAAAGAAAAATGAGTATCAGAATACAATGTATGAGGTTAATGATAGTGAGATGATTAGAAATGCAGATTTGAATAATTACTATGATATTTCAATCGGGCAATATCGATTAACCAATAAAGTTAATGGACAGGAATGTATCGTTAATTTTAATGTATATGAAAATGATACAAAATTTGTTGGTATATTAAAGAATAATCAAATAAATATGAATGATGAATTATCATTTTATGTTTATGCTGTAGGTAATGAAGATAATACATATCCGGGAAGTCTTCAACCGGGAAAACTTGAAATATATGAGGATAATCAGTGGAAGAACATTGAATTGAGTGACGATGCAAGATTTCCGGAAATTATAATATTGATTGAAAATTTAAGACCGGGATATTTTAGTATTCCTATATTCCAGGATTATGTAGGACTACATTCCGGACACTATAGATATATTCATACAATAGAAGGAATAAATATTCCTATGGAATTTGACGTTTTATAATACATTTTTCTAGTATAATAAATAGAAAAATAGCACGCTTAATAATTGCTGTAGTAAAAAATAGTTGAAATAATAATAATATTATTATAAAATAAAACGTAGCGTGGTAAAACACAATGAACTGTTAGGAGGAAATATTATGATAGCAGCAGGCGATTTTAGAAATGGTGTTACAATCGAAGTTGAAGGACAGATTTATCAGATTATCGAATTTCAGCATGTAAAACCAGGTAAAGGCGCAGCGTTCGTTAGAACAAAATTAAAAAATATCAAGAGTGGTGGTGTAGTTGAAAAGACTTTCAGACCAACTGAAAAATGTCCTAAGGCTCACATCGATAGAAAATCAATGCAGTATTTATATGCAGATGGTGGATTGTATAACTTTATGGATACAGAAACATTTGAACAGATTGCATTATCAGAAGAAACAATCGGTGATGCACTTAAGTTTGTTAAAGAAAACGAAATGGTTACAATCTGCTCACACAATGGTGATGTATTTGCAATTGAACCACCTCTTTTCGTAGAATTAGAGATTACAGAATCTGAACCTGGTGTTAAAGGAAACACAGCTACAGGTGCTACAAAACCTGCAGTGGTTGAAACAGGAGCAACAGTATATGTTCCATTATTCGTTAATCAGGGTGAAAAGATTAAGATTGATACAAGAACAGGTGAATACCTTTCAAGAGTATAATCTGATTTTAGGATTAATAAATAAAAAGAAGTTCCTGTTTGGGAACTTCTTTTTTTATGTTGTGCACCTTGCGGTGCACGTTTCTAATAGGTGAAAGTCTTTAACATGAAAGCAATGTTTAGAAAAACATTGAATGAAGTTAATTTTACATAAATGCTTTGGCAAATGACCACTGACTAATGGAAGTGGTAATACATATAATAGTAGGAGATATTGGGCTGATGAAAGTAGTAATTTTAGACGCAAAAACTTTAACGAATGATGATATTGATTTTTCGGTATTTGATGAATTTGGTGAAGTGACAATTTATGATTATACTAAATATAATCAGATAGCGGAAAGAATAAAGGATGCTGAAATTATTTTGTGTAATAAGTCGATAATGAACAGAATGACTTTGAAGGATGCAAAGAATGTAAAGTATATAGGACTTTTTGCTACAGGATATAATAATGTGGATATAGAATATACAAATGAAAGAAATATAACGGTATGTAATGCAGGAAGTTATTCTACAAATGCTGTAGCACAACATGTATTTGCTCTTATTCTTGAACATTACAATAAAGTTGGAGAGTATAACAAATTTGTTAAAGACGGAGGGTGGATACACAGCGAAAAATTTTCGCCATTTAAACCAATGAAGGAAATGGATGGAAGAACATTAGGAATTGTAGGATATGGTTCAATAGGAAAGAAAGTTGCAAAAATTGCACAGGCATTTGATATGAAGGTCTTAGCGTATAACAGAAGTCCTAAGAAAGATGAAAGCGTCCGATTTGTAGAAATGGATGAACTGCTTGAAAAATCAGATATAGTTTCTATTCATTGCCCATTAAATAGCGATTCAGAAAAGATGTGTAATAAAGAGTTTTTTGAAAAAATGAAAGATGGAGCACTGTTTATAAATACATCACGAGGCGGAGTAGTTGATGAACAGGCATTAATTGATGCTGTTAAATCTAAGAAAATATCAGGAGCAGGTCTTGATGTAGTAGCAGTAGAGCCGATGGAAAAGCATGAAGAGATTCTTGATATAGATAATATAATTATTACACCTCACTCAGCATGGGCACCTGTTGAAACCAGGACAAGACTTGTTGAAATTGTAAAAAATAATATTAAAAAATGGGTTGCAGGAGCCCCTGTAAATGTTATAAAATAGAACCGAAGGGTGTTAGATATAAGTTATAGTTCTAAAAGAAGATACAAATACTTATATTTAAGGAGGATTAACCAATGAGAAAGGTTATCAGGAAAATTTCAGCTGCTATAGTTGCAACAACTATAACAGTAGCTATGTGTGCAACATGTTTTGCAGGTACAACATTTGAAGGCTACTTTGGACAGAGAGAAAATTGGTACGAAGGAGCTGACGGTAGTTTGTCAGGCGCAACAGCAAGTTCTTTCTCAGCTGATATGGATGCGATTGGCTGGGGCGGTGTTTGGGGAGCACAGGCACACAGAGACATCACAGTGAAGAAAGGACAGAAGTATACTCTTAGTTTTAAAGCAACAACTACAACGGCTGAAAAATGGGTATTCTTTAAAGTTACAGATTCACAGGACACAGTAGTTTATGCAGACTGGTTACACTTACAGCCGGGCGTAACAGAAAACTACAAGGCAACATTTAAAGCATCTGCTAATGCAACATTCATTTATTATGGAATGGGTGGAGAATTTGGTGACAGAACAGAAGAACAGGGTGATATTTATGCACTCTCAGAAGTACTTCCTAATGATGCTGATTCAAGTTTTAGTACATCAGTAAAGGTTACAAACTTCAAATGTGTTAAGTCTAAAGCGAAACTTAAAGTGACAAAGGACAAAAAGAAGAATGGTATAGCTCTTTACAATTACTTAAAGAAAAATGGAAAAATCTTTAAACAGGTTGGAGATTTTGTATGTACTATTCAGACATCAGGAAACAAGATTCAGATAAAAGCAATTCAGAATCAGGAAGTAGTTGCTGATGTTAAGTTAGCAAAGAATAAACCACAGGCAACAGTAAAGAAATTAAGAAGCAGCATAGCTTCAAGTGCAATCAACAGCGCTTTAAAGACAGAAACAAAAATGACATTAAAGAACCTTGGTTATTAATATTGTGCCGACATTTGTGAATGATGTTTGCAAATGTCGGTATTTTTTTGTAGTAGAGGAAATGTCATTATTACAAAAGATAAAGTTCACGGCAAAGTTGAGACTTTGGGGTAAAAATTTAGGGGCAAAAAAATAGATATAATAGAAAATTGTGTGTAAATGAATAAAGAAAATATCGATTTTATAGTAAATAATAGTAATTATTTCGAAGTGAAACCCTAGTATTCGACGATAAACGAGCACAAAATTGAAACAAAAATTATATAAGTCGAAAAAGGTCGAACACATTTTTACATAAAAGTGGAAAAAGGAAATATAATTATAGAGATAAAAGAAATAAGAAACCAAAGGTTGGTACAGAAGGGGGAAGCACACATGATCGACAAGATTATTGAGAACAACCGCGTTAGCATTGTAGGTGAGATTGTATCTGAATTCAGATACAGCCATGAAGTTTTTGGAGAAGGATTCTACATGGTAGATGTATCTGTAGACAGACTTAGTGAATTAACGGATATTATTCCGTTGATGGTATCTGAGAGACTTGTTGATGTAACACAGGATTACACAGGAAGACTTGTAGAAGTATCAGGACAGTTTCGATCCTACAACAGACATGAGGGGACAAGAAACAAATTGGTGCTTTCTATTTTCGTAAGAGAATGGGAAGAAGTAGAAGAGAATCTTGATGCAGGCAGAACAAATCAGATTTTCCTTGATGGATTTATTTGCAAACCACCAATTTACAGAAAAACACCGCTTGGAAGAGAAATCGCAGATTTACTTATTGCAGTTAACAGACCGTATGGTAAATCAGATTACATACCTTGCATTGCCTGGGGCAGAAATGCAAGATATGCATCAGCTTTTGAAGTGGGTGGACACATTCAGATATGGGGAAGAGTGCAAAGCAGAGAGTACATTAAGAAGATTAATGAAGATGAAAGCGAAAAGCACACAGCATATGAAGTGTCTGTCAGCAAATTAGAATATGTAGACGAGTAAAATCGTTAAAAAAAGCAGAAAAACATCCCAAAACAGACTGAAAAGTTTGTTTTGGGATGTTTTTTCTTGCAAAGGTGCCACAAACAAATAAACAAATTAGTGATATTATTTATTTATACAACAAATTATAAATCATATTATTCTAAAAAATAAAATAACATCTAAAAAAAAGATTGATTATAAGCAAAATTGTAAAAAATGCATAAAAGTTGTTGACTTTATAAGAGAATAATCGGACAATAGAGTGGAAGAAATACCATCAGAGATGGTATGCATATAAAGGAGGAAAACATGAGAAATTTTAAGAGGGGAGTTGCATTTGCCATGGCTGCAGTTATGACAGTGTCAATGACTGGAGTGATAAGTGCGGATGCAAACGAAGAAAGTAGCACTATATCAAGCTGGAAAGAAGAGGCAGTTATTACACCAACTGAAGGCAAACTCGTAGGAGCAGGATACATTAATGTTAAAGTTAATACATCTGTAACAGATGCAGAAAGCTATAATATTGTATTTGATGGAAAAAAAGCAGTCGAATTAGAAGCTAATGGTGAGAATGAACAGATGGCAGAAGTTTATACAACATCTATAGCAAAGCATACATTAAAGGTTGAGGCTGTTTTAGCTTCAGGTGAAACAGTAGAGTCTAATGAAAGAAACTTTTTTGTATCTAAAAAAGGAATTGCTTTAGGCGAAGATATGAGTAAAACAGTTGAACTTAAAAAAATGAATTTATCATGGTATTACAATTGGCAGGCAACACCTTATAATAATTCAATTGATGATGGAGTTGATTTTGTACCAATGATTTGGGGAAGAAATCAGGATGATCCGGATGGAACAAAAGATGAAAATTTATTTAAATACATTGCAGAGCAGTGCGCTTTAGTCCCAAAGGATGCTAATTACATACTTGGATACAATGAACCGGAATTATCAGCTCAGGCTAACATATCAGTTGTACAGGCACAGAAAGGCTGGGAAGAAATACAGAAACTTGGAAAAAGAACTGTATCTCCGGCTATTAGTAATCCTAACGGAACATACAGTGGATGGCTTACACCGTTCTTAAAAGGTGGAACAGTTGACTATAATGGAGTTCAGATAGAGATTGAGGGAGTTAGTTGCGATTGTGTAGCAATTCATACATATATTAGTCAGAGAAGTGTTAGCATGGTGATTGATGCTGT
Organism: Eubacterium album; assembly: GCF_025336545.1. NCBI lineage: Bacteria > Bacillati > Bacillota > Clostridia > Eubacteriales > Eubacteriaceae > Eubacterium > Eubacterium album. The sequence goes on along the minus strand of NZ_JAODBU010000002.1, from coordinate 174,202 downwards.
AAAGAAAGTACATGAATTATATGGAAAGCCTGTTTGGATTACCGAAATGGGAATTTTTGGAAGCAAGGCATATGGAGACAAATTCGATTATAGTTATCAGAAACCTGGTGAAAATGAAAAAACAGGTGCATTTATTAAAGAAGTATGTGCACAGTTAGATGAGATGGATTTTGTAGAAAGATATGCATGGTTCCCATACAATATTAATTCAGCAAATGATATTGATTCAAATGATGCAAGTGGATCAACTGCATTATTTGATTATGACTCAGGTAAATTAACAGATAATGGATTCTTATATGCATCATTAGGTAATCCTAAAGGTTATGAAACATATAAGTTAACTGATGCTGATAAGTATGTATATGAGGAACCAACAACACAGCAGCCACCAACAACTGCGACACCTAAGGTAGAAGAAACAACAACTCAGGTTACACCAACAACTGTAGTACCTGTAGAAACAACAAAGGCAATTACAATTGGTAAAGTTAAGATTAAGAGTGCAAAAGCAACAAAGAAAAAATCTGCTAAAGTAACATGGAAGAAAGTTTCAGGTGTTAAGCAATATCAGGTTCAGTATTCTTTGAATAAGAAATTCAAAAAATCAAAGACAAAGAAAACCGGTAAATTATCAATTGTATTAAGCAAATTGGCAGGTGGTAAAAAATACTTTGTAAGAGTCAGAGGTATTAATGGCAGTGATAAAGGACCATGGTCTAAAACAAAAACATTTAAAACATCTAAGTAGAATACAATAAAAATGTTACAATTTTCACACCTGATTTAAAAGAAAATGATTGAAGGTATGTGAAAAATAGATAGTATTTCAAATTATAAATCGTTTTATTTGTGAAAATATTATATTTTGGATTGTAAAATAAAAACGTTTATGATAAGATGTTCATAGATTGAAAATAAACGTTTTCAAAAAGAAAAAAAACAATTTTATTTGAGGAGGAAATTGAAGATGAGAAAGGTTTTCAACAAAGTTATGGCAGGTGCTATGACAACAGCTTTAGTTGCCACACTTGCAGTAGGATTCAAGGTAAACACAACAGACGTTAAGGCTGATACAGCTAACGCACTTACAGGTAGCTGGACAAGTTCAGCAGAAAGTTATGAACCAAATGATGCTGTTATTACACAGACAACATTTAAGTCAACAGCAGTAGATAATGTTTCTGCTAATATTTCTATTACAGGATGGCAGGCTAATTGGACAGCAGAAAGCGCTGCTCCGGAAGATGCAATTGTATTAAATGATAAAATCTGGGGTGAAAAACCATATCAGATTAAATCAGAAATTAATGCTAAAGTTGTTCCTGGAAATACATATAAATTAAAATTTACAGTTAATAACGGAATGATGGAAGCAGATACAACTACAAAGACAGAAAAGAATATTACAATTACTGTAAATAGTGGTATTGAAGGTGATAATGATAACACAATGTTATTTAAGACAATAACTGTTCCAGCAGGAGCAACAGAAACATACGAATTTGACGTTCCTGTAAGTCCTGATTATTTAAGTAATGATATTAAGGTTCAGTTAGCATATGGTTCATATTATTATTCATATGAATTAACACAGGCAGTTAAGGCTGGAAAAGTTACAGAAGAAGCAGCTAAGGCTTGCAAGTATGCATACGCATATGGAACATCAGAAAATGTAAATGCACATGGAACATTAGCATTCACAGACATTTCTTTAATGGGTGAAAAGTATACACAGAGCGTTATTCCTGAAAGACAGACAACAAAGGCTCCTGAAACAACAAAAAAAGCAACAACAACAACAAAGGTTCCAACAGGTAATACAAATACAGTAGCTCCTACAACAGCAGCTCCTGCAGTAGTAGCAAGCAAACCTGCACAGGTTAAGAAAGTTAAGGCTGTTAACAATGCTAAGAAGTCAGTTAAGGTTACTTGGAAGAAAGCAAAAGGTGCTAAGTCATATCAGGTTAAAGTTGGAAAGAAAAAATACAACACTAAGAAGACTAATGCTAAAATTAAAAAACTTGCAGTAGGTAAGACATACAAAGTTCAGGTTCGTGCTAAGAATGCTGCAGGATTTGGTAAGTGGAGCAAAGCTGTAAAAGTAACAATTAAAAAATAATAAAACAGAACAGCAAATATAATTTTCAAAAGTAAGTATGCGGCAATTATCAAAATATTGCCGCATATTAAACATAAGGACTGTAATTAGGAGGACAAATAAGTGAGATTATTTAAGAAAACTATGGCGGTTGCATTAGCATCTGTTATGACTATAGGAATGGCAGGCGTTGCTTCAGCAGCACCGGTTCCTGCAGGAACAAATGTTTTGGCAGGATTAACACAATGGACATCATTCTCTGTATGTACTAGAGAAGATGGTGGAGTATGGGAAGAAGCTTTAAAAGCCATCCCTCAGACAAAAGGTGTTGATTATGCAACTGAAGGATACATAACAGCAGGTTCAACAGTTTCTAATTTTGATTTCTTTGTCATTAATTCCGGATGGGATGGAGAATACAATAAGTTAACAAATGAATTAGTAAATGATAACCCATGGGGTATGACAGCCACACTTGAAAATGTACCTGTTGAAGCAGGACGTAATTACACAATTTCTTTTGATATTTCCAGCACATTAAAGGCAAATAAAAAAGATGCATTAGGAAATAAGATAGGGGATATTACTACAAAGCATATTTTATTCAAGGCATATAAGCCTGGTAATGGTGATGAAGCTTTAGAGTTAACTTCAACATCTAATATTACATCAGATGGATATATTACATTAGATTCTTCAAAGAAAGAAAGTATGAAGGTTTCAGCGGTAATCAATGTACCAAAGGATTATAAAAAAGGAAATATTGGATTAAAATTCGCTTTAGGTGCATTCTTAAAGACATATGCTGATGAAATTGGTATGGCAGGATATATTCATGTAAACAATTTTGTAGTTACAGCTAATAAACAGTACACTGTTAATTTTGTAAGCCAGAATAAGACAATGTCTACAAAATATGTAAATGAAGGCGAAAAGGTTGATACATTTGCAGCTAAGAGAAAAGGATACACATTAGTAGGTTATACAGCTAATGGTGTTTTATATAACTTTAATTCTCTTGTATCAAGTGATTTAACTCTTGTTGCAAAATGGAAGAAAACAGCTGCACCGGCAAAGGTTAAAATTGCTTCTGTAAAGAGCAAAAGTGCTAAGAAAGCAGTTGTATCACTTAAGAAAGCAAAGAATGTTAAAGGATATGCTGTTCAGTATTCAACAAATTCAAAGTTTAAGGGTGCTAAACAGAAAACATCTAAAAAGACAAAAATTATACTTAAGAAACTTAAATCTGGATCAATTGTATACGTAAGAGCTAAAGCTTATACAACAGATTCAGCAGATAACAAAGTATTTAGTAAAAAATGGTCAGCTAAGAAGTTAGTTGTAGTTAAATAAGTTTAATATTAGAATTAATCTTAAGCAGGTGAAAGGGTGTAGAGATTTTATATGAATATCATATAAGTCTTTGCGCCCTTTTTTTAAACAAAAATCTTAGATGCTATAATTTGATTTTAAATGTAGAAACATTTTATTTAGTTAGAGAGGATAAGAATATGAGAAAAGCAAAGAGAATATTAGCATTTGCATTATCATTAGTTGTTGTATTTTCAGGAATTAATTATGCTGCAATCACAAGCAATGAAGTAGCAGCCGCTACAGTTTCAACAACAGAATGGACTAATAATGGATTGATTAGTCCTGCTAACGGATCATTAATTGGAGCAGGATATATAGATGTAAAGTGGAACAATAACCTAGAAGGAGTTTCATCATATGCAGTTTATGTTGATAATGCTTTAATAGGAACAGTATCTCCAACATCAGCAGAAACTTTATCATGCGAATTTTACACAGTTGATGTATCTGCACATACAGCATACGTTTCAGCTACATTAACAAACGGAACAGTAGTTAATACAAATACAAGTACTTTTTATGTTACAAAGAAAGGAATTTGTATAAATGAAGATATGGGAGTAGGTATAGATGCTTCTTCATTAAATGTTGGTTGGTATTATAATTGGGGCTTTACAGCATATAATGAAAAAAATTTTAAAAACAGATCATTTGATAATATGGACTATGTACCTATGATATGGGGACAGGGAACAGTTAAAGAAGCAGCTTTTGAAAACGCAAAAAAGAATGGATACAAATATATTTTAGGATATAATGAACCAGATTTAACAAATCAGTCTAATATGTCAATTGAAAAAGTAATTAACAGATGGCAGGATTTTTGTAATTCAGGACTTAAAGTTGGCTCACCTGCAACAGCTACAGCACCGTGCTGGTCTGATAAATGGTTTAAACCTTTTATGGAAAAGATATCAGCAAATAGTTCGTTAGATGTTGATTTTATTGCGGTACATTGTTATTGGGGAACAGATTTAGATTCAACTAAAGGCGCATTACAGTTCTTACAGGCAATTGACCAGACATATGCATTATATCATAAGCCAATTTGGATTACTGAATTTGCAGTAGGTGAACAGCATATGAACTTAAGCATGGCTGATCCTACATGCGCAGCAAATACAAGAAACTTTTTAAAGATTGTATTAGAAGGATTAAATGCAAGAAGTTATGTAGAAAGATATGCATGGTTCTCATTCGACCCTGAAGACAATAGCAAATTTACAGACAGTGCTTCAGGTTTGTGGTACAGAAATACCGGAGTGTTAACAGAATTAGGAAAGTTATACGCAGAAATTGGAAATCCTGCAGGATATCCGGCAAAAACTTATGGAGTATATACTCCAAGTGGAGTTGATACATCAGCAGTTGCGTGTGCAGCATCAGTTAAACCTGTTATATATACTGCATTAGCAAATAACAAAAAGAAAACTATTAAATTAAATCTTAAGAGCGTAAATAATGCAGCAGGATATGAAATCAAATATTCAACATATAAGAATATGAAGAAAGCTAAAACAAAGAGTACAACAAAACTTACATATGTACTTAAAAAATTAAAAGCCGGAAAAAAGTATTATGTTCAGTCAAGAGCTTACTTTATTATGGATGGCTCAAAGTTGTATACAGGTTGGAGCAGCAAGAAAGTAGCAAAAATAAAGAAAGTTAAAAAAGTAAAAAAGGCAAAAAAAGCAAAATCAGCTAAAAATAGTAAGAAAAAATAATTGCATAAGTGATTGTTAGACAAAAGAAAAAGGAAATAGGGGTGAGTATCTTACCTATTTATTTTGAAAAGGTAACAGGAGATTATTATATGAGAAAGTTAAGAAAAGTAATTGCAATGGCTTTGATGTCAGCGGTGGTTATTGCCGGAACTCCTGCTTTTAACAATGATGTTAAAGCAGTTACAATAAATAGTGATGCAGGTGCAATAACACAGTGGCAGACAAATGCAATAACAAATCCGGTAGCAGGCAAATTAGCACCTGCAGGCTATGTTGATATAAAGTGGACAAGTGCAAATGATTTAGGAGAAGTAAAAGGTTATAAGTTGTATGTAGATGATGCTTTAGTTAATACAGCAACGTCTAATTCCACACAATTTGAATATTATACGACAGTAGTAAGCCGCCATAAGGTTTATATTATTGCTGAATTTACAGACGGCTCAAGTATAACATCATCTACATTCTATTTCTATGTTACTAAAAAAGGATTGTGCGTAAATAATGAAATGGGGAAAATGTTAATACCTGATGGTATGAATATAGGTTGGTATTATAATTGGGGAGTAAATCCATTTACATATAGTTGTTATACAGATATTGACTATGTTCCTATGATTTGGGGAACAAACTCAGAAAGATATATATCATCAATTGCATCTAAAGGATACAAGTATTTACTTGCATATAATGAACCGGATATGGGAGCAAATGTTGGCGGAAGTAATATAAACGTAAATACAGCGATTAATAATTGGAATAAATTTTTGGGATATAATTTCCATTTAGGTTCACCGGCACCGGCTTTAAGTCCATCATGGGGAATTGATAATAATACAGGTGGCAAATGGTTTAGAACATTTATGAATGGAATAGACCATAGTACAATAGATTTTATACCACTTCATTGTTATTATGGAACATATGGAGGAGTTGAAGCTGCAAATACTTTTCTTACAGATGTAGTAGATAAAACATATGAAATGTATCACAAACCAATATGGATTACAGAATTTGCTCCTAGTGGATGGGGATATAGTAACTCATATGGAAGAAAGCAGTGTAAAGAATTTTTAGAGGCTGTATTAAAAGGATTAGACGAGAGAAGTTATGTAGAAAGATATTCTTGGTTTTCTTTTGATACAACAGATGAAACAAATGGTGCAGCAGCATTATGGACAAATAAAACAGGTGTATTAACTGATTTAGGAAATGCATACGTTGCGAATGGAAATCCTGAAGGATATAGTTATGGAAATTGTACGACAATAGATAATTCTACTATGAATGTTGTGTATGCTTCATTACAGAATGATAATAATAACAATAATAATAATAATAATAATAATAATGCAAATGATGGTTTAGATGGTACTACTGTAAAGAAACTAAGAAAAACAGGTATTATATCTGTAAAGAGTTTAAAGAAGAAAACAGCAAAAATTAAAATCAAGAAGGTTGCAGGAGCGAAAGGATATCAGATAAAATATTCTGACAGCAAAAAGTATAGAGGATATATAACTAAAAATGTAACAAAAAGAACAGTTACAATAAAGAAATTAGACAGAAAAACAAAGTTTTACTTTAAGGTAAGAGCATATACAAAAGTTGGAACTAAAAAAGTATATGGCGCATGGAGCAAGACAAAATCGGTAAAAGTTAAATAATACAGATTTGAGTAAATATTTAAAGTCCAATAATATGTTACAAAGAATAAAACTAAAAGTTTTATAGACAAATTATGAATAAGAATAAAGCCATAAATACATATTGAAATTTATAATTGTATTTATGGCTTAAAAATTGAAGGGATTAAGGTATATTAAGGGAAAATCAATGAAAAATATTAAGAAATTAATTGCTGCAATTATTATGTGCTGTTTTGGAGCGGCAATAGGAATTGTGGGTATATTTGTAAATGATAATAGTAAAAAAGAAGATACACTGATTAAATGGAAAGAAAATGCACTTGTTAATCCAACCCCGGGAAAGATGATAGGCGCGGGAAACATAGACATTACAATTGCAAATTTAGAAGATATATATGAAAACAGTGAAAAATATGGCAAAGTAAACGAATATAATATTTATATAGATGGAGAAAATAAATTTACCATAAAGCCGGATGAATTTGCAAAAGAGGAAAAAGAAGATGAAGGTTTTGTTTCAGGAATGAAGCTGGAAGATATGACAAAAAAAGAAGAATCCATATCAGATATAGCATCTGTTGCTACAGTAGAATTTCACTGCACAAAAACAAATTCTTATGAAATATACATAGAAGCTGATTACGATAACGGAAGTAAAATATATTCAGATGTATTTACAATTTATATTTCAAAAAAAGGTTTATGTGTAAATAAGGATATGTCAAGAGAACTTGCAGCAGATAAGATGAATGCATCATGGTATTACAATTGGGATATTACACCATTTAATTATTATTCATTTGAAAATATGGAGTATATACCTATGATGTGGACTTATGGCTCAACAGAGGCAACTATGATAGAAAGACTAAAAAAAATGGGATATAAATATTTGTTGGCATATAATGAGCCTGATTTTACGGACCAGGCAAATTTAACAGTTGATGAAGTTGTAGATGCATGGCCTGATTTTATGAATAAAGGCATACAGATAAGTTCACCGGCAACAGCATTATGCCCTCCGTGGTCAAAAGACTGGTTTCAGCCGTTTATGGAGCAGATTGATGCAGATGATAATCTTAGTATAGATTTTATTGCGTTACATCATTATTGGAACTGGTATAGTGATGAAGGTGTTCAGGCATTTTTAGATTTGATTGACCAGACATATGAAATGTATCATAAGCCGATTTGGATTACGGAGTTTGCAATATCAGGAGACCCGGGAAAAAATCAGGAGCAGTTAGATGCTGTTATTGGATATATGAAAGGTGTAATACCGGGATTAGAAGAAAGAGATTATGTAGAAAGATATGCATGGTTTTCATTTGGAAGCAAAGATTCAAGAAATGGAGCATCAGCATTGTATGACATTTCAACAGGGGAATTTACTGAACTTGGTAAATTGTATTCAAGTGTAGGTATACCTGCCGGATATCAGGATGATTCCGTAGATGTAATAAAAGAAAATGATATTAAAGATATTTTGATAAAATGATAGACAATATAGCAATATGACCATATTATATAAGGAGGGGAAATATAATTTACCGCTATTTGTAAAGAGGTGAATTAGGTTGACTTATATAATGTGGAGTGCTATTATTGTTTTAAATGATAGTAGAGGTTGCGCTACTTATTAGTAAACTGTATGATGTCCCGGAGGCAGATGATTACAGAGGAAAGGATGTGGCGCCGAAAGGATTCATTCCGGAGATGAATTCTTGGGTATATGGTTAAGAGCCATATAACTGTCATTAGGAAGTACCCTGATGGAGAGCTACTTATAAGCATCGAAGCGATACTTTTAGGGAGCACACCACGTGGTCCCTTTTATTACGCATGTAACTATTAAATTTATTTTACAAAAGATAGTTACGGAGAGATTGTATATAAATAAGTGGTGTAAATAATGGGATTAAGATTATGAAGGAGGACATTAAAATGTCAATTTTTACAGGTGCAGGTGTAGCAATTATTACACCTATGAATGAAGATGGTTCAATTAATTATGATGAATTAGGACGAATAATTGAAAATCAGATTGCCGGAGGCACAGATGCAATTATTATTTGTGGAACAACAGGTGAATCTTCAACAATGAATGATGAAGAACATATTAAATGCATTAAATATGCAGTAGATAAGACAGCTAAGCGTATTCCTGTAATTGCAGGAACAGGTTCTAACTGTACAAGAGAAGCAGTCAACCTTGCTAAACAGGCACAGGAAGTTGGTGCAGACGGATTATTATGTGTTACGCCATATTATAATAAAGCTACTCAGGGTGGATTATATCAGTATTATAAGGATATTTCAGACGCAGTAAATATTCCTATTATTATGTATAATGTACCATCAAGAACAGGAACAAACATCCTTCCTGAAACAGCAGTTAAGATTGCAAAAGAAGTAAAGAATGTAGTTGCAATTAAAGAAGCATCAGGAAATATTTCACAGGTAGCTAAGTTAGCATCACTTGCAGATGGATGTCTTGATATCTATTCAGGAAATGACGACCAGGTTCTTCCATTGTTATCATTAGGCGGAAAGGGTGTTATTTCAGTTTGGTCAAATGTAGCACCTGCTAAAGTTCATGATATGGTAGCATCATATATGGATGGAGATATTGAAAAGGCACAGAAGATTCAGTTAGAAGCAATTGAATTAATTGATGCATTATTCTGTGAAGTTAATCCAATCCCTGTAAAAGCAGCAATGAATATGTTAGGATATAAGGCCGGTTCACTTAGAGCTCCTTTAACAGAAATGACAGATGCTAACAAAGAAAGATTAAGAAAAGCAATGGAGAATTACGGAATTTTATAAAGCTTTCATACGGAGGTAAGGATGACAAACATAATTATGAATGGCTGTAACGGTAGAATGGGAAGAATGATTACTGATATAGCTAATAAAGATACAGACGTACAGATTGTCGCAGGAATTGATGCTTATGACAAAGTGGCAAATGATTATCCTGTTTTCACAAATATTTTTGACTGTAATGTTGATGCAGATGTAATTATTGATTTTTCAACAGCTAGTGCAATAGATGATTTATTAAAGTATGCAGTAGAAAAGAAAATTCCGGTTGTTTTGTGCACAACAGGTCTTACATCAGAACAGTTAGATAATGTTCAGAAGGCAAGTGAAAAAGTTGCTATTTTAAAATCAGCAAATATGTCTTTAGGAATTAACACATTAATGAAGATTTTAAAAGTTGCAACAGAAGTGTTAGCCAACAGAGGATATGATATTGAAATAGTGGAAAAGCATCATAATCAGAAATTAGATGCTCCAAGCGGAACAGCATTAGCACTTGCAGATTGTATTAATCAGGTTTTAAACAACGAATATGATTATACATATGATAGAAGCAGCAGAAGAGAAAAGAGACCTGAAAAGGAAATTGGAATCTCAGCAGTAAGAGGTGGAACAATTGTAGGTGAACATGAAGTTATATATGCAGGAATTGATGAAGTAATTGAAATTAAGCATACAGCTTACTCAAGAGCAGTATTTGCAAAAGGTGCTGTTGATGCAGCTAAATATCTTGCTTCTAAAGAAACAGGAATGTATAACATGGCTGATGTATTAAATTAAATCGAATAAAGTTATGTATAAAAGAATGGAAAATGAAAGTTAAAGTTACTTTGCTAATGCTAAGAACTATGAACTATGAACTTTCGAAATCATGCCATTTTAATATTTTAAAAATAGAAATGATTTTTGCCGAACTCAATTTATATTGATTTCAAATTAAATTATTTCTATTTTTTTATATATTTTTATAATTTTTGTAAAAGTGTTCATAATAAATGATGTAAAAACTTTTATGGAGGTTATTATGAACAATATTAAAAAATACTTAGTAGCATTTGTAATGATGCTTTCAATGGTTGGATTTGTAGGCTGTGGAAATAATGATGCAGCAAACGATGAAATGAATGAATCAATGAATGAAACTGTAGAAACAACAAATGAAATGACAACAGAGACTACAACAAATAGAACAGACAGAAACGAAACAACAAGAAGATCAGGAAACGTAAATAGTTCAACTGATACAAATGGTGACGGAGTTGCAGATGATGTAGTGGATGATGTTATCGATGGTGTTGAAGATGCAGGAGATGACATCATAAACGGTGCAAGAGATAATCAGAACAATAACGAAACAAATGTAAACAAAAAATAAAATATAGGTATTTTTGGTAAGCCATAAGCATACTATATGATAACGAATTTGTTATTAAGGTGTTTATGGCTTATAAAATTATGTTGGACCCGGGACATGGTGGAACAGACCCCGGGGCCGTTTATGAAGGCAGACAGGAGAAAGATGATGCGTTACGACTTGCTACAGCGGTAGGGGAGATTTTAAGAAATAATGGATATGATGTAGAATTTACAAGAACATCAGATGTCTATGATACCCCATTTGAAAAAGCAACTAAGGCAAATAATACAGGAGCAGATTTATTTGTATCATTTCATAGAAATTCTGCGCCTACAGCAAATCAGTATAGTGGAGTGCAGAGTTTAGTATATGATGACAGTGGCTTAAAATCACAACTTGCCAGAAATATTAATGCAAATCTTACAAAGATAGGATTTGAAGATAAAGGAGTCGTTGAAAGACCTAATTTAGTAGTTTTAAAAAGAACAAAGATGCCGGCAGTATTAATAGAAGCAGGCTTCATTAATTCAGATAGTGATAATAAATTATTTGATGAAAAATTCTATGAAATAGCAAATGCAATAGCATGTGCAATAATGGAAACTCTTGAAAATTATGATACGAAGGATGCTGATGGAAACACATATACAGTACAGGTTGGTGCATTTAGAAACAGACAGTTAGCAAATAATATGGCGTATAAATTAAGACAACAGGGGTATCCGGCAGATGTCATATTTGAGAACGGATTGTATAAGGTACAGGTTGGAGTGTTTGATGATATTGATAATGCTGCGATGATGGAAATGAATTTAAGAAATGTAGGATATAACACATTTATTCCAAGAAGATATTAATATAGAGATGTTGGGGTCAAAAGTTTTCGACTTTTTTCCTGACGGATGCGATGCTCGGTTAATATATAGAGTTATTATGAATAGTTTTAAGACTTCTATATTTAATTTTTCATTTAAATAATAACTTATGGAAACGCTCTGATATCAAAAAATAAATTTGATATTAGGCGTTTCTTGTTCTGTTATTTATGACAAAATCATGAATATAACATAAAAAGCATTACGTTGAATGTATATTAAAAAATAGGTATACATTAAGATTATAAAAAATAGGTATATAATTAATTAAAATTGGACATTCATTAAATGTATATCATAAAAAGCAATATAAAAAGAGACAATTTACGTGAAATGTTGACAATAAATTTGACAATGGGGTATCATTAGAGGTAAGCGTGTATTAAAATATTAATTCACGAATATATAACACAGGAGATATGGATTGACATGAATAACGGATTTATAAAGGTTGCGTGCGCAACTCCTAAAATTAAAGTAGGAGATTGTGAATATAACGCTAAAGAGATATGTAAATTAATTGATGAAGTTTATGATAATGGAGCACAGTTTGTTGTATTCCCTGAATTATGTATTACGGGATATACATGCAGCGATTTGTTCTGGCAGCAGCACATGCTAAAAAATGCAAAGAAAAAGTTGGTGGCAATAGCAAAACATTGTGAAGATAAAGAAATTGTAGCTATAGTCGGACTCCCATTGGTATATAATGGCAAGTTATACAATGTTGCGGCAGTTGTTTATGATGGAGAGATACTTGGAATTGTACCTAAGTCATATATACCTAATTATTCCGAGTTTTATGAAGCAAGACATTTTGTATCAGGAAAAGGTGTTGAAGGATATGTTTCATTTGAAGTTACTAAGGATGAATGGAGTTTAGAAGAAAACTGCAAAGAAGGTTTTGATTATAAAATATATATGACAGAGAATGGCAAAGTTGATTTTAAACATAATCAGGATGACTTTGATGAAGACGACTGGGAAGATGATGAAGAAGATGATGAAGAAGATGATGAAGATTGGGATGATGATTATGATGATGAAATCCCATTTGGAACAAACATACTTTTTGACTGTGTAAATATAGAAAACTTTAAATTTGCAATAGAGATATGTGAAGATTTATGGGTGCCAAATCCACCTAGCACAAATTATGCTATGGCAGGAGCAACAGTTATAGCTAATCTTTCAGCAAGTGATGAAGTAACAGGAAAAGATAATTATCGTAAAAATCTTGTGGCAGGACAGTCAGCAAGAACAATATCAGCTTATTTGTATGCTGATGCAGGAGAGGGGGAATCTTCTACTGATTTAGTATTTGCGGCACATAATATGATAGCTGAAAATGGAACAATCTTAGCAGAGGCAAAAAGATTTACAAATGAAACAGTATATGCTGAGATAGATTTGGAAAAATTGGCTGCAGAAAGACAAAGAATGAATACATTTACAGCAGTTAGTGACGACGATTATGAAATATGTGAAATTGATTTAGAATTAGAAGAATTTGAACTTTCAAGAGAAATTGATAATACACCATTTGTACCAAAGGATGAAGAAAAGAGAAATAAGAGATGTGAAGAAATTCTTACAATTCAGACAATGGGACTTAAGAAACGTTTAGAACATACTAATTGTAAAAATGCAGTTATAGGAATATCAGGTGGACTTGATTCCACATTGGCACTGCTTGTTACCGTAAGGGCATTTGATGCACTTAATATTGACAGAAGCAACATAATTGCAGTTACAATGCCGGGATTTGGTACAACTGACAGAACATATAATAATGCAGTTACACTTGTAAAAGAACTTGGATGTGAACTAAAAGAAGTAAATATTGCTGATGCAGTAACACTTCATTTAAAACAGTTAGGACATAGTATAGATAATCACGACATTACTTATGAAAATGCACAGGCAAGACAAAGAACTTATTTGCTTATGGATTTTGCAAATGAATATAATGGAATGGTTATTGGAACAGGAGATATGTCGGAACTTGCATTAGGATGGGCTACTTATAATGGAGACCATATGTCTATGTATGGTGTAAATGCGGGAGTCCCGAAAACGTTGGTAAGACATTTAGTTCATTATTTTGCAGACACATGTGGAGTAAAGAAATTAGCAGACATTTTATTTGATGTGCTAGATACACCTGTAAGTCCTGAATTACTGCCACCTACTAAGAATGGAAAAATAGCACAGAAAACAGAGGATGTAGTTGGACCATATGAATTGCATGACTTTTTCTTATATTATATTTTAAGATTTGGATTTGAACCTAAGAAGGTATTATATTTAGCTGAACACGCATTTGATGGAAAATATGATAAAGAAACTATTTTGAAATGGTTAAAGACATTTTACAGAAGATTCTTTTCGCAGCAGTTTAAACGTTCATGCCTTCCTGACGGACCAAAGGTAGGAAGCGTTGCGGTTTCACCTAGAGGAGATTTGAGAATGCCAAGTGATGCAGTAGTACGTGAGTGGTTAGAAGAATTAGAGTAATTATAGCAAATAATATGTATGCGAAATTATTTGTACATGAATAATTTCCATAAAATAAAATTTTGTATATTAATAATAGAAATAGGATGGAACATAATTGTCTCATCCTATTTTTTATAATTTATTATGCTGATATTTTTATAAATAAGAGTGATATCAGCTTTGCAAAAGTGTTGTTGCAAATTAACTTTAAAGATTTGCAAATTAAAACCTGACACAAAAATATTTTATTGAAATTATTTGGCCGAATTAATTGTATCGCATATTGCATTATATAATACAGAATATGTATATTGGCTTTCGGGATTGTAAGATACGTTTTCTAATGACTGAGTTGATACAATCTGGTTAGCAATATCCTCAAAAGCAGGTTTCACTAAAGGATACATTGTAGCTACGGAATCGTCAATATTTTCAATTGTAATGGAATTTATGTGGTTATCATCTAAAACTACCTGAATTTCCATAGGATTTCCGTTTAACGTGATATAAGAGGAATAAACACCGGCCTTATAAGTGCAATCACTTGCAGGAGCCGAAGTAGTGGTGTCTTTTCTAAACATTAAAACTAAGGTTATTATTAAGGCTATTCCAAGGACAATTAATATAAATGTATATATAAGTTCTTTAAGATGAAAAACCATAAATTTAGGACTTTTACTCATGATGTGTGACCTCCGAAAACTGTATAGGTTTTTATAATTAAATCTATGAGCAAAAACATAAAAGTATGATGAAAAAACAGCAAAAATTATATATAATAATTTAAGAATGCCAGGGTCAAAAGGTGGGAACTTTTGCCCAGGCATCATTTAAGGAAATATAAAGAATGGAGACGGATATGTCATTAACATTTATTGTAGGAAGTGCAGGTTCAGGTAAGTCACATTTATTATATGAAAGACTTACAAATAACGCTTCAAAATATGAAAATAGAAATGAAGATTATATAGCTTTGGTTCCTGAACAGTATTCAATGGAAGCACAGAGAGAAATTTTGCTTGCTTCAGATAGACACGGAAGTTTTAACACTGAGGTAGTAAGTTTTCAGAGACTTGCAGTTGGTATATTTGAAGAACTTGGAATGACAGATATTAAGGTTATGGACGATTTGGGAAAAACTCTCGTTGTCCGTAAAGTATTAGAAAATTGCAAAAAAGACCTTAAGTATTATCATAACAAAGCAAATATGCCGGGATTTGTGGATAGAGCAAAAACTTTAATAACCGAATTAAAGCAATATAATTATAGAACACAAGATTTGGAAAAGATGATTGATGATGTAAAAGGTCATAACATTTTAAGAAATAAATTAATTGATACTAAAACGATTGCGGAAGAATTTGACAATTACATAAATGAAAAAATGATTACGATGGAAGAAGTGTTGAGCATTTTTTGTAATGTAATGGAAAAGTCAGAAAAAATAAGAAAAACACATATTTATATTGACGGTTTTACAGGGTTTACACCTATTCAGTATATGGTTTTAGAAAAATTAATAAAATATGCAAGAGAAGTTACTGTCGCAATAACTCTTCCTGAAAATGAAGCTGATTTTAACGGATATAATGACAGAGAATTATTTGCACTCAGCAAAGAAACAATTGTAAAGTTAAGAGAATTGGCAATAAGAAATAGTGTCGAAATCGAAAATACGGTTATTGTAAATAAAGGAAAAAGACCGATACGAATTGCTGATAATGATGAACTTTGTTATTTAGAAGAAAATATATTTAGAAATAGAGTTTTAAAACCTTATGATAAAGAATGCAAAAATTTAGAAATCCATGTAACATCTAATCCAAAAGAAGAGGCAAGATGGATTGCAAATGAAATTTCTAAGTTGATGATTACAGGAAATTATAAATATAAAGATATCGCTGTAGTAGTTTCTGATATGGAAGGATATTATAGATTTATTCAGGATGAATTTAGAAAATCAGGCATTCCGAATTTTATAGATTATAAGAGAGATATATCTAAAAATCCTTTTATTGACGGTATAGTAGCTGCAATTGAAGTGGTTGAGAAAGATTTTTCATATGAAAGTTTATTTAGGTTTTTAAAATTAGGAATTACGGATATTGACAGAGAAGATATTGATATAATTGAAAATTATGTAATTCAGTCAGGAAGAAGAGGATTTAACAGTTACAACAGAAAATGGGAAAAGCAGTATAAAAATATCAGCGAAGAAGAATTTGAAAATATTAATTTGATAAGAGAAAAAATCATAGAAATGTTTTCTGATTTGAGAAACGGCTTAAAGCTAAAAAACGTAGATATAACTGATTTTACAAAGTGCATTTACAAATTTATTTTAGATAATGACTGGCAGCTTAAGATACAAAAACATAAAGTGGAATGTGATGAAGCAGGCAGACTGGATGAAGCAAAAGAATACGAACAGATTTATGAAACCATTATAAAAATGCTTAATAAGCTTGTGGAATTTTTAGGTGATGAAATTGTGTCGGTAAAAGAGTTCAGACAGATTGTTGAATCCGGATTTGCAAGTCAGAAAGTTGGAATAATTCCTCCCGGTCTTGATACGGTAATGGTTGGTGATTTGGAAAGAACAAGATTAAAAGATATTAAGAAAATTATCTTTTTTGCAGGAGTAAATGACGGCCTTGTGCCTTCTGCAAATAGTGGTAGCGGAATAATTACGGATATGGAAAGAGAATTTTTGCGCTCAGCTAATTATGTATTAGCGCCAACAGCTAAAGAAAATATATATATTGAAAGACTTTATTTGTATGCATTATTTGCAAAGCCTACAGGTAAAATCTACTTTTCATATAGCACATCAGGCACGGATGGTGAAGTTTTAAGAAAATCATATATTCTGTCTCTAATAAAAAGAATGTTTCCATCAATAAAAGAAATAAAGGAAAGTAGTAAGGAAAATGTTCCGGGTGATATTACAAACATCACAGAGGCGTTAGAATTTATAACAAACAGAATGCAGGAAAATAAGAGCCTTGATGGGGATAATGAGACAAAGCAGATGATTGCAAATCTTGTTAAGAACAGGGAAGTAGAAAATGCTGTAAAGATGATAATAGAAGGAATATATTATACATCAAGACATCCAAAATTACTGCCGGAAATTGCGAGAGGACTGTATGGTAACAGACACAACATTGGTATTACAAGACTTGAAAGATATGCTGCATGTGCATATTCACAGTTTTTAGCTAATGGTCTAAGGCTTTCAGAAAGACGAAAATTTGAAATAGCTGCATATGATATTGGCAATTTATATCATTATTCGTTAGAGTTGTTTTGCAGAAAATTAAGAAATAAAAATCTGAATTGGAGAAATTTAACAGACGAAGATATACAAAAATTAGTTGAAGAATGTGTAAATATCGTATTTGAGGAATACGAAAATAATGCTATTTCAAGTGATGCAAGAAATAAATATATTGCAAATAAAATTTTAAAAACAACTATAAATACTACAGAAATATTAAAAAGTCATATCAATGCAGGAAAGTTTGAACCGGTTTATTATGAGTCAGTAGTTGAACATGGAAAAGTAGACAGAGTGGACTTATACGAGGATCCTGACGATGGGAAAGTGTATGTGAAAATTATTGATTATAAATCAGGGTCAAAGAAATTTGAAATCAGTTCTACATTTTTCGGCACACAGATGCAGCTTCTTATTTATTTAGGAGATGTAATAAAAAGAGAACAGGAAAAATATAAGGACAAACAGGTTTTGCCGGCAGGAGCATTTTATTATGAAATTAAAGACCCTTATACTAATGGACTGACAAAAACAGAAAAAAATAAAATTATGAACGATGGTTCATTGACAAAGGAAGAACTAAAAGAAAGACTTGCCTGTGAAATCAATAAGAAAAGATTTAAAGAGTATAAGATGTCAGGTATTTTTACAGACGATATCAACGTGCTAAAAAATATAGATGAAAATATGGAAAAATCTTCGGATATTATTCCTGTGAGAATTAAAAGAGATGAAAGTTATTACGCAGATGTAATGGCGATTGATAATAAGCATTTTGGTGAACTTATTAATTATGTTTCAGATATGGCAGATAAGTTTAAAGAAGAAATTTGCGAGGGAAATATTGATGTTAATCCTATAGAAAAGGCATGTACATATTGCCCATATGCAGGTATGTGTAGTTTTGATGTAAATGCAGGAGATAAGTATACGGAGGTTCCCGGATATAAATTGCCTGAAGTAATTTCTAAGTTAGATGAGATGTATGAAGATTCGGAAGGAGAAAAATAAATATGCCAAATTGGACTCCAAAACAAAAAGAAGTAATAGATGCAAGAGACCAAAACATATTAGTATCTGCGGCAGCCGGTTCGGGAAAAACCGCAGTTTTGGTAGAGCGAATTATAAATTTATTGACAGATGAAAATAATCCGGTAGATATCGATAATCTTTTAGTCGTTACATTTACAAAGGCAGCAGCTTCTGAGATGAAGGAAAGAGTAAGAAATGCATTAGATGATATTATTACTAATCATCCTGAAAATGAACACATACAAAAACAGATTAATTTGATAAATACGGCACAGATTACAACGATTGATAGTTTTTGCTCGTTTGTTGTGAGAGAAAATTTTGAAAAAATAGATTTAGATCCTGATTATAAAATCGGAGATGAAGGTGAAATTGAACTTTTAAAAGCAGATGTTTTAGAAGAAATACTTACAAAAAGATATGAAGAAGCTGAGCCTGAATTTATGAAATTTATCGAGCAGTATAAAGCGTCTAAGGCAGATGACAGTGTTACAAACCTGATAATGGAACTTTACACTGCATCTGAAAGTCATGTAAATCCTGAAAAATGGGTTAAGTCATGTATTGATAATTATATTGTTTCAGATGAAGAAGATTTAAATAGCAAGTCGTGGATGGTAAAAAATATTAATGACATTAAAAATATTATGCCTGACATATGTAAAAAACTTGAAAATGCCATAAATATATGTGAACAGCCGGACGGTCCCGTAAATTATATAAAGGCTTTAACAGATATGTATGGAACATGTAAACTTGCAATGGAAAAACAATCCTACAGAGCATTAAAAAATTCATTAGGAGATTATAAAATTCCAAGACTTCCAGGCAAACCAGAAGCCTTAAATCCTGAAAAAGCAGAACAGGTTAAGGCAATAAAAAGTGAAGTTGGAACAAAAATAAATAAACTGGTGGCTGATTATTTGTCATACGATATTGATGAAATTTTAGA
This sequence comes from Eubacterium album, assembly GCF_025336545.1. Classification (NCBI taxonomy): domain Bacteria; kingdom Bacillati; phylum Bacillota; class Clostridia; order Eubacteriales; family Eubacteriaceae; genus Eubacterium; species Eubacterium album. Next base: position 154,533 of record NZ_JAODBU010000002.1, on the reverse strand, counting down.
AGAAATAAATGTAATGAAGGATCAGGTCCGGGTTATAATTGATCTTACGTTAGAATTTATGAATAGGCTAAAAGAGGTAAAGCAAGAAAATGCCATAATGGATTTTTCAGATTTAGAACATTATGCATTAAATATTTTAACATATGAAAATGAAAACGGAGAAATAGTTCCGTCAGATGTAGCTATAAGTATGTCAAAACAGTATAAAGAAATAATGATTGACGAATATCAGGATAGTAATACAGTGCAGGAAGCGATACTTACAAGCATTTCAAATGGAGCTGGAATTAATAATGTTTTTATGGTAGGAGATGTTAAGCAGAGTATTTACAGATTCAGACTGGCTAATCCAAATTTATTTTTAGAAAAATATGATACTTACAGTGAAGAAACGGATGCATCAAAGCGTAAAATAATTCTTGATAAAAACTTTAGAAGCCGAAAAGAGGTCATTGATAGTGTAAACTATATATTTGATACAATCATGTGCAGACATACAGGTGGAATTGAATATATAGACAACAACAGATTAGTATGCGGTGCATCTTTTAAAGAACTGCCTGATATACAGGATAATGCAACAGATATTGTTTTAATCGAAGGGGACAAAGAATATGAAATAGAACAAATCGCAAAGAAGATTAAAAAGATTGTAGACCCTGATTTTGGAATGAAGGTTCAGGATAAAGATGGAAATTTAAGAAATGCAAAGTATAGTGATATAGTTATTCTTTTAAGAGGTATAAAAGGAATTTCAAGTCAGTATGTTGATGTTTTAGAAAAATATGGAATACCGGCATACACTGAAACAAAAACGGGATTTTATGATGCAAAAGAAGTATTAACAGTACTAAATTTCTTAAATGTCTTAGATAATTCAAGACAGGATATTCCACTTGCAGGCATAATGCTATCACAAATGTTTAATTTTTCTGAAAGTGAATTGGCACAAATCCGCATTAATGATGAAGAAAGCGGTTTATATGATGAATTAAAGTCATACTTATATGATGGAGATGACGAGAAACTTGTTGATAAGATTACAAATTTTATGAATATTATTAATAACTTGAGAAAAGAAATTCCGTATATAACAGTATATGATCTTATTGATAAAGTACTTAAAATAAACGGATATGATAATTATATTATGGCACTTCCTTCAGGATTAAGAAGAATAAAAAATATTGAGCAATTGAAAGAAAAGGCAGTTGCTTATGAAAATTCCAGTTATACAGGACTTTTTAATTTTATCAGATACATTGAGAAAGTTAAGGTTGTAAGAGAAGAAGGAGAAGCTTTGTCAGTAGATGAAAGTGATAATATTGTAAGAATAATGTCAATTCATAAAAGTAAAGGGTTACAGTTTCCTATTGTATTTTTAGCAAATGCAACGTCAAAATTCAGACCTGAAAAAGATGCGATTGCGATTCATGAAGAATATGGAATCGGAATGGATTATGTTAATCATGAGTTGAAAATAAAAGATAGTTCACTTGTAAAAACTGTTATAAGAAACGCAATCACAAAAGAAAATAAAGCTGAATTACTTCGACTTTTATATGTTGCAATGACTAGAGCACAGGAAAAACTTATTATAACCGGTTCAGTAAAAGAAATTGAAAAAGAAGTTGAAAAAATTAACGGATACAGGAGAAATCCATATTTACAGGCAACAGGAAGTGAAATAACAGACATTAACAATTTTATGGACTGGATTTTGCTTGCTACGTCAAGAAATAAAGGCGCAGATGAATTATTGAAGCACAATGATAGTTTTACAGAGGCACAAAATGAAGAATTGTACAATATTGATGCAAGTGTAAACATAACAGCAATTTGTGGTGAAACAGAAGATGATAAACTAAAAGAGTATATTGAGTTAAATGATGATAATACTAAGAAACAGGAATTGCTTCAAATTGATGGTAAAAAAACATATGATAAGATAACAGAGGAGATTCTTAATAAAAACTTAAATTGGGAGTATCAGTATTATGAGGATGTAAATATAAGTGCAAAGGCAAGTGTTACTGAAATCAAGAGACAGGCATTACATGAATATGATGAGCAGCAGGATGGTACGGAAATGTTTAAAGAAGATTTGCCGGATATAATTCCTGATTTTGCAAAATCGGACGAACAGCTTCATGAAAAGCTAACAGGTGCAAACAGAGGAACAGCTTATCATAGGATATTTGAACTTATGGATTTAAATTTGCCTGAATATACAGTAGAGTCTGTTAATGAAATGATTAATGGTTATGTTAAGAGAGGTCTGATAGATAAGGCAGGAGCAGATTGTATAAATGAAAATGATGTTATTGCTTTTAGTAAAACAGACTTATTTAAAAGAATGAAACAGGCACATTCGAGAGGAGAGCTGTTTAGAGAACAGAAATTTCTTCTTGGAAAGAAGGCTTGTGAAGTGAATCCAAATACCGATTCAGAGGAACTTGTTGTAATTCAGGGAATTATTGACGTATGTTTTATTGAAAATGGAAGGTATTATGTAGTAGACTATAAAACTGACAAAGTAAGAAAAATGGAACAATTGTATGATAAATACAGTGTTCAGTTAGATTACTATAAAGAAGCAATTGAGCAGATTACAGGTAAAAAAGTTGAAGATGAAATAATATACTCTGTAACGCTTGGCGATGAAATAAGTTTTACTGAGCATAGACAAAGGAGACAATAATGATTTTTCCAAAGTATATAAAGAAAAATGACACTATAGCTGTTACGGCCCCGTCAAATGGAATAACAGATGAAATTAAAATAAAAAGATTTAACAAAGGGGTAGAGCAACTTAAAAACAGAGGATATAATGTTGAATTTACTGACAGTGTTTTTAAGACTGATAAAAGAGGCGTAAGCAATACCGCAAAAATTAGAGCAGAAGAATTTAACAGATTATTTGATAAAAATGAAGTTACAGGAATAATTTCTGCCGCAGGTGGGGATTATTTAATGGAGATGCTTGAATATGTGGATTTTGAAAAAATTAAGGCAAATCCAAAATGGGTTCAGGGATATTCAGATAATACAGGATTAGTATTTCCTATTATGACAAAATGTGATGTGGCATCTGTTTATGGATGTAATTTTGGAGATTTTGGTATGGAACCATGGCAAAATACAGTAAGCAATGCATTAGGTGTGTTAGAGGGAAATGTAAGAAGCCAGAAATCATTTGATTATTATGAATCCGACCGCCATGAATATGAAACAGGTTTTGAAGGATACTATAAAGATAAAGAAGTATGCTGGATAAACGGACGTGGTGAAGAGAAGATTGAAATGTCAGGAAGATTAATAGGTGGATGCCTTGATGTTATCTGCTTTTTAATCGGAACAAAGTATGACGGAACAGAAGAATTTATTCATAAATATAAAGATGATGGTATTATATGGTTCTTAGAAAGCTTTGATTTTAGCGATACTACGTTAATAACACATTTATGGCAAATGAAACAGATGGGATATTTTAAATATGTAAAGGGATTTGTATTTGGAAGGCCATTGATGTATAATACGTGGATAGAACAGTCATATAAAGAGGCAGTTATGTCTATTTTAGGTGATTTAGACGTTCCGGTTATATTTGATGCGGATATCGGACATAAAGGACCTCAGTTCTCAATGATAAACGGGGCAATTGCAAAAGTCAGCAGTGCCAATGGAAAAGGAGTTATACAATATGCTTGAGTTAAGAGACGTGAAGTTTAGCGTAAACGATGAAAATGGCAGTGTGAAAAATATAATAAACGGCATCAGTATGAATATTGATGAAAGCAAATTTGTAGCCATTACAGGACCAAATGGAAGTGGAAAGTCTACTTTGGCAAAATTAATCGTAGGAATTAATCAGCCAACAGAAGGAAGGATTTTATATAATGGCACAGATATTACAAATATGTCTATTACGGAAAGAGCAAAATTGGGAATTAGTTTTGCGTTCCAGCAACCTGTAAGATTTAAAGGAATCACAGTTATTGACTTACTTAGAATAGCGGCAGGAAAGCAGCTTACAATTAGTGAAGCCTGCGAATATCTTTCAGAAGTAGGACTTTGCGCAAGAGACTATATTAACCGTGAAGTGGATGCAAGTCTTTCAGGTGGTGAGTTAAAGAGAATAGAAATAGCGACAATTATTGCAAGAGGAACAGAACTTTCAGTATTTGATGAACCAGAGGCAGGAATTGATTTGTGGAGTTTTAACAGCCTTATTAAAGTATTTGAAAAAATGCAGAAAAATAATAAAAACTCAATTTTAATTATTTCTCATCAGGAAAGAATTCTTGATATTGCAGATGAAATTGTTTTGTTAGCAGACGGAGTTATCAAGGCACACGGAAGTAAAGAAGAAATTCTTCCGATGGTTCTTGGAGCAGAAAATAATGGCCCATGTGCCAAATTACAGTCATAAGGAGGAAAATCATGGACAAAATTCAGATGGAATTATTTGAACAGCTTACTGGATTACATGAAATTCCGGCAGGCGCATACAACATAAGGGCGAACAGCAAAAAAGACAGCAGAAATACAACTGCAAATATTGATATTGTAACAAAAGAAGATAAAGATGGCATTGATATTTATGTTAAACCGGGAACAAAAAACGAAAGTGTTCATATTCCGGTTGTTATTAGTAAGACAGGATTAGAAGAATGTGTATACAATGACTTCCATATTGGCGAAGGAGCAGATGTGCTTATCGTTGCAGGATGTGGAATACATAATGGCGGTGATAAAAAGTCACGTCATGATGGAATACACACGTTCTATATTGGAAAAAATGCCAGAGTAAAATATGTTGAAAAACATTATGGAAAAGGTGATGGCAACGGTGAAAATGTAATGAATCCTACTACAATTGTTAATATTGAAGAGGGTGGTTACATGGAAATGGAAACAGTTCAGATTAAAGGAATTGATTCAACAAACCGTATCACCGAAGCTAAATTAGACAAAGATGCAAAGATTGTTATTACAGAAAGAATTATGACGCATGGAAATCAGTTTGCAGAAACTCATTTCAATGTAGATATGAATGGAGATGGTTCAAGTGCAAATGTTATTTCACGTTCAGTTGCAAAAGGAAATTCAAAACAGGCATTTTATTCTGTAATTAACGGAAATGCAAAATGCACAGGACATTCAGAGTGTGACGCTATTATAATGGATAATGCTAAGATTACAGCTTTACCTGAAATTACAGCTAATGACTTAGATGCATCATTAATTCATGAAGCCGCTATTGGTAAAATTGCAGGCGAACAGTTAATCAAGTTACAGACATTAGGCCTTAGCGAAGAAGAAGCAGAAGAACAGATTGTTAATGGATTTCTTAAGTAATATGTTTATATGATTGGTAGGATTGCGGAAGTGCGTAGCACGGAACAATCCGTAGGCATCAAAGTTGGGGCCTTTTGCCCCAACATCTTTTTATAGCACAATTACAATTATGCATAAATAACTTCGACATAATAAATATGATAGTAACAATGATACTCTCTTTGCCGGATAAAACGGCAGAGGGAGTATTTTTATGTAGGACAAGTTTATGTTTATAGAACCAAATTAAAAAATAAAGTTAAAAAGCAAATAAATACGATGCAAAAGACAAATAATAGAGAAAACTTTTGTTGATATAAAGATAAATAAAACAACTTGACACATACCCTACAGGGGTATAAAATGCAAATGTAAAAATGAAAGACTAATATAATTAAAGATGTATGAAAGGAGTCGCTTTGGAAGAGAATAAAAAAGAAGTGCAGGCAACAGCAAGTGGAAAATGCAGTAAATGTTGTACAGTCGAAGACCACAATTGTTGTAGTCATAAAACAAAAGAAAGAACAGAAAAAGAATATAAAGATTTAATAAACAGACTTAACCGAATTGAAGGACAGGTAAGAGGTGTTAAAAATATGATTGAAAATGATGCATATTGCACAGATGTGTTAGTGCAGGTATCAGCAATCAGATCAGCATTAAATAGCTTTAGCAAAGTACTATTAACTAATCATATTAAAACGTGTGTGGTTGATAATTTAAAACAGGGAAATGATGAAGTAGTAGATGAATTAGTAGCTACACTACAGAAATTAATGAAATAAATATGTTAAGCTAAATTAAATAAGTAAATTAAGTTGAATAAGTGAATTTAGGAAACTAAATAAAACAATTGATTTGACGAAGTCAATTATAATAAATAGCAATCGAGGTGATAAACGTTGAAAAAATATTCAGTATATGGAATGAGCTGCGCCGCTTGCAGTAGCAGGGTGGAAAAAGCTGTTTCCAAAGTAGATGGGGTAGATTCTGTAGCGGTGAATTTACTTACGAATTCAATGATAGTTGAGGGTGATGTCAATCCTAAAGTAATAATGAAGGCAGTAGAGGATGCGGGATATAAGGCAAAACCACAGGAGAATGAAAAAACAAAATCAGAGAATGACCAGATAAAAGAACTTGATAATTCTGATGAAACAAAGAAAATACGAAACAGATTTATATGGTCATTAATATTTCTTGTTCCACTTATGTACGTTTCGATGGGTGTCACAATGTGGGGATTCCCGGTTCCGGATGCATTTGAAAAGAATCACATTGCCATGGGTCTTACGGAGATGTTATTTACAATTATAATAATGATTATAAATAAAAAATTTTTTGTTAGTGGATTGAAAGGATTGATAAATAAAGCTCCTAATATGGATACTTTAGTAGCACTTGGTTCAGGAGCTTCGTTTGGATACAGTTTGTATGTGCTGTATGCAATGACATTTGCACAGGTTGATGGAAATATGGAACTTGTACATCATTATATGCATGAGTTTTATTTTGAATCAGCAGCAATGATTCTTACATTAATTACACTAGGTAAGATGCTTGAATCATTTTCTAAAGGAAAAACAACAGATGCACTAAAAGGACTTATGAAGCTTGCACCAAAAACGGCTACAATAATTGATGCAAATGGAATTGAAAAAGTTGTGGATATTTCAAAGGTGACAATAGGAGATGTTTTTGTTGTAAGACCAGGTGAAAGTATTCCTACAGACGGAATCATAATAGAAGGAAGCAGTGCTATTGACGAGTCAGCCCTTACAGGAGAAAGTGTTCCAAAAGATGTAACGGTGGATAACGAAGTATTTGGTTCAACAATTAACAAATCAGGATTTATTAAATGCAGGGCAACAAGAGTAGGAGAAGATACGACATTATCACAAATAATTCATATGGTAAGTGATGCTGCGGCAACAAAAGCACCAATAGCAAAAGCTGCAGATAAAGTATCGGGAGTGTTTGTTCCTGTTGTAATTGTGATAGCACTAATAACCATAGTTGTATGGCTTGTCGCAGGAAAAGAAGTAGGTTTTGCACTTGCCAGAGGAATATCAGTATTGGTAATAAGTTGTCCTTGCGCGTTAGGACTTGCAACACCTGTAGCAATTATGGTTGGTAATGGAAAAGCAGCAAGAAATAATATTTTATTTAAAAACGCAGTTGCACTTGAAAATACAGGAAAAACACAGATAGTTGCTTTGGATAAGACAGGAACAATTACAAGTGGAAAACCGGTTGTAACAGATATTGTTGGAAAAGATAAGGATGAACTTTTAAGGATTGCTTATGCTTTAGAAAGTAAAAGCGAACATCCTTTAGCATCAGCAATAGTTGAATATGGAAAAAATAATAATATTAAAAAACAGAAAATTAGTGAATTCTCAATTGATGCAGGATATGGATTAAAAGGTGAATATGAAGGAAATAATATAGCAGGTGGTAATTTTGCATATATAAATAAATTTGCAAATATAAATGATGAACTTAAAAAGAAGGCAGACGAATTTGCAAAAGAAGGAAAAACCCCATTGTATTTTTGTAAAGACAAAGAGGTGCTTGGCATTATTGCAGTAGCGGATGTTATAAAAGAAGAAAGCATTGTAGCCGTGAAAAATCTTAAGAACATGGGAATTAAGGTTGTCATGATTACAGGTGATAATGAGCAGACAGCACAGGCGATAGGAAAGAAAGCAGGCGTGGATGAAATCTATGCAGGAGTTTTACCACAGGGAAAAGAAGAAATAATCCGCAAACTTTCAGAAACTGGAAAGACAGCTATGGTTGGCGATGGTATAAATGATGCACCGGCATTAACAAGAGCAGACATCGGTATAGCAATTGGAGCAGGAACAGACGTTGCAATTGATGCGGCAAGTGTTGTCTTAATGAAAAGTGATTTAAGAGATGTATCTGGAGCAATAAGATTAAGTAAAGGTGTATTGAGAAATATTCACGAAAATCTATTCTGGGCATTTTTCTATAATGTAATAGGAATACCTCTTGCGGCAGGCGTATGGTTTCCGTTATTTGGATTAAAATTGAATCCAATGTTTGGAGCAGCTGCAATGAGTCTGTCAAGTGTATGTGTAGTTACAAATGCATTACGATTGAATTTATTTAAAGTTCATAAAAAAGATGAAATGAACGTAAAGAATAAAGAGAGTTTTGAAAAAATAAGTGATAATAATGTAATGATAAATTCAAATAAAAAATGTCAGTCAGGTTGTAATATTAAAGATAATAATATAAATTCAAATGTAAAGGAGACAAGTAAAATGGAAAAAGTAATGACAATTGAAGGAATGATGTGTGGACATTGTGAAAAGGCAGTTAAAACAGCCTTAGAAGCAATAGATGGAGTAGAAAGTGCTGTTGCAGATCATGAAAAAAATGAAGCTGTTGTTAAATTAACTAAGGATGTGGATAACAATGTTTTAAAGGAAACAGTTGAAAAACTTGAGTATAAAGTTACAGAAATTAAATAATTGTTTGAATGTAACAAAATGATAACATGAAAACAGTAAACTTTGTACAAAACATTTAAAAAACGTTTTAATTTTATAAAGAATTTAATATACTCTTAAATAGTAAAATTGAACGGGTAAAAATTAAATAAGAAATTTACATCAAAAAAGACAAATAGTTATTCTTCGGATAAAACAAACTTTAAGGTTAAAGGCTTAAAACCTAATAAAAAGTATTACGTAAGAGCAAGAGCATATAGCATATATAAAGGTACAACTGTATATTGTAAATGGTCTAAGCGTAAGGTTATTATTAGAAAAAATAAATAAATATAAGTTAGTTAAAAATGAGACTGTAACACTAACTAAGTGATACAGTCTCATTTTTATGATAGAATACTTAATAGATTACAAAGTATAATTGTGCATAACATAAAATTAATATTAACAGTTATTATTTAATGCAATATATTAATATGAGAAAGGAAATAATATGAACGTATTTATAGGTTTAATCATACCATTTATAGGAACAACATTAGGAGCAATGTGCGTGTTTTTAGTTAAAAACAAATTAAATGACAAAGTGCAAAAAAGTTTATTAGGCTTTGCATCAGGAGTTATGGTGGCAGCGTCAGTATGGTCATTATTAATACCATCATTAGATATGGCATCAGAAATGGGAATGCTGTCATTCATACCGGCGTGTGTAGGATTTATGCTTGGAATCCTGTTTTTACTTGGAATGGATATGCTAGTTCCTCATTTGCATGCCGGAAGTGATAAACCCGAAGGACCAAAGAAATCATTAAAGAAAACAACGATGTTAATTTTGGCAGTGACAATTCATAATATACCAGAAGGAATGGCAGTAGGAGTTGTGTTTGCCGGAATGATGGCAAATAACACGGGGATAACATTAGCTGGAGCCATGGCGCTTTCAATTGGAATAGCAATTCAAAATTTCCCTGAAGGAGCAATAATCTCCTTGCCGTTAGTGTCAGCAGGAAATACAAAAAAGAAATCCTTTGTTTACGGTATGTTATCAGGAATAGTTGAACCGATTGCGGCAGCAATAACAATAATGCTTACAGGAATAATTTTACCGTTGCTTCCATATTTATTGTCATTTGCGGCAGGGGCTATGATATATGTTGTTGTAGAAGAATTATTGCCTGAATCCGTGGAAGGTGAACATTCTAATATTACAACAATTGGATTTGCATTAGGATTTATGATAATGATGATATTAGATGTGGCACTAGGATAATTTGAAAATAAATAATATAAAAAATACGGCTTAAACATAAAAATGAGTAAGCCGTATTTTTTGTGACAAACATAAAGCTTGTCTGTTTATGGACTGATATACGAATTATAACTTAATTACTTTTTTTACACGGTCAGATATAATGAATGCAACTGCGAGTTTAACTAAATCAGGAATAACGAAAGGTGTTACGCACCATCCAAGAACAGTTGCAAGACCAATTGTACCCGTTGATTTCATGTATACAACCATGTACCATGCTGTACCAAATGCATAGCATACAACAAGTCCTAATAAAAGAGCTATAAGTTTAACAATGAATTTATTACCTAATAAAGATGTGAATAACCAGTAAATCAAAGCGGTACATAAGAAGCCTATAAGGTATCCGCCTGTTGTTCCTAAAAGTACGGCAACACCACTTTTAAATCCTGCAAATACAGGAACTCCGATAGCTCCTAATAATAGGAAAACTAAAATTGAAAGTGTTCCACGTTTTCCACCTATAATTTCTAAAGTTACAAATACAGCAAATGTTTGAAGTGTAAATGGAACTGTCAATGGAATGGAAATCCAAGAACAAATTGCCATTAATGCTGCAAATAAAGCGATTAAAGTGATATCGATTGCTTTGCCTGATGATTTTGTTGCTGTTAAATTTTCTGTTGTTGACATTGTTTTCTCCTTTTTTCATAAAAATAATCACGTATAGATATTCTGAAATTTGACAGATATCCGAATATGTATTTATTGTTGATTTCAATTGTTGTATTGAATCAATTTTTATCATACATATGACAATATAAATGGTAAAAGATGAATTGTCAACCTATATCGCAAAATAGTTGACAACTAAAATCCCAATATTAGTGATAACACTAATTAATGCACATACTAATTACTAACAATTTAAAATTGATATGATTTAAAGCAGAGTTAAAATTAAAAAATATAGTACATAGTAAAAAACGATGCTATAATGTACAGGATAATACATAATGGCAAATGCAATTTGGGATAAGTAATATATCAATATGAATTAATTATTAGAGTATATAGTTAAAGTATCCTTAATTGCAAAAGAGAGGTACATATGAAACTTTCAGAATTAAAGCAAAGCCAATCGGGAATTATTTCTGTGGTCGGTGGAGAAGGAAATTTAAGAGGTCATTTTCTGGATATGGGAATAATTCCGGGAACAAAAATCACTTATGTTAAAGCTGCTCCAATGGGAGATCCCATTGAGTACCGTATCTGGGGATATGAATTGACTCTTAGATTAGAGGATGCACAAAAAATAGAAATAAATATGTGCAATGAAAATGATAACAGGTTTTTGGATGACAAAGAGGAAAATCTACATAAAAATTACACTGAATCAGGGAAAGAAAAATTATCACATCATCCGGGCCTTGGAGAAATGGGAATATACCATGTTAAGCAACGTGGCGAAGAATTAAAAGATGATGAATTAATAACATTTGGTCTTGCGGGTAATCAGAACTGTGGAAAGACAACATTATTTAATCAGCTGACAGGCTCAAATCAGCATGTTGGTAATTTCCCAGGAGTTACAGTCGATAGAAAAGATGGACAGATTAGAAAACATGAGAATACTTTGGTTACTGATTTACCTGGAATATACTCAATGTCGCCTTATACAAGTGAGGAGATTGTAACAAGAGACTTTTTCTTAAATGACAGACCAAGAGGAATTATCAATATTGTAGATGCAACGAATTTTGAACGAAATATGTATTTGACAATGCAGTTAATTGAACTTAATATTCCGATGGTATTGGCGTTAAATATGATGGATGAGGTTCATAAAAACGGCGGAACTATTAAGATAAATGAATTAGAAGAAGCATTGGGAATACCGGTAGTTCCTATATCTGCCGCTAAAAATGAAGGTATAGATGAACTTATCGACCATGCGATACACGTTGCAAAGTATAGAGAACGTCCGGGAAGAATGGATTTTTGTGATGCGAATGGTGAAGATAGCGGAGCAATGCACAGGTGTCTTCATTCTATAATGCATTTGATTGAGGATCATGCACATAAAAAAGAGATTCCTACAAGATTTGCAGCAAGTAAATTAGTAGAGGGCGATGACGAAGTGCTTAAAAAACTTGAACTTGATCAAAATGAAAAAGAAACGCTTGAACACATCATTTTGCAGATGGAAAATGAAAGCGGATTAGACAGAGTGGCTGCTCTTGCAAAAATGAGATTTACATTTATTGACAAAATTTGCAAGGCTACAGTTGTTGAACCAAAGCAAAGCGTTGAACATATACGAAGTCAGAAAATAGATAAAGTGCTTACAGGAAAATACACAGCGATACCTTCGTTTGTTGCTATAATGGCATTTATATTTTGGATGACTTTTGGAGTGGTAGGAGCATGGCTTTCTAATCTTATGGAAATAGCTATTGATTTTGTTACAAATGCTTGTGATAAAGCACTTATTAGCATACAGGTTAATGAAGTGCTGAGATCGCTTGTGGTTGATGGAATATTGACAGGTGTTGGAAGTGTATTGAATTTCTTACCAATTATAGTTATTTTATTCTTCTTTCTATCATTGCTTGAAGATAGTGGATATATGGCAAGAGTAGCATTTGTAATGGACAAATTATTAAGAAAAATAGGTCTGTCAGGGAGAAGCTTTGTTCCAATGATAATCGGTTTTGGGTGTTCAGTTCCGGCTATAATGGCTACAAGAACATTGCCATCTGAAAGAGACAGAAAAATGACAATAATGCTTACTCCTTTTATGAGTTGCTCGGCAAAATTGCCTATTTATGCAATGTTTACCGCAGCATTTTTCCCTAGATATGGAGCATTGGTTATGACTGCTTTATATTTTACGGGAATTATAGTTGCAATAATTTACGCGCTAATATTAAATCATACGAAATTTAAGGGAGAGCCTGTTCCTTTTGTTATGGAACTTCCAAATTACAGACTTCCGGGAATAAAAAATGTAGGAAGATTGATATGGGATAAGGCAAAAGACTTTATTACAAGAGCATTTACAATTATATTCTTAGCTTCTATTATAATATGGTTCCTTCAGACTTTTGATTTGAAATTAAATGTTGTTGAGGATTCTAAAGACAGCATTTTGGCTTTAGTTGGAAGTATTATTTCTCCGATATTTAAACCATTAGGTTTTGGAAATTGGAAAATATCAACAGCACTTATTACAGGATTTACAGCAAAAGAAAGCGTTGTAAGTACATTGACAGTTCTTTTCGGTGGAACAAATATAGCACTTTATACAGCATTTGATACAACTACCGCTATAGTTTTTCTTGTATTTACATTATTATATACACCTTGCGTAGCTGCAATTGCATCTGTAAAAAGAGAATTAGGTGGAAACTGGGCAGCAATGATAGTGGTGTTACAGTGTGTAGTTGCATGGATTGTAGCGTTTATTGTTAAAATGTTATTGACTGTTATTGTTTAGTAGAACAGAAATTTAGTGATGAATTTCTTAAAGAAAAGAAAAAAATTTTGACCAATTAGGCTTATGATAGTTAAGTATTTGTGTCAGAAGTTACATAAAACTTATAGAACTAAAAAAATAATATATATATCAGATAAAACCCCATTATTGCTATTGAAATGTTTCAAAAGTAATAATGGGGTTTTATTAAAAATGTATAAAAACAATATGAAATGTTAATGAAAACAAGAAAAAATATAGTATAAAACATACAATAATGACAAAAAAAATATAAAAAAGTTTTTTTAGTTTTTTTGATTTTAAATATGAATTATAATATTAATTAGAAGGAAATTAATAAAATTAGGAAGAGGTAAGGGAAATGATGAATAGGTTACTTAAGAGGGGAGTATCATTAATACTTTCAGCAGCAATGGTTTTTACATTGTGTCCACAGACACAACTATTTAGTATTAAAGCTGCAGAAAGCGATGATACTCCTTATGTAATTTCAAAGGGGAGACCAGTTTATGCAAGCTCACAGAATGGTGATGGAAGTGGACCTGAAAAAGCAGTTGATGATGACATAACTACAAGATGGCAGGCAGCACAGAGTGATAAAGATGAATGGTTTTATGTTGATTTAGGAAAGAAAACGGATATTGACCATATTTATATTCAGTGGGAAGCTGCGTATGCTAAAAGGTATGAAATACAGTTATCAGATGATGAAGAAAACTGGACAACTGTATATGAAAAAGGTACTAAGCCGGGTGCATTTGTAAATATGGCAGTGTCATATGAAATTAAGTATGATGATAATAATAAGTGCTTTTATGCAGCAGCTAATTGGACTAGTGTGGATAATGCAGTATACAGAGTAACAGAGAATGATGAAATTGCCTCAGCTCCTGATAATTACAAATTCACAGGACATGGAGTTGCAGGAGGACAAATAAAACTTGATGAGGGAAAGCATACAATAAAGGTTACGGCATTATCTAAAGATGATGGAAAAGAACTTGGATCAGGAACATGCGAAATTGATGTGTCTATTGGAAATAAAGGAAACAATGGAGTAGAGGTTGATTCTTCAGCAAATCTTAAACAGACTATTAATAAAGAAGATATGAGTGCAACATCTGCAAGATATGTAAAGATGCTTTGTACAGAGAGAGCAACTAACTATGGAGTTTCAATGTTTGAATTTCAGGTATATGGAACAGATGGTGTTGTAAAAAGACCAGTAAATTACGGAGAAAACATCGCACTTAATAAAGAAACAAAAACATCAGGCCTAAAAGATGAATGGTGGATGTATGATAAAGAAGGAAATTTATTACAAAAGGAACTTGATAAAGTAGTTGGAAAGAATGCAGTAGATGGTGATATGAATACATCATTCTCATCTAAAAATGATATTAATCAGTGGTTGAGTGTAGATTTAGGTGACAGTTATGATATAGGTCGTATATCTGTTACATGGACGGGTGATGCAGGAAAAGTATATGATTATCAGGTATCAAATGACGATAAAAATTGGACAAGCATATATAGAAATGTTAAAGGAACACCTAATTCTACGGATAATAGACAGGTATATGCACAGAATGTAAGATATGTTCGTGTCTTAGCGTATAGTAAAGTTGAAAAGGGAAGTGGAATAGGGATTTCAGAATTAGAAGTATATAAATATAAAGAAGGTGATGAAAAACCTGCAATTAATTTACCTGAATTACCAAAGACAAAGACAAAGACAGCAGGTAAAGCAACGTATATTTCTAATGATATGTATTTGGAACAGGCAAAAGTTCCGTATTATAAGACAGATAATGTAAAGGCACCTATAGAAAGTAATGACTGGTGGCAGTCAATGCTTATAAAGAAGTTTGGCAATACAATTTGTACAATGCCTTTTAAAGTTAGATTTTCAACAAAAGGATTAAGTGTTCTTACAGCTACAGACGGATGGCTTCAGGATCATGCAGCTACAGCTGTAAATTTATCTGTTATTTCAGAAACAACACCTGACTTTTATATTTTGCCGGAAAATTTAGACACAGATACAGCTTGTGATAAAGTAGCCGGTTATAGTGATTTTTCAGTTACGGCACAGTTAGCTGATGATGATCATGTAGCAATGACAAGTACATTTGTAAAAGGTTCGCCTTATATATATAATGAATTTGGTGATACTTTAGCATTTACAATTACATCGTCTTCTATAACATCTATATTTAATGGAAATGGTGAAGAAATACTTGATAAAGGTTC
Organism: Eubacterium album; assembly: GCF_025336545.1. NCBI lineage: Bacteria > Bacillati > Bacillota > Clostridia > Eubacteriales > Eubacteriaceae > Eubacterium > Eubacterium album. The sequence continues at coordinate 138,707 of NZ_JAODBU010000002.1, read as the reverse complement.
AGTTACTACAGACCATATCGGACTGGAAATAACAGATAATGATAACAAGGCTAAAACAAATACATCAAAGAGTTATTATTGTTTATCAGTTCCTGAAGGAACAGTATTCAAAAAAGTTGGAAATAATATTAAGGTAGAATTTACAGGTAAAAATGGATACATGTCAATTGGAACAATGACATCAAAGAATCAGATCGAAAAATTCTACAAGCATGGTTATGCATTTGTTGATAAAACTTCTGTAACATATAACTATGATGATGATTTGGCAAAAATGACATCAGTTTATAAGGTTTCAACAACCGTAAAAAGAGAAGGATTTGATGATACAACATTTATGTGTATGATGCCACATCAGTGGAAATATTCATCAAAGAACGGAAGTGAATTTGCAATATATCCATCAGTAAGAGGAGATATGAAAGCCATTCAGAGTAATGAATTTACTACAGTATCTGATTTCTCAGGCTTGATAGCTATATTTGCTAAGCCAAATGGAGAAAAAGATGCAGATGGAACAGCTACATTTGATACAGACGCGGTAGCGAGATATCTTAAGGATTTGGAAAATTCAACAAAGAATATTACACCTGCTGCAGATGCTTATTGGGAAGGTAAGAATTTACATCCTCTTGCAATGGGTGTAATAATGGCAGACCAGATTGGAAATATTGAATTAAAAGAAGTTTTCTTACAAAGACTGAAAGCAAGATTAGTAGACTGGTTTACATACGATGGAAAAAATGACATAAGTTATTTTGTCTATAATGAAGCATGGGGAACTATTTATTATAAAGAAAGTGAATTTGGTGCTAATGCAGCTATCTGTGACCATCATTTCACATATGGATATTTTGTATTTAGCGCAACGGTATTGGCTACATACGATAAAGAATTCTACAATGATTATAAGGATATGATTGAGATTCTTATAAGAGATTATGCAAATCCTACAGCAGACAGTGAATATTGCAGATTCAGAGATTACGATTTGTATGAAGGACATTCATGGGCAGGTGGATATGCAGATAATGATTCAGGTAATAATCAGGAGTCAGCATCAGAATCATTATTCAGCTGGATTGGAATGTATCTATGGGGAGTTCTTACAGAACAGAATTCTTACAGAGATGCAGGTATATTTGGATTTACAAATGAAATGGAAACAGTAAAGCAATACTGGTTTGATTATGACAGAACAACAGATAATAATGGAAATGTTATAAATAGTAACTGGGTTTCGGATTATCCGTATCAGGTAGTTGCTCAGGTTTATGGTGCAATTAATTTTTATGGAACGTTCTTTGGTGGACAACCATTGTATTGTTATGGTATTCATTGGTTACCAATTTCTGAATATTTAACATACTATGGAACAAACCATACAAGATGTGCACAAATATATCAGGGATTGTTAGATGACACTGATAAGGCAATTGAATATGCAGTAATAGATGCTAAAGCAGAAGGTAAATCTGAAGAAGAAATTGAAAAAATTAAAAATGATTATACAAGAGCTGATACAGGTTGGCAGCATATTACATGGCCATATCTGGCTCTTACAAATCCAACTTTAGCAATTGATAAATTCTTAAAGAATGATACTAAAGTACAGAAAACAGATACTGCATTAACATATTGGTATATTAATGCGCTTAAGGAAATAGGTGTAAGAAGTTCAGATTACAAGATTACAGGAATAGGAATAGCCGGAACAGTATATTATAAAGACAGTGAAAAGAAATACACTGCTGAAGTTTATAATCCTACAGGAGAAAGAAAAACAGCATCTGTAAGGGATAATAAAGGAAAAGAAGTAGGAACTGTTGAAGTGGGAGCTAATTCACTTATAAGTTTTGAAATTAAAGGTAAAGGATTTAGCTATAAGCAGATGTCAGCACCTACTATTAAAGCTACATCATTAGCATCTAAGAATGTTACTGAAAATATTTCAGGAACAAAAGAATTTGATGATACACAGTTAGTAGAGTTAGAGTGTGCAGATGAAGGAGCAACTATTTACTATACAACAGATGGTAAAGCACCAAGTAATGAATCTACTAAGTATACAAAAGGTGATAAAATACTTGTATCAAGTGATACAACTCTTAAGGCTGTTGCAGTAAAGGATGGCTGCATTGATTCATCATATTCGACAGCAACATTTAAAATCAAAGGAGAAACAATTCAGGATGATACAAATGTTGCATTGAACAAAACTGTTACTGCAAGTACAGAAGATGGTGGTAATAAAGCGGTAAATTCAGTTGATGGTAAAGAAGATACAAGATGGCAGGCAAAAGCAGATGATTCAAATGAATGGATTCAGGTTGATTTAGGCAGAGTCAGAGTAGTTAACACTGTAAAGGCAAAATGGGAAGCAGCTTATGCAGCAACATATGAGGTTCAGACATCAGTTGATGGAAAAACATGGAACATAGTCGCTACTGAAAATGGTGGAACAGGTTATATAACAACTACATTTGCAGCAACAAATGCCAGATATGTAAAAATACAGACAACGTCAAGAGCAACAGATTATGGATGTTCTATTTTCGAATTTGAAGTTTATGGTGCACGTCAGACTAATAAACCTACATTATCAATTGAGAGTGGAACATATGATGATGCACAGCAGGTTACTATGGAAACAGATGTAAAGGGTGCAGAAATCAAATATACATTAGATGGAAGCGAACCTACGGAAGATTCACAGACATACATTGAACCTATTACAATAAGTGAATCTTCTTACATTAAAGCTGTAACTTACAGAAAAGGAATGACTTTATCTGATGCAGCAGAAGCAGAAGTAATTATAAAGGGAACTTTAGGAATTAATAAGAAAGAAGCGTCAATTCCAAGAGATGGACAATTACAGTTGAATGGATTAAGCGATGAAAAGATAACATGGGAATCATCTGATAGTAAAATTGCAACTGTAGATAAAGATGGACTTGTAAAAGGTGTTTCTGTAGGTGATGTAGAAATAATTGCATCAATTGAAAATGGTAAAACAAAAACATGTAAGGTTACTGTAGTTGAACCAATTCCAATTACAAAGATAACTTTATCTGAAACAGAAGTAACACTTAAGAAAAAAGAGCAGGTTTCATTAGAAGCAGAGATAGAGCCTGAAAATACTACTGATAGTAAAGCTCTTACATGGACTTCAGAGAATGATAACATTGCTTCTGTAGATGATAAAGGAAAAGTAACTGCAAATGCAGTAGGAACTACAAAAATAACAGCCAAAGCAGGAAAAGTATTTGCAGAATGTACAATAACTGTAAGAGATGTTACAACAGAAGAAATGCTTGTAGATGAAAACTTTAACCTCGCTTTACATAAGAATGTTGAAGTATCTTCTCTATATACTAAAGAGGGAAGTCAGACAACAGATATCCTTACAAATGGAGTCCTTACAGATAATATATCATATGAAACAGACTGGGATAAAACAAGAACATATGAATATGTTCTTGTTGATTTAGGAAAGAATTATACAATAGAAGCATTAAATAAGGTCGCAATTAAATTTAGTGCTGAAAATACTGCAGCTGAGAATATGTCAGTTCAGTTCTCAAATAATGGCGTTGATTATGTAACAGCATATGAAAATACTGCGCTTAAGTATAGTGATTCAAAAGAAGGATTATTTACATTTGACACAAATGTAAATACAAGTGAAATGTCTAGTGTAAGATATGTTAAGTTCTATATGAAGGGACATAAAGACTGGGGATTCCAGATGAAAGAAGTTGCGGTCTTTAGTACAGAACAGAATGCTAAAGAAGTTGAATTTGGTACATGTACTCCTCCGACAGATTTCGCAGTAACAACACAAGATTTTTCTCAGATTACATATACTATTACACCGGCAGAAGGACAGGAAGATTACACATACGCAATTTGGATTGATGGAGTACGTATGGGAGAACCTGTAAAAGCAGGAACGTATACATTAGATGGAATAACAGATGGAGAACATGTAGTTGAAGTGCACTCATATTGTAAATTTAAGGATAATGACTACATTGCTTCAAAAGAAGGAATTTCAAGAACAATATCAATTGATGATGGAACTTTGTATAAACGTTTAAATACAAAAAGAAATATTGCAAAAGGTTGTAGTATTTCATTAGATTCAGTTTATTCAGGAGAGGGAAGTCAGGATACAAGTGTCTTAACAGATGGAGAAATATCACAGGCATTGGATAAGGTAGTTGAATCGGTATGGGGCGAAAAAACAGCTGTTATAAATCTTGATTTAGGAAAAGATTACAAAAAAGACCAGATAGACGGAGTACTTTTAGCATTCAAAAATGGAGATACTTATGGTAAAAAATACACTGTAGAATTTTCAGAAGATGGCAAAAACTTTGAACAGGTGGCAACTATTGAAAATAGTGAATTTAAAAATTATTTTGAAAATAAGTTGGATATGTCATTATATAGTCATAGTAAGGTAAGATATGTTAGATTTAATTTACTTGAAGGAGCTACAGGTTGGGGATATCAGATATCTGAAGTAGCTGTATTTGATAAAGGATTCTACAAAGTAACAATTGATGGAAATGTTAAAAAAGTAAAGAATGGAGAAACAATTACCTTACCTGGTGTAAATTCTGAGGGTACAAATAAACTTGGATATTATGATGTTGAAAATGATGAGACAGCAGCACCCGGAGCTACATATCTTGTAACAAAAGATGCTAAATTTGAAACAATTAATATGACAGTTAATTTGTTAAATGGAGCAAGCATGAGATTTTCGGAACCGTCAGGTTTAAGATTCCAGGCAAAAGTTACAACAGATAATGATGGACTTCTTGAACAGAACGCAGATGGTATAGGAAAACTTGTTACAACAGGAACTCTTATAAGTACAAGAGACTTGTATAATGATAACGGTGAGAAAATTGAACTAGATAGTAAATATACTAAGATTAACATTGTAAATACAGGCTGGTATGATGCTAATAAGAATAAGGATTATACTGATGATGTCGGAAATTACTGTGGTTCAATTATAAAGATTGCTAAATCAAATTATAAGAGAGAATTTATTGCAAAAGCTTATGCTACTATAAATTATACTTATTATAATTCAGATAATGGTAACAGTAGCATAACAGTATATTCAACTACAACTGATAAGAATGGAAATGAGATTGATGTAGTTGGAAGAACAATAAATTATGTTGCAACAGCTATAAAGAATTCAATAACATATTATAATTCATTACCTGAAAATGCCAGAAAATACGTTGATATGTATTTAGATGTTTCAGAAGAAAATACAAGCGAAGAATAATGTTTAAAAACTGGTTATAATTTTGGGCTACCCACATATTTGACAAACAACCAAAAAACTCTCCTACAAAATGAACTCATAATGTAGGAGAGTTTTGAATTTATTGCTTTTTCATTCTACATATCGATGATATTATCATCTGGAATTACTAAAGCACATATAATATAAATTATTATACCTGAGCCATAGAAGAGTGAGAGAATAGCCCATATAAGACGTACAACTGTAACGTCAATATTAAGATATTCAGCAAGTCCTCCACATACTCCGGCAAGCTTTTTATTTTTTGATGATTTGTATAATTTACGCTTCATAACTACCTCCGTATAAAGCAATTTTAAAGTAAATAATTAGTAAACCATAGCTTCTTCTTCACCTGTAACAACTCTTAATGCACCCTGAGCAAGAGCTAGTAACTCATCTTCACCAGGATAAATTGTAACTGGAGCAATCCATTCAACAGCAGCCTTCATATCTTCCTGAGTTTTAGCGTTGTAAGCAATACCGCCTGTTAAGATAATCTGATCAACTTTTCCACCAAGAACTACAGACATAGCACCGATTTCTTTGCATAACTGATAATGGAATGCATCAACTACAGCCTTTGCTGTTTCGTTACCTTCTGCAATCATTTTCATTAAATCTCTCATGTCATTTGAACCGACATAAGCGTTGAAACCACCATTACCATTAATCATCTTTCCAACTTCTGCCTGAGTGTATTTTCCACTAAAGCAAGCCTTCATCAATGAACCTGAAGGAAGTCCGCCTGAACGTTCAGGTGAGAATGGGCCGTCACCATCTAATGCATTTGCAACATCAACAACTTTACCATTCTTATGAGCACCAACTGATACTCCGCCACCCATATGAACAACGATTAAATTTAAATCTTCGTATTTCTTACCAACTTCTTTTGCATATCTCTTAGCAACAGCTTTCTGGTTTAATGCATGGAAGATTGAAATTCTAGGGAATAATGGATGTCCTGATAATCTTGCAACATCAGCTAATTCATCAACTACAACAGGATCAACGATATATGATGGAACGTTAATCTGTGCTGCAATTTCATGAGCAAGAATACCACCAAGGTTTGATGCATGCTGTCCCTGCTTACCAATCTTTAAATCTTCAAGTAATTCAGGAGTAGTAGCATATGTACCACCTGGAATTGGTTTTAATAAACCACCACGACCTACAACAACATCAATAGTTGAAAGGTCAACATTCTTTTCTTCTAAGACTTTTAAAATAACTTCTTTACGGAAGTCCTTCTGATCATAAATTGTTGCGTACTGCGCAATTTCTTCAGTTGAATGTCTTAAAGTTTCTTCCATAAGCTGTGTTTCATCTTCGTAAACACCGATTTTAGTAGAAGTAGAACCCGGGTTGATAATTAATATTTTGTATGACATTTTGATACCTCCAAATTATTACATTGCTTCAGCAACTACAGCTGCTAATGCGATTGAATTTACTTTAACTTCAAATTCATCAGAACGTGATGTTAAAATAACAGGGGCCTTTGTACCTGTTAATATGTTGCCATTTTTAACATCTGCTGTATGAACTAAACATTTATATGTGATGTTACCTGCCTGAATATCAGGGAATAATAATACATCAGCATCACCAACAATTTTTCTGTTAGTTGTTCCTTTGTGGAATGCAGCTTCAGGTTCGATGGCAAGATCAAGTGAAAGTGGTCCGTCAACGATACATCCTGTGATTTCTCCATTTTCATTCATCTTAGTAAGTGCTTCAGCATCTACTGTACATGGCATTTTAGGATTTACAACTTCAACAGCTGCAAGAGGAGCTACCTTAGGACATTCAATTCCACATGCATGAGCAATTTCAACTGTGTTCTTAATAATCTGAGCCTTTGTATCAAGGTCAGGATAAGGAACGAATGCAACATCTGATAAGAATAACAAATGATCAATACCCTTAACATCAAATACGCAAACATGTGATAATGTTTTGTCAGTTCTAAGACCAACTTCTTTATCTAATACACTCTTAAGGAATGATTTTGTATCTATAAGACCTTTCATGTACATATCAGCTTTTCCGTCATGAACTAATTTAACAGCTGTTCTTGCTGCTTCGATTGGATCAACAACATTGATGATTTCAAATTCATCTGCATTCATCTTTAAAACACTGGCAATTGTACGAATTTTTTCTTCATCACCAACTAAAATAGCTTCAGCAATATTTCTGTCTTTTGCTGCCTTAACTGCTTCTAAAACTGCATCATCCTGTGCACAGGCAACAGCAACCTTTTTCATAGGGCATTCTGCAACCTTTGCAAGTAAATCGTCAAAACTTTTTGTCATTTTGTTTACCTCTTCAATATTTATAAATTTTTTCAGGAGTATATCCTGCGTTTAACCACTTTAAATAGTAGCACGGTCTATTTGACAGGTCAAGAAATAGAAAGAAAAATAAAGAAAACTTACTTATGTTTATGTGTAAAAATAGAAAAAGGATACTAGGATAAAATATTTGTACTTGTTTCCGGATATAAATTTATACTATAAATAGTATGGAAGTCAAAATAAGGTAGCGGGAAAGTAGTATTTTGTATAACTATTTATGATATGAGGGAACAGTAGAAGGACAGGAGAGTGTTATGAGAAAAAAATTAAGTAAGGTAATGGCATTAATATGCGTTGCTACAATTACAGTAACAAGTATGCCTTATTTGTCTGATTCGACTAAAGGTGCAACTATGGACTTTAGTGCTGAAAACAGTTCAGTAATGGTAGACAAAGGCGGATATAAGAAAGAAGTCTATGGTGTTGGTACAGACGACTGGGGAGTAACATGGACAGATAGAAAAAACAATTTACCTACAAGAACAACATATTTAACAGATAATTACAAAGAAACAGTTGGAACAGTACCTACAAATGATTGGGCGAGCTCAGTTGTATTTGACAAATATTCAGAATCATTGTACGCACATCCACTTGCATACCGCGCAGCAAGTAATGGAATGCAGATGGCATCACCGGCGGTTACTAGTGGTACATCATATGTAGATGGAGAACCTACAGTAGAAAGTCTTTTAGAAGATAATACGGTAGAACTTGTTGTTGGTGGCAATAACTTTAGTGCAAAGGATGCAAAAGTTGATAAAACTACAGACTGGACATACGATATATTGATGGAGAACAATGCTTCAACATCAAGCATAATGGCGACAATCGGAAAAGGAACACCATATGCTTATTACAATTTTAAAAATGTAGAACCTACCATTTCACTTGGAGCAGGTGGAACAGATCTTGCGATATATAAAAATTCAACATCTTCAAATATTTTAGGGGTAAGTCTTAAGAACAGGAAAGACGGAAAGACACATTACTACTTAATCAGTGCACCAAGTGGTACAACATGGGTTAATGCGGGTGGAAAACTCACTGCAAAAATGCCTGAAGGAAAAAACTACATGTCAGTTGCAATATTACCTAACGGAAGTGACAATGCATTTGAATTATACAAAAAATATGCATTTAACTTTATTACAGATACAAAAGTTGAATGGAAATATCTTAAAAATTCATCAAAGGTAGTTACAAAATATAACGTGGTTACAAAGAACATGGAAACAGGAGCAAACGGTGGAGACACAATTATTGCTTTATATCCTCATCAGTGGAGATATGCAAACAGTAAATTTACAGGATATACATACGACACAATAAGAGGGACAATGAAAACAGTTGTTGGAACAAGCTATTCTACAACAATGCAGTATAATGGAATTTTATCATCACTTCCTGTAACAAAAGATGAAGATACAGTAGGAAAAATAAAGGATCAGTTAGGGTATTTATACTCTTATAGAAAATCAAAAGATGATCCAAAGTGGATTTGTTTCTTAGAAGGTCAGTATGGCGGATATGATACATACTGGGTAGGAAAAAATCTTAACACATTATCAGATGCAATATGGCTTGCAGACCAGTTTAAAGATAACGACATGAAGACTATGACAAATGACATGGTTGAAGGTGTTGAAGATTATCTGGAATTTTGGTTTGACCCATATCGGGCATATATAGACGGTCAGCATGTAGATGATTATTTTTATTATGATAAAGAGTATGGAACACTTATTGGCTATCCTACATCATATGATTCAGATAAGCAGGTAAATGACCATCATTTCCATTACGGATACTGGATAAAGGCAGCTGCGGCAGTTGCAATGAAAGACCCACAGTGGGCAAAAGAGTGGGGCGGAATGGTTTATGAAATGATAGGCGATATAGCAAATGCAAATAGAGATGGTAGCAGCTATAACAAAAACAGCGAGACAAGATATCCGTTTTTAAGAAATTTTGATATATACGAAGGTCATTCATGGGCATCAGGAGTTGCAAACTATGAATTTGATGAAAATGGTCAAATGGTGGACAAAAAAGGTGGACTTTCAGGTGGTAACAACCAGGAATCATCATCAGAGTCAGTAAATGCATGGTCTTCACTTATTCTTTGGGGAGAAGCTGTTGGCGATGAAAGAATCAGAGACCTTGGAATCTACATGTACACAACAGAAATAGCAGCAATTGAAGACTATTACTATGATGTACATAATGAGATTTTTACTAAAGAATATAAAGATAGTAATAATTATAATATCCAGACAGTAACAAGATTGTTTGGCGGAAGATATGATCATACAGCATGGTGGACAGAAAATCCAATAGAAGTTACTACAATTACAATGCTTCCAATATCAGGGGCAACACTTTATATGGGAAAATACAAAGACAAGGTAAAGAATGTAGTTGACAGCATAGGAGAAAACAGTAAGCAGTGGAGTAATTTTGTGAACAATAAGGAACAGATTTGTACAAATTACGGAAAAAAAGATATGCTTACTGATCCTAAGACAAATCAGGACGTGGTTGCTGAATACTATGCATACTATGACCCGGATGCAGCACTTGCAAAAGTTGATTTAAGTGATAGCGGAAAAGTTGAAAATGGTGAATCAAGAGCACATACATTAGCTTACATTACAAGTTTGAAAGAATATGGAAACCAGAATTTTGATATAACAGGAAGTACTCCATTTTCAGTTGTATTAGAGAAAAATGGAGTTAAGACTTACGTTGTAGAAAATCACACAGATAAGACACAAAGAACATATTTCTCAGATAAGACATATGTTGATGTACCGGCAAATTCAGTTTATGCAGGTGGAAAGAGCGGAGATGGAGAAAATCCAAATAAAGATGATTCACAGGAAATAACAAAGCCTGAAGCAACTACAGCAAAACCGGAGGCAACAACACAGAAGCCACAGGAGACAACAAAGCCTGAAGCAACTACAGTTAAGCCAGAGACAACAACACAGAAACATGAGGTTACAACAAAACAAGAAACAACAACAAAGCCTGCGACTGATGATTCAAAATATGCATCATTAAATTACATTGACATAGGAAATAACAAAAATAATGAATTTGACCAGAGCGTATCAGGATGTAAATATGCAGTAGTAAACGGAACAATAAATGTATGCCAGTTCCAGAATACAGGATTTGGCGAGCTTTATATGGCAGTAGGCGGAATATCAGCAGCAAACTTTACAGCGACAATTAACGGGCAAAAAGTTACAAGAACAGAAGGAACAGGATTGTTTATAAATCCAGTAGTGGATTACATTACATACAAATACAATGTAGTTGAAATAACAGCAGATGATGGAACAGCCACAGTAATTATAATGAATCCGAATAAAACAGGAACTTATAATGAGTCATCAATAATAGAAACAACTACAGAAAAACAGAGTGAAACTACAACAAAGGAAGAGACAACAAGTAAAGTAGAAACAACTACAGAAAAGCAGAATGAAACTACAACTAAAGAAGAGGCAACAACAAAAGAAGAGGCAACAACAAAAGAAGAGACAACAACTAAAAAACAGGAAGAGACAGTAAGTAAAGAACAAACAACAACTGACAAGTTGCATGAATCTACAACAGAGCAGATACAAGTTACAACAAAAGACGAAATTAAAGAAAATCAGTCAACAAAAGATAATAACCATTCAGATGTGACAACAACTGCGAATAGTGAAAACTTAAATAAAGAAGGCCTTAGTACAGGTGGAGTAGGTAATGGTGAAAAATATCAGGCACCTGGTAAAGTTAAAAAACTTAAAGTAAAGAAGAAAAGCCTTAAGAAGATTCGCCTAAGTTGGAAAAAAGTAAGTGGTGCAAACGGATATCAGGTTTCTGTAAAAGTTAGAAAGAAAGGCAAATTTAAAGTTGTAAAGACAATAAGAAAAAATAAGAATAAATATATTAGACGCAAATATAGAAATAAAATTATTTATGTTAAGGTAAGAGCGTACAAAATAGTTGCCGGAAATAAAATTTATGGAAAATATTCTGCTACAAGAAAATATAAAAATAAATAAGATGTTGGGCAGGTTCAAAGGTCTTTCATCCACACATGAGCAAGCTCATGTGGGTTTAAACATTTTGACTCTGGCATCATAAAGAAGATAAAGCAAAGCCATCATTAAGAAAATAGATTTTAATGGTGGCTTTTAATTGGAAAAATAAAAATAAGTTGACTTTTTTCCTGCAATTTGATAGCATTACGTGGTACACTTTAGTTTGATAAAGTAGTAAAACGATAAATGAAAGAAAACATCTTTAATTTAGGAGGAAATTATGAGAAAATTAGTAGCATTAGCTTTATCATGTGCAATGGTATTTTCAATGACTGCATGTGGAAGCAAGGATAATGGAAGTAAAGATAATGGTAGCAAGAGTGATAGTGGAAAAACAACTTTTACAGTAGGATTTGATGCTGAATATCCACCTTACGGATACATGGATGATAGTGGTGAATATACAGGATTTGACCTTGAACTTGCACAGGCTGTATGTGATATTGAAGGATGGGAACTTGTAAAGACTCCTATCGACTGGGATTCAAAGGACTTAGAGTTAAATAATGGAAACATTGATTGTATTTGGAATGGATTTACAATGAATGGAAGAGAAGATGATTATACATGGTCAGACCCATATGTAAATAATGAACAGGTTATGATTGTTGCTAAAGATTCAGGAATTAAGAAGTTAGCTGACCTTAAAGATAAATATGTAGGTGTTCAGGCAGGAAGTGCAGCACTTGGTTTATTAAAAGAAGGTGGGGATCAGGAAGATTTAGCTAAGACATTTGCAGATTTACAGGAATATGCAGATTACAATACAGCATTTGCTGAATTACAGGCAGGAACAGTAGATGCAGTTGCAATGGATATAGGTGTTGCTAAGTATCAGATTGAATCAAGAGATGATGGATATGAAATCCTTGATGAGAAATTGAATTCTGAACAGTATGCAATTGGATTTAAGAAAGGTAATACTGAACTTAGAGATAAGGTGAATGCAGATATTAAGAAGTTGTATGAAGACGGAACAGTAACAAAACTTGCTGAAAAATATGGAATTGATGATATGATTTGCTTAGGAGAATAATCTAAGATAATCTGGAGGAAATAATGACTTTACAAACAGGAATGATGTTGTTAGCAGCAAAAATGCCATTGGATATGATGATATCTAAGATGTCAGAAGGTATGGTAGAAACATTAAAAATATTTTTTCTAACCCTTCTGTTTTCATTACCGCTTGGTTTGGTTATTGCATTTGGCAGAATGGCAAAAAACAGAATATTAAGATATATAGTAACAGTGTACATAGCAATAATGAGAGGAACTCCATTGATGTTGCAGGTAATGGCAATTTATTTTGGACCTAATTATTTACTTCATATTCGTATACCAAGAAGTTACAGATTTATTGCCATAATAGTTGCATTTGCCTTAAATTATGCAGCTTATTTTGCAGAAATATATCGTTCAGGTATTGAATCGATGCCTGTTGGACAATATGAGGCAGCAAGATTACTTGGATATAATAAGGCACAGACATTCTTTAAAATAATTTTACCGCAGGTTATTAAAAGAATTCTTCCATCAATTACAAATGAAGTAATATGTCTTGTAAAGGATACTTCACTTGCATTCTCAATTGCTTATTTGGAAATGTTTACAGTAGCAAAGCAGATTGCATCATCTAATACAAGTTTTACACCATTTATTATTGCAGGTGTGTTCTATTTTATTTTTAATAGTGTAGTTGCATGGGTAATGAACTTTGCAGAAAAGAAATTAAATTATTACAAATAGGAGGGGAATATGAGCGTTTTAGAAATGAATAATATTCAGAAACACTTTGGTGATTTAGAAGTGTTAAAAGACATTTCCCTTTCAGTTAATAAAGGTGAAGTATTGTCTATCATTGGACCGTCAGGTTCAGGAAAGTCAACATTATTAAGATGTGCAGTTAATTTGGAAAAAATTGATGGTGGAAAAATAACATATAATAATGATGTGATGGCTGATACACATAATGGCAAAGTAATGTATGCAAAGAAAAATGAATTAAAGAAAATCAGAGATTCATTTGGGCTTGTATTTCAGAATTTCAATCTTTTTCCACATTATTCAGTATGGAAAAATGTTATTGATGCACCAATTCATGTACAAAAAAGAGATAGGGCAGAAGTTGAAAAGACTGCGATGGAATTGCTTGAAAAAATGGGTATAGCAGATAAGAAAGATTCTTATCCATGTCAGTTATCAGGTGGTCAGCAGCAAAGAGTTTCTATTGTAAGAGCACTTGCAATGAAACCGGATATTTTGTTTTTTGATGAACCAACATCAGCTCTTGATCCCGAGTTGACGCAGGAAATTCTTAAAGTTATAAAAGAATTGGCAGATGAACATATGACAATGGTTATAGTTACTCATGAAATGTCATTTGCAAAAGAAGTTTCAAATAGAATTATATTTATGGAACATGGCGTTATTGTAGAAGATGGAACACCGCAAGAGGTATTTGCATCAGAAAATCAGAGAACAAAAGAGTTTCTTGGTAAATACAGAAATTTGTAAATTTAATAAATATAAAAGTTATAGCGTAGTGGTTTAGACCAAACCTAAAAAGTTAGACAAAAATCTGACAATTGTAGGTTGGAACAACAGCTACGCTTTTATTATTGTTATAGAAACTGTGAATTATATAATTACATTAAATTAGAGTTGCGAGTTTTTAGTTATAATACATTTAACAAATGATTGCATTTTTTAGAAAAAAACTGAAAAATTTTATTCCTGGTTATTTTGTATCACATAATATGTAGTTGACATACAATACTATACGACATATAATATAAAAAAAGAAATAATATGGAGGAGTATCTATGATATTTAATACAGGAGCTGCTTTATTGGATGCAATAGTATTAGCCGTTGTATCGAAGGAAAAGGATGGAACTTATGGATATAAGATAACCCAGGATGTTAGAAGTGTTCTTAGTGTATCTGAATCAACGTTGTATCCGGTGCTTAGACGATTACAAAAAGAAGGTTATTTTGAATTGTATGATAAAGCCATAGATGGAAGAAATAGAAGATATTACAAGATTACTGAAACCGGAAGAGAAAAGTTAAATATGTATGTGAAGGAATGGGGTAATTATTCTAAGAAAATAACAGATTTATTTGAATATAGAGAAATAGGAGGAAATGAAAATGACTAGAAAAGTTTTTATGGAAATATTAGAAAAAATGTTATCAGATGTTTCTTTTAATGATAGATATGATGCTTTAAGTTATTATAAAGAATATTTTGATGATGCAGGAATCACGGAAGATATGGTTGTACCTGAAAGTGTAGGAACACCTGAACAGATAGCGATGAGATTAAAGAAAAGCATTAATAGCGGAGAGAATATAACCAGTGAAAATATTAATGTAGGTGGAACTTATAATAGAGATAATACAAGTGGTTCATACAATACAAATCAAAATACCGGCAATAGCTATAATAATAGTCAAAATGCAGGACAGTATTCATATAATAATTCTCAAAATACAGCACAATATGAATATAATAATGCAGGACAATACAATAAGAAAAATGATGAAAGAGCAATTAAAATAATTGTTGCTATCATAATTGCGGCAGTTACATTCCCAATATGGAGTGGAATAATTCTTGGAATTTTAGGAACTATCATTGGCATTGTGTGTGGACTTGGTGGTACTATAATTGGATTAGGAGTAGCAGGAATCTCATTAATTATAGTTGCAATAGTTTCAGGGTATGGATTTGCAACATCAGTATTGCTTATGGGAATAGGATTAATTTTATTTGGTGTAGCAATATTGTTAGTAATACCGGAAGCGTTGTTTTGTATTAAATTTTTGCCATGGTTATTTAAACAGGTTGCAGAATTAATTCATAAAATAACAGGCAGAAAGGAGTTTAATGTATGAAAAAATTAATAAAAATAATAACAATCGTAGGAGTGATTGCTGTTGTAATGGGAATAGCATGTACGGTAGTGGGTGTTTCAAGAGGCGGATCGAAGAATTTTAAAGAGGAAATTGGAAAAACATTTGCAAAGACAAAAGTCAAGTTCGATAAGAAAAATACAAAAGGAATGACAAAATTACAAAACAACAGTGATACAATTGACATGTTATCAGTTAATAATTTAAGACTTGATTTATCAACAGCGTCATATGATATTGAAGAATGGGACAAAGAACAGATAGGATTTTCTTATGATGCAGATATAATGGAAGTTTATTATTTAAATGAAGGAGATTCACTAAATGTTTTAATACAATACAAGAAAAAATGGAAAAAAGGTGAACGAGATGTAACAGTTTACTTGCCAAGAGGAAAATCATATAGCAATTTTAATTATAGTCTTTCAGCAGGAGAAGCAGATATTGAAAATATATCAGCTGTATATGCAACAATTAATAATGATGCAGGAAGTACATCAATTGATAGCCTGCAATCAGCATCTACAGACATTACTGTGAATATGGGAGAATTATCAATTGACAACTTATCAACAGATACGATGAATACAGATATATCTATGGGAGATTTTGATGTGGAGGGACAGATAAATGGTGCTGCGAAGATTGACTGCTCTATGGGAGATGTTTCAATGACATTGAATGATGGACCTGAGGCATATAATTATCAGTGGGATATAAATATGGCTGATTTGTATGTTGAAAATTGTATAGACAAATCTGATTTTTCAAGTGATGGAAATAAAGATAATGGTGCAGAAAAGATGATAAGTATAGAATGTGATATGGGAAGCGTTGAAATTGATTAACATTTTTCTACTATAATGTGATAAAATGCTATGGCAGGTGTGCAAATAAGTATACCTGCCATAATATTTTTACATAATAAGAATAGCATTTAAAAAATGGGAGAAATTTAAATGAAAAGTTTATTAAAGTATTTAAAGAATTATAAGAAAGAATCAGTGTTTGCTCCCCTCTTTAAGATGTTAGAAGCATCGTTTGAATTATTTGTGCCTTTAGTAGTAGCGAAAATAATAGATAATGGTATTGCTAAAGGGGATAATATTTATGTTCTGAAAATGGGAGGAGCTTTACTTTTACTTGCTATAATTGGACTTACATGCTCTTTAACGGCACAGTATTTCGCAGCAAAGGCAGCGGCAGGATTTGGAACAGAAGTAAGACATGCATTGTTTAAACACATTCAGACATTTTCCTATGATGAGATTGACAGATTAGGCTCATCTACACTTATTACAAGATTGACAAGTGATTTGAATCAGGTTCAGTCTCAGGTTAATATGTTTTTAAGATTGTTCCTAAGGTCTCCGTTTATTGTGTTTGGCGCAACAATTATGGCATTTACGGTAGATGTTAAGGCAGCACTTGTATTTGTTGTAGCGATTCCCATTCTTGCAGTAATTGTATTTGGAATTATGCTTGCAACAATCCCAATGTATAAAAAAGTTCAGAATGGTTTGGATAAAATTTTATCTGAAACAAGGGAAAATCTATCCGGAACAAGAGTAATCAGAGCATTTAATAAAGAACAGAATGAAATTGATAGTTACAATGAAAGTAATGATGCATTAAATAAATTTCAGATTTTTGTTGGAAAAATATCCGCAGTTATGAATCCACTCACATTCGTGGTAGTAAATTTTGCCATGATTGGAATTATTTATGTAGGGGGAATAAGAGTAGATGCCGGATATCTTACACAGGGAATGGTTGTAGCACTTATCAATTATATGTCACAGATTTTAATAGAATTGATAAAACTTGCAAATCTTATTATTAATCTGACGAAAGCGTTTGCCTGTGCAAATAGAATTGAAGATGTTATGAAAGTTGAATCTTCAATGAAATTTGGAAATGAAACAGAAGGAAAGAATAAAGAAATTGCAGTCGAATTTAAAGATGTTTCACTTATGTATGCAGGTTCTAGTGAAAATACGATAGAAGGACTTAATTTAAAGGTTTTAAAAGGACAGACTATAGGTGTAATAGGCGGAACAGGCTCAGGTAAAACGTCTCTTATAAATATGATTCCAAGATTTTATGATGCAACTAATGGTGAAGTCTTTGTAAATGGAACAAATGTTAAGGAATACACTGAAGAAGGTCTTAGAAATAAAATAGGAATTGTTCCACAAAAAGCAGTTTTATTTAAAGGAACAATTAGAAGTAATCTTTTATGGGGAAATGAGAGTGCAACAGAAAATGATTTGATGGAAGCGTTAAAGCAGGCACAAAGCTATGATTTTGTTATGCAGAAAGAAAATGGAATAGATTCTGTTGTAGAACAAAATGGACGAAATTTCTCAGGTGGACAGAGACAGAGACTTACAATTGCAAGGGCTTTAGTAAGAAAGCCGGAAATTCTTATATTAGATGACAGTTCATCAGCACTTGATTATACAACTGACGCTAATTTGAGAAAAGAGATAGCAAAGCTAAAAGATATGACAGTATTTATCGTATCTCAAAGAACAGCATCAATTATGGATGCAGATCAGATTGTTGTGCTTGATGATGGAAATATTATGGGAATTGGAACCCATAAGGAATTATTAGAAAATTGTGAGGTATATAAGGAAATATATGAATCACAATTTAAAAAGCCGGAAAAGGAGGAAATGTAAGATGAAAGAAAAGACATTGACTCAAAAGCAGGCTTTGGAAAAAGTAATAAAGCATATAAAAAAATATTGGTATTTACTTGGCGGTTCACTATTTTTTGCACTAGTGTATGTTGCTCTTTCATTGTATGTACCAATTCAGTTAGGAAATGCTACAGACCTTATTTTAGGTAGGGGAAAGGTAGACTTTACAGAGATTGGACTTATAGCTGTTAAAATAGCCGCGTTTACTTTAATAGCTGCATTTGCACAGTGGATAATGAATAACTGTAATAATAAAATTACTTATAATGTAGTAAGAGATATTAGAGAAGAAACATTTGAACACTTACAGAAATTGCCACTTAAATATATTGATAGTCATTCTAATGGAGAAACAGTAAGTAAAATAATCACAGATGTAGATCAGTTAGCAGATGGCTTGCTTATGGGATTTTCTCAGTTATTTACAGGTATTGTTACAATTCTATTGACGTTAGTATTTATGCTCACAATAAGTATTAAAATTACATTGGTTGTAGTTTTAGTAACACCTGTTTCTTTATTTGTAGCTAAATTTATTGCAACAAGAACTTATTCAATGTTTAAAAAACAGTCAGAAACAAGAGCTAAGCAGACGGCATTGATAGATGAAGTGATTGGAAATGGAAAAGGAAAAGTTGTAAAGGCTTTTGGAAGAGAAGATGAAGTTGTAGAACAGTTTGATGAAATTAATGAGGATTTAAGAAAATATTATTTAAAGGGTACATTTTTCTCATCAATTACAAATCCGTCAACAAGATTTGTTAACAGTCTTGTATATGCAGGAGTAGCAATTTCAGGTGGTATTATTGCAATAACAGGAGGAATTACAGTAGGTAATTTACAATGTATTTTAAGTTATGCAAATCAATATACTAAACCATTTAATGAAATTTCAGGCGTTGTTACGGAACTTCAAAATGCGATTGCCTGTGCAGGAAGAGTATTTGTCCTTCTTGAAGAAGAACCGGAAATCGAAAATAAAAATGCAATAGATATTGAAAATGCATCAGGAAGTGTTGAATTAGACCATGTTAATTTCTCATATACACCTGATAAGAAATTAATTGAAGATTTAAATTTATGTGTCGAACCGGGTAAAATGATTGCCATTGTAGGACCGACAGGATGTGGAAAGACAACTATAATTAATCTTTTAATGAGATTCTACGACGTTAACAGTGGAAAAATCACGATGGATAGCCATAATATAAAAGATATAACAAGAAAAAGTCTTAGAAAATCTTACGGAATGGTGTTGCAGGAAACATGGCTTAAAAATGGTACGATAAGAGATAATATAGCAATGGGAAAAGAGGATGCAACATTAGAAGAGGTAATAGAAGCAGCCAAGTTATCCCATGCACATAGTTTTATTAAGAGGCTCCCAAATGGATATGATACTGTAATTGGTGATGATGGCGGAAATCTTTCACAGGGACAGAAACAGTTACTGTGTATAGCAAGAGTTATGCTTTGCCTTCCACCAATGCTTATTTTAGATGAAGCTACATCATCTATTGATACAAGAACGGAAATACGAATCCAGAAAGCATTTGCTAAGATGATGAAAGGAAGAACAACTTTTATTGTTGCACATAGACTTTCAACTATCAAAGAAGCAGATACAATACTTGTTATGAATGATGGAAAGATTATAGAGCAGGGAAATCATAATCAGCTGCTTGCAAATAAAGGATTTTATTATGAACTTTACAACAATCAGTTTAGTTCAGTAAATTCTTAAACTTTTGCCATTGTTTATAGGCAAATGAAAAAAATATAAGGCTAATAATTATTGCACACAAAAATTGCGAGCCATAATTAAAAATTAAAGAGTGGGAAGTTGATGAACCACTAAAAATATGTATAAAAATATAACCTGTTGTCAGGCTTAAGGTTAGCCAGATGACAGGTTTTATTATGTTTGCAACAGGAGAAAAATTAACAGCAACTTCTTTAGAAATATAGCGTAAATGAAGTGAAACAGTTATCAATTCGCTTAAGAGCATTCCCCAGAAATAAGCTTTTATTCCATAAAAAGGAACAAGTAGAAGTAAAAATAATAATCTTATAATTATGGCGGCCATATTATGAATAAACGCAGCAGTAGTTTTTCCAAGACCATGCAAAATAGAGCCAAAAGATATGGACATATACATTAAAGGACATAACCAGGACAGCGTTTTAATATATGAACCGGCACTTGCATGACCAAATATGTCTTTCCCAATAAAATCTCCGAAAAAAATAAAAAAGCCAATACAAAAAATACCTGTAACTAAAGAAAACCATATTGTGAAATTTGTTGTAATTTTTATTTTTTCTTTGTTCCCTGAAACATTTGCGTCAGCAATTGTAGGCATAATCATCATTGCAATAGAATTGCTAATAGCTGATGGAAATGTAATTACAGGCAAAGTTATTCCAGCAAGAATCCCATATAAAGTAAGGGCTGAATTAGAACTTAGGCCGTATTTGACAAGCATAAACGGAATTAGTATAGCTTCCGCACTTTGAAAGAAAGTCAGTAAAATTTTATTAAGAGTAAGAACATAAGAAACGTTAAAAAGCATTTTCATTTTTGAAAAAATGTTTGAAAAATTATCTTTTGAAAAGAACGAAATCCCATAATTTGAGACAACCAATATGCAGTAAACGGTTCCTGCAATTTCAGATAAAATAAGAGAAAAGACAGCAACTTTAGGTGTTAGGGCATACCCTTTAGATGTAAAAATAACATAAAAAATAAACAAGGAAGCTAATTTGAATACCTGTTCTAAAACCTGAGCTATTGATGGGATAAGAGGTTTTTTTAATCCAAGATAAAAACCTACGGTACAGGCATGGAGAACAGTCATAGGTATAGTGTAAGAAGCGTATTTTAAGAGTACGGCACAATTTGGTTCGCCTAAAAAAGAAGCCAAAACATTAGAAAAAAAATACATAATAAACGAGGCGATAACAGCAAGAAATTCAGACATGATAATACTTGCCGTAAATATTGAAAAACTCTTTTTTAAATCTTTACTTTCAGCAACAAATCTTGATACAGCAGTTTGTATTCCACCGCATGAAAGAGAAATAAAGAAAGCAAGTACGGGAAAAATCATTTGAAAAAGGCCAAGCCCTTTAGCACCAATTAAGTTAGATAAGAATATTCTATATAAGAAACCAATAACTCTGCTTGCAATCCCGGAAAATGTAAGCATAATGGTTCCTAAAATAATAGTAGTCTGTTTTGACATAAAATTCTCCATTCTGCTTTTTACTATAAAGAAAAATAAAGCAGAAAATTTATTAGTTCATAATATGATGCAAAGTACTTAAAAATGATTAATGAGAGGGTGAAATTTTGATATATTTAGATAACGCTGCAACTACGGCAGTATGTAAAGAAGCAAAAGAAGCGATGGTTCCGCTTTTAGAAGATGAGTATGGAAATCCATCTGCAAATTATCCTTTTGGAGATAGGGCAGGAAGTATCGTCGAAAGAGCAAGAATAAGGATGGCAGGAATGATTAATGCAAATCCTGAAAATATCATATTTACATCAGGAGGAACTGAATCAGATAATAGTGCTGTGCTTAAAATAAAGGATATTGAAAATTCGCATATTATTACAACAAAAATTGAACATCATGCAATATTAAATACCTGTGAATACGCTAGAAAAAAAGGTGCAGAAGTAACTTACCTAAATGTAAATCCGGATGGAGAAATAAATATTGATGAATTAGAAAAATCTATAAAGGAAAATACAAGGCTTATATCGGTCATGTTTGCAAATAATGAAATAGGAACAATAGAACCGATAGCAAAGATAGGGCGTTTAGCAAGAGCATATGGAATAACTTTTCATACAGATGCCGTACAGGCATTTGGGCATGTTCCGATAAATGTTGCAAGGATGAATATTGACATGATGAGCGTAAGTGCACACAAATTTAACGGACCTAAAGGTGTTGGGTTTCTCTATGTAAGAAATATAGATGATTTTGAACCACTTATATGGGGTGGTGGACAGGAAAATGGAAAGCGTTCAGGAACTGAAAATGTAGCAGGAATTGCTGGAATGGAGCAGGCAGCAATTCAGTCGATTAAGAACATGAGTTATAGAATGCAAAAAGAACAGTATTTGCGTAATTATCTCATAAATCGTGTTATGAATGAAATTGATGATGTAAAACTTAACGGACATAAATTTAAAAGGCTTCCCGGAAACGCAAATTTTAGTTTTAAAAATATAAACGCTGCTAAATTGGTTGAAGATATGGGAAATGAAGGCATTTGTATTTCAGCAGGCTCGGCCTGTGCGGCGGCAGGAGGAAAACCGTCGCAGGTTATTATGGCTATAAATGTTCAGAAAGAGTATGCTTATGGAACAGTAAGAATAACTATATCACATGAAAATACAAGAGATGAAATTGACAGGACAGTAGAAATAATGAAAAAGTTAATAAAACTGCAAAGAGAACAGTAGAAAACTAATGAATTATATAAAAGTAAAAGCATCCGCATAAACATCATTGTTATAAAATAAGTTTGTGTGGATGTTTTTATATGTATTCAATAATCTTTGAATTTCAACAGTAAAATTATGAAATAAAACAGTAAAACTATATCATAAAATATCAAATAAATATAATGAAACAGAGAAAAATGTAATAACTTTGTTACCTAAATATTACATAAGTCCGAAATTTATTAAATAAAGATTAACTTTGTCAAAATCTGTTGTTTTTTGTTGTTTATATGATAGAATGGCTATGGCTATTACGAAAATTATTGGCCTTAAATAACATTACTTAAAGAAAAGTCAGATTACAATAATGCTGGTTAGTAAGAGGAAAGATAATATGAAAATGATGAATAATAAGAAAAACAATAGGACAAGTATAGTTTTAGGCACGATAATGATTGCTATCATAGCAGCTATTATTATTTGTGTAGAAGGAGCAGGATTTGGGCTTGAATCTAAAATGATTAAATCATTAGCAGATAATATACATGAAAATGTACCTGAGGCACAAACTTACAAAAGTAAGTATAGAAAAGCAAACAGACATGATAGTGAAAATGAAACTACAAGAACAAAAAGAGAATATGGAAAATATTTGTTTGTAGGAGATTCCAGATATAAGGGAATGGAAAAAGCAAATGCGACAGATGAAGATGTGTTTATTTGTGAAGTTGGTGAAGGATACGACTATTTGATAAACCAGATGAATAATATAAAGTATGAGATTGATGATAATACAGCATTAATTATAGGATTAGGAGTTAATGACTTAGTAAACATCGACAAATACGTAGATAAAATAAATGAAATGTCACAGACATTTGATTGTCAGATTTATTATATGCTTGTAAATCCTGTAGATGAAGAACAGGAGACATATAGTGGTTATCACATTAAGAATGATGACATAGATTATTTTAATCAGGAAATCATAGACAGATTAGATGAAAATGTCATTGTAATAGACACAAACAGTTATTTGAATGCCATCGGATTTGAAACTCAGGATGGACTTCATTATACAGAAGAAACTTACGAAAATATTTATAATTATATAAAGTCACAGTTATAAAATAATTGTGTATGACACAGGCGGAGGAAGAGATGTTATTTTGCAGTAATCAGTTTATATTTTATTTTTTACCGATAGTGATATTGATATATTTTTTAGTACCAATGAAGTTTAAAAATATATGTTTATTTATCGCAAGCTTAATATTTTATGCAGTCGGTGAAATGAAATATGTTCCATTAATTTTATTATCGCTGACAGTAAATTATTTTGCAGCTATTTTTATCAGAAAATTTCAATATGATAATCAGATACTTGAACATAATGGAGAAGAAAAAAATAATTATGACAAAATAACATTAATCGTAGCTTTAGTATATAACTTCCTGTTTTTATTTGTGTTTAAATATTTTACTTTTTTTACGGGAATAGAAACAAGTCTTACATTACCACTTGGAATTAGTTTTTACACATTCCAGATAGCATCTTATGTTATTGATGTTTATACAAAGAAAACAAAAGCAGAAAAGAACTATATTAACTTAGGAGTTTATCTTTGTATGTTTCCGCAACTTATCGCAGGACCGATTGTTGTATATAAGGACATTGCTAAACAGATAAGAAAAAGAAAAGTATCATTACTTTTATTGCAGGATGGAATAAGAATTTTTATTATGGGTCTTGCATCAAAAATGCTTTTGGCAAATATAATGGGAATGTGCTGGGAGTCAATCAAGACTTACGGAATTGCAAGCATATCAACTCCAATGGCATGGATTGCGATGTTTGCATATACATTCCAGATTTACTTTGATTTTTATGGATATTCACTTATGGCAATAGGTCTTGGAAAAATGTTGGGATTTAAAATTCCAAGAAACTTTAACAATCCATATATATCAACATCCGTTACTGAATTTTGGAGAAGATGGCATATTACTCTTGGAAGCTGGTTTAGAGATTATGTTTATATTCCGCTTGGTGGTAATAGAAAAGGATTTGCAAGAACAATATTTAATATGTTTGTGGTATGGGGACTTACGGGATTGTGGCATGGAGCAAGCTGGAATTTCGTATGTTGGGGATTGTTGTTCTTTGTATTATTGACAATAGAAAAGCTTGGATTAAAAAATATATTAGATAAATATCCTGCACTTGGACATTTATATATAATATTTATAATTCCGATGAGCTGGATGATATTTGCACTTGATAAAATGGGAGACATAAAATTATATTTTGCAAAATTATTCCCAATGATTTCACATGTAAGCACAGAATTTGTAAATAAATTAGATTATGTTGATGCAATAAAACATTACGGAATATTCTTTGTATTTGCAGTTATCTTTAGTTTAAGTATTCCAATGAAGATATTTGAAAAATATAGAAGAACAAAAGTAGCGTCAGTAATTTTGATTATAATATTCTGGGTATGTGTGTATAGAATGAGTACAGCGGCAAGCAATCCGTTTTTGTACTTTAGATTTTAAAAATGATAATAACCTCTTAGTGGATTAAGGTTTAAGTTAATATTTATATTTTAACAGGAGAAAACAGATGGATAAAAAGGCTATATTTGATAAATATGGATTCTTGATTGTGATGGTTGTATCTGTTGTGATTTTTGGAATATTTCTGGGAACAAAAGACATAATAAAATACAACGAAACTAAAAAGATAGTGGAACAGGAAAGTAAAGAGAATAAAGGGAAAAAAGTAATCCAAAATGATACCGGAGAAATCCAGATAGTTACGGATGAATCGGGAGAAACTCAGACAGAAACCGTTACAGAGGAAAAAGCACATCGTGATTTTGTAACTGTAGACGAATCTTATCTGGATGGGGCATTATTTATAGGTGATTCACGAACACAGACAATATCGTTATATGCAAATTGGGACAAAACAGTATTTTATGCAGAACAGGGTGTGTCCGTATGGAAGATTTTAGATGAAAAAATCGTTAAATCAGGAAAGAAAAAAATAACTGTAAAAAAAGCCCTTGAAAAAAATAAATTTGAAAAAATTTATATAATGCTTGGAATAAATGAAATTGGAACAGGAACAGCAGATACATTTGCTGAGCAATATGGTAAAGTAATAAATACTATTAGAGAAAAACAGCCTGATGCAATAATATTTATTCAAAGTATTATGCATGTGACAAAAAAGAAAGACAAAGAAGAAACTTATATAAAAAATAAGGAAATAGATAAAAGAAATAAGAAACTTAAGGAACTTACAAACGGATACGATATAATATGGCTTGATGAAAATGAAGTGTTTGATAAAAAAGATACAGGAGCTCTTGATCCTAAGTACACAAGTGATGGGGTTCATCTTATGCCTTCATGTGTGCCAAGATGGAAACAGTTTTTCCTTGAACATGGAATAGTGAAATAGGATAAATTAATCTTTATAATAAAAATGAAAAAACTACAAAACTTCAGATTGTTAAATGAAGTTTTGTAGTTTTTTTAGTTATTCATTAATATTTTTAAAATTAAAATGTTCTATAAGTTGTGCGGCTTTGTCAAAACCAAATCCTATATTACCGGCAATATGGGCATCGGAGCCTACAGCCACAAGTTTTCCACCAAGATCTTTATAAAATGAAAGCATATCAAAGTGGGGATTTGCAAAATCCATTCCTTTTGCAAGTGCACCGGTATTAATTTCTAAAGCAATATTTTTATGAATTATTTCTTTAAATATCTGTTCGACAATGTTGAAATAATCACTACAATTATAGTTTTTATCTTTATTTGGCGCATATCTGACTATGTAGTCTAAATGGCCTAATGTATTGAATGAATTAAACAATTTTAATGCATCAAGTAAAGTTGAAAAATAAGTCCTAAAAGCATCAGCTTCATTACGATTTTCCCAAAATTCAGAATAATATGGGTCCATGTTGTCTACAATATGACAGGAGCCAATGACATATTCAAATGGATATGATTTTAAAAAATCAGCATTTTTTTTGTAGTTGTCGCATGTAATGCCAAGCTCAACTCCAATATGAAGATTGATTTTTGAAGAGTATTTATCTTTTAATATGTTTAATTCATTAAAATATGAATCAGTATCTATATCAAATGATTCACCCGGGACAGGCCAGTACCAGTCCTGGTGGTCAGTGATGCAAATATCTTTCATATTTAAACTTATGGCTTTGTTTATTATATTTTCCAAATTCTCATCTGAATCAGCAGAAAATTTAGAATGTACATGAAAATCAGATAACATAACGTATATTCTCCTTATGTAATATGTATTGCAACTTGTTAATGTTTCAGATTCAGGTATAAATATATATTCCAAACACGTTGTTTTTCTTATTTTGCTGCGCCGTTTATAATAAATAAAAAAGTAAAACTCGCCTAAAGGCTCAAACATTACTTTTTTATTTACACTATGCTCGCAAAATTGCGAAAAACTTCCTATCGTTTGTTATATATATTTATACCTGAATCTGAAATAATTACAAATTAGCAAAGAAAAAAATTATGAGTAGAATATAACAAATTTTGCTGAAAATTACTATATTAATGAGAAGATAAAAGTAAAAACGTTTTATTTGTCAAAAAATTAACAAAATATGAGAAAAATGCAAAAAACTTCTTGATATTTGGAAAGTATTTATGTAGAATAATCAATAGGTTAATATTAATTAACAAAATATATCTTATTTAATAGGAGGACAATTAAATGTCAGTTAAAGTTGCAATTAACGGTTTTGGACGTATCGGACGTCTTGCTTTCAGACAGATGTTTGGAGCAGAAGGTTATGAAGTAGTAGCTATCAATGACTTAACAAGTCCTAAGATGTTAGCTCACTTATTAAAGTATGATTCATCACAGGGTAAATATGACAAGGCTGAAACAGTTTCAGCTACAGATGATTCAATCATCGTTGATGGAAAAGAAATCAAGATTTACGCAGAAGCTGATGCTTCAAAGTGTCCTTGGGGCGAATTAAAAGTAGACGTAGTATTAGAATGTACAGGTTTCTATACATCTAAGGCTAAAGCACAGGCTCATATCGATGCTGGTGCTCGTAAGGTTGTTATTTCAGCTCCAGCTGGAAACGATCTTCCAACAATCGTTTACAATACAAACCACGAAACATTAAAGGCAGATGATACAATCATTTCAGCTGCTTCATGTACAACAAACTGCTTAGCACCTATGGCTGATGCACTTAACAAGTACGCTCCAATCCAGAGTGGTATCATGTTAACAATTCATGCTTACACAGGTGACCAGATGACTCTTGACGGACCACAGAGAAAAGGTGATTTAAGAAGATCAAGAGCTGCAGCAGTTAATATCGTACCTAACTCAACAGGTGCTGCTAAAGCTATCGGATTAGTTATTCCAGAATTAAACGGAAAATTAATCGGTTCTGCACAGAGAGTTCCAGTTCCAACAGGTTCTACAACAGTTCTTACAGCTGTAGTTAAAGGAAAAGATATCACAGTTGAAGGTATCAATGCAGCTATGAAGGCAGCTTCAAACGAATCTTACGGATACAATGAAGACGAAATCGTATCAAGCGATATCGTTGGAATGAGATATGGTTCATTATTTGATGCTACACAGACAATGGTATCAAAGGTTGATGATGATACTTATGAAGTACAGGTTGTTTCATGGTATGACAATGAAAACTCATACACAAGCCAGATGGTTAGAACAATCAAATACTTCTCAGAATTAGCATAATAAATAAGAAATCTTTAAATAAGATCCATAAGGGTCCGGTCTTAATTGGACCGGACCCTTTTATATTGCGCTGATAATATGAATGTCACATCTATATGGATGTACATTTCATGGGCGCATATAATCTTGGAATAAAGTTTATACTGATTCCGGGATTTATGAGACTACGCGTATGACGCGCTTAAATGAAAGGAGCACATATAATGCTTAATAAGAAATCAGTAGATGATATCAATGTAAAAGGACAGAGAGTGTTAGTTCGTTGTGACTTCAACGTACCATTACAGGATGGAAAAATCACAGACGAAAACCGTTTAGTAGCAGCTTTGCCAACAATAAAGAAATTAATAGCTGATGGTGGAAAGGTAATCCTTTGCTCACATCTTGGAAAGCCAAAGGGAGAACCAAAGCCGGAATTATCATTAGCACCAGTTGCAGTAAGACTTTCAGAATTATTAGGACAGGAAGTTAAATTCGCAGCAGATCCTGAAGTAGTAGGACCAAATGCTAAGGCTGCAGTTGAAGCAATGAAAGACGGAGAGGTTATTCTTCTTGAAAACACACGTTATCGTGCAGAAGAAACAAAGAACGGAGAAGAATTCAGCAAGGAATTAGCTTCACTTTGTGATGTATTTGTAAATGATGCGTTCGGAACAGCTCACAGAGCACATTGTTCAAACGTTGGTGTAACAAAATTTGTTGACACAGCAGTTGTAGGATACTTAATGCAGAAGGAAATCGATTTCCTTGGAAACGCAGTTAACAATCCGGAAAGACCATTCGTAGCTATCCTTGGTGGAGCAAAAGTTTCATCAAAGATTTCAGTTATTGAAAACCTTCTTGAAAAGGTTGATACATTAATCATCGGTGGTGGTATGGCATACACATTCATGGCTGGTCTTGGTGAAGAAGTAGGTAAATCACTTCTTGAAGAAGATTACAAAGAATATGCTGTAAACATGATGAAGAAAGCTGAAGAAAAGGGTGTTAAGTTATTAATCCCTGTCGATACAGTAGTTGGAGATAACTTCTCAAATGACTGCAACTTCAAGGTTGTAGGACGTGGAGAAATCCCAGCTGATATGGAAGGTTTAGATATCGGACCAAAGACAGCAGAATTATTTGCTAATGCTATTAAAGGAGCTAAGACAGTTGTATGGAACGGACCAATGGGATGTTTCGAAATGCCTAACTTTGCTAATGGTACAATTGCAATTGCTAAAGCTATGGCAGATCTTAAAGATGCTACAACAATCATCGGTGGTGGTGATTCAGCAGCGGCAGCTAACCAGTTAGGATTTGGTGATAAGATGTCACATATTTCAACAGGTGGTGGAGCTTCTCTTGAATTCCTCGAAGGTAAGGAATTACCAGGTGTTGCAGCAGCAAACGATAAGTAGGATATACAATATTATATAAGGCATCATCAGCAGTTAAAGGCTTAATATGCTTTTAACTGATATGTCTTAAATATAGAGGAGATTATATAATTATGAGAAAGAAAATTATCGCAGGTAACTGGAAAATGAACAAAACTCCTAGTGAGGCAGTTGCTTTAATCAATGAATTAAAACCTTTAGTAGCTAATGAAGATGTAGATGTAGTATTTTGTGTACCAGCTATTTCAATAGTACCGGCTATGGAAGCAGCAAAGGGTTCAAACATCAACATCGGTGCTGAAAATATGTATTTTGAAGAAAGTGGTGCATATACAGGAGAAATAGCTCCTAACATGTTAACAGATGTTGGAGTTAAGTATGTTATCATCGGACATTCAGAAAGAAGAGAATATTTCGCAGAAACAGATGCAACAGTAAATAAGAAAGTATTAAAAGCTTTTGAACATGGTATTACACCTATTATTTGCTGTGGTGAAACTCTTGAACAGAGAGAACAGGGTGTTGCAGTTGATTTCATCCGTCAGCAGATTAAGATTGCATTCTTAAATGTAACAGCAGACCAGGCTAAGGAAGCAGTTATCGCTTACGAACCAATCTGGGCTATTGGAACAGGTAAGACAGCTACATCTGATCAGGCAGAAGAAATTTGTGCAGCAATCAGAGAATGTATCGCAGAAGTATATGATGATGCAACAGCAGCAGCTATCAGAATTCAGTATGGTGGTTCAATGAACGCTGGAAATGCAGCAGAATTACTTGCTAAACCTGACATAGATGGTGGTTTAGTTGGTGGTGCAAGCCTTAAAGCAGAATTTGGAAAGATTGTCAACTATAATAAATAAGATTTTAAATAAGGGTTGTTGCAACAAAATTGCATCAGCCCTTTATTGAAGAACAGATTGAGTATTTAATAACAATTAACTATTATCAGATATTAAATTTAAGGAGTAAGTTTTAAAATTAAAATTCTTTTGTTTAATATCAAACAAAAAATTCGTTAGGAATATGAATATGAAGAAAAGAAATAAAATAATTATAAGATTAGTGTCTACATTGGCAGTTATGCTATGTGTAACAGGAGTAACCCATATACAGGCAAAGAATGTATATGCTAAGAAAACAATAACAATGACAACAAAGTCAATTCCTTCAGAAATAAAAAAGTATTCTAATTATAACAAATATACGAAGTATACAGTAGCTTTTAATTATTATATGAAGCAATTAGAAAAAGCAGGCGGTGGTAAATTTATTATAAAAAAAGGCACATACGAAATGTCTAATTCTGTATATATTCCATCAAATGTTCAGGTTGTGTTGAAGAATGGAGTTGTATTAAAAAATATATATCAAACTGGTGGAGCAGGATATCCACCATCAAATAATGTATTTTCATTATGTCCACCATCAAAAAGCAAGATAAAAGGGTCATGTAAAAAAGTAAGTGGTGCAAAGAACATTTCAATAACAGGTAAAGGGAATGCTACAATTGACAATAATTTTGTTGAAGGTGGAGGAACAATTGTAATATCCCACAATAAAAATGTAAAAGTTTCAGGAATAACATTTAAAAATCAGAATGGAGGACATTTCCTTGAAATAACAGGTG
Source organism: Eubacterium album (assembly GCF_025336545.1). Taxonomy (NCBI): domain Bacteria; kingdom Bacillati; phylum Bacillota; class Clostridia; order Eubacteriales; family Eubacteriaceae; genus Eubacterium; species Eubacterium album. The sequence goes on along the minus strand of NZ_JAODBU010000002.1, from coordinate 107,000 downwards.
TAGAGAATGTTGTTATTGAAAATTGTACATTTAAAGGTTCTAAAGCAAGTACAAGGGCTAAAAATTATATGAAAGAGGCTATTAATCTTGATACTCCGGACCCTGAAACACATGGCCTTAATGCAGTGTGGGTTGCACAGGATAGAACAGATAATAAAAATATAACAATAACAAACAATGTATTTGATGGAGTTACACGTGGTGTTGGTACACATAAGTATTCACAGAAGAATGGTGAAAATGTTTATCACGAAAATGTAGTAATAACTAATAATACATTTAAAAATATTTTTGACAATGGTGTATTTATACTTAACTGGAAGAATGCAACCATTGAAAATAATACTTTTAACAAAATTGGATTAAAGAGTAAGAAAGCTTATAGTAGTGGAGCACATGCTATTTCAGGTGGCGGAATAGAAGGCATACATGTAAAAAATAATACATTCTCTAATGTTAAGAGAAATCCAATATATTTTTGTGTGCAGCAGAATGTAGGCTCTGCAAGCAGCTACTCAAAAGTAAAGACTAATATTACAAAAGAACAGACTGAGGAAATGTTAACCAACACAGTTAGTAACTGTGGTTATGATATGAATGTTATTTTCAAAGGATACGATATTTTGTATTTCAGAGGAAATAGCGAAAGAACCCGTGAGAATGCAGTGGCAATTAATTTGAAGAAGCAGGAAATTTCATGGGGAATAGAAAAATAAAGTTTAATTTAAGGAGAGAAAAATGAGCAAAAAACCAACAGTTTTAATGATTTTAGACGGATATGGATTAAATGAAAATGCAAAAGCAAATGCTGTTGCAGAAGCTAAAAAGCCTGTAATGGACAAGCTTATGGCAGAATATCCTTTTGTAAAAGGTTATGCAAGTGGAATGGCAGTAGGCCTTCCTGACGGACAGATGGGAAATTCTGAAGTAGGTCATTTAAATATGGGTGCAGGAAGAATTGTATACCAGGAATTAACAAGAATCACAAAAGAAATTCAGGATGGAGATTTCTTTAAGAATGAAGAGTTAGTTAAGGCAATGGAAAATTGCAAGAAAAACAACAGTGCATTACACATCTTTGGATTATTATCAGACGGTGGTGTACACAGCCATAATACACATATTTATGGAACAATTGAAATGGCTAAGAAATTTGGTCTTGAAAAGGTATATGTACATGCATTCTTAGATGGTAGAGATACACCTCCTGCATCAGGAAAAGATTATGTTCAGGAATTAGTAGATAAGATGGCTGAAATTGGTGTTGGAAAGATTGCTTCAATTTCAGGACGTTACTATGCAATGGATAGAGATAATAACTGGGATAGAGTTGTTAAGGCATATGATGCTATTACAAAGGGAGAAGGAAATAAAGCTACAGACCCTGTACAGGCAGTTGCAGATTCATACGCAGTAGATAAGACAGATGAATTTGTTATTCCTACAGTAATTATGGAAAATGATGCTCCTGTAGCAACAGTAAATGACAAAGATTCTGTTATTTTCTGTAACTTCAGACCAGACAGAGCACGTCAGATTACAAGAGCATTCTGTGCAGATGATTTTGATGGATTTGATAGAGGAAAAAGATTAGATTTAGTATTTGTATGCTTTACAGAATATGATGTTACAATTCCTAACAAATTAATCGCATTTAAGAAAGTTGAAATTAGAAATACATTTGGTGAATATTTAGCTGCACATAACATGACTCAGGCTAGAATTGCTGAAACAGAAAAATATGCTCATGTTACATTCTTCTTTAATGGTGGTGTAGAAGAACCAAATAAGGGAGAAGATAGAATTTTAGTAAATTCACCTAAAGAAGTAGCAACATATGACCTTAAGCCTGAAATGAGTGCTTATGAAGTATGTGATAAGCTTGTAGACGCAATTAAAGGACAGAAATATGATGTTATTATCATTAACTTTGCAAATCCTGACATGGTAGGACACACAGGTGTTGAATCAGCAGCTATCAAGGCTATTGAAGCAGTAGATGAATGTGTAGGCAGAGCAGTAGAAGCTATTAAGGAAGTTGATGGACAGATGTTTATCTGTGCTGACCACGGAAATGCTGAGCAGTTAGTTGACTATGAAACAGGCGAACCATTTACAGCTCACACAACAAATCCTGTACCTTTTATCTTAGTAAATGCTGATCCTAAGTATAAATTAAGAGAAGGTGGATGCTTAGCAGACATCGTTCCTACATTAATCGAATTAATGGGAATGGAACAGCCAAAAGAAATGACAGGAAAATCATTACTTGTAAAATAATAAATAGAGAGGTCAATGTAGAACTCTTTGACTTAATTGAATAAAAATAAGTAACAGGGAAACACTAGTAAAATAGTGTTTCCCTGTTTATGTATAAAGAATGTATATAACAGTGTTTTATACAAAGAACTTATATAAATTTGTTTTATATAAAAGACATATATACCGTTATCTAAATAGTAAGAACTTAGTGAAAATAGTGAGGCATAGTATATTGAAAAATCTTTATATATTAACGGAACATTAAATAATATAGGAGAAATTGGGTGCTAAAAATGCATCTGATAGAGAATATGGAACAATATTTAAAGATTGTAAATGTAAAAGCAAGAGAAATTTTAGATTCACGTGGAAATCCTACAGTTGAAGCAGAAGTTACGGTTAGAGGGGAAAATCCAAAAACTGATTTGATTACAGGAAGAGCAACCGTACCGTCCGGTGCATCAACAGGAAAATTTGAAGCAGCGGAGATTAGAGATGGTGAAGATAGATATTTAGGAGCCGGTGTAAAAAAAGCTGTAACAAACGTAAATACAATAATAAATGAAATGCTTATAGGACAAAATGCACTTAATCAAAGAAGAATTGACAGAATGATGTTAAGTGAAGACGGAACAGATAATAAATCAAAATTAGGTGCAAATGCAATATTGGCTGTTTCGATGGCTAATTTAAATGCATGTGCAAAAGCATTAAATATTTTTACTTACAAATTTACAGGAGGCATAAGTGCGTGCAAAATGCCTATGCCCATGATGAATATTTTAAACGGAGGTGCTCATTCATCTAATAATATAGACGTGCAGGAATTTATGATTTTACCTGTTGGAGCGACAACATTTAAAGAAGGATTGAGATGGTGTGCAGAAGTTTACCATGCACTGAAAAAATTATTAAAAGACAAAAATTTATCTGTTGCAGTTGGTGATGAAGGTGGATTTGCACCGGATTTAAATAACGAAATGGAAGTACTTGATTTAATTATTGAAGCAGTTAAAAAGGCAGGATATATTCCTGAAAAAGACTTTAAAATATCTTTGGATGTAGCAGCTTCAGAATGGAAAGCAGAAGTTACAGGAAAATACAAATTACCTAAAAAAGGAATCGAATTGACAACAGATGAATTAATAGATATGTGGAGTGATATTGTTGACAGATATCCGATATTTTCAATAGAAGACCCATTAGATGAAGAAGATTGGGATGGATGGAAAAAGATTACTGAGAAATTAGGTAGAAAAATCCACTTAGTCGGTGATGATTTATTTGTTACAAATGTAGAGAGATTAAAAAAGGGAATAAAAGAGAAATGTGCAAATGCAATATTGATAAAACCAAATCAGATAGGAAGTATAACAGAAACGATTAAAGCTGTGCAAATGGCACAAAGTCATGGATATATAGCTATCATGTCACATCGTTCAGGAGAAACAGAAGATACAACTATTGCAGATTTGGCGGTAGGGCTTAATACAGGTTTTATAAAAACAGGGGCACCATGTAGAAGTGAAAGAACAGCAAAATATAACCAGTTATTGAGAATTGAAGAAAAATTATAAATAAAAGTAGAAATAAAGTTGACAAACGATGAGAAAAACAATACAATACCTACTAAACAAATGGGAAAAATGGGAAATAAACAAAAGATAAAATAAAAAGGAGGAAACAACTACTGCAGTCAGTGTGGCAGTAAACAAACAGAATGAAATAAAAATACAGAGAGTAATGTAGTGACGAATGAAAAAAGTGCTTCTGTAAGTACAGGTACAGCAAAATCAAAAAGTAAAAGTATAAATTCAAGTATAAGTAAAAAAGCAAGTGACGACTCAAAAAATAAAAAGACTGATAAAAAGAAGAAAAATGCAGATAGCAAACAAAATGAAACAGAAGATGTAACTATTCAGGAAACAACGATAGAGACTACCAAGTCTGATGAAACAGAATCCATAGAAGAACAACAAAATACAGAGATAGTACAAAGCAAAAGTGAAAATATAGAAATAGAAACTGAAATCAGTAATTTACAGGAATTAATGAATGAAGGCAATCAGCAATAGGAAGAAATTTAGATGATAAAATTAGAAAAGATTGGAATAATTACTTGATAATAGCATACAAATATGATAATATTTATGTATTCGCGTTTGAATAGGTATAGAAGGAAACGAAATGAATGAAGTTCATTTTCAATAAATGTTTCCGACGACTAGCCGCTGACCCAAGGGAGGGGCAATACATACTAATAGGAGGTTCGAAATGATTACATTATTAAGAGTATTATCAGTGATATACATTATCATCTGTGTAGTTATAACAGTAGTAATACTACTTCAGGAAGGAAAGCAGGCTGGACTTACAGGAGCAATCAGTGGTGCAGCAGAATCATACTGGGGAAAGAATAAAGGACGTTCAATGGAAGGAAAATTAGAAAAGATTACAAAGGTTATGATTGTTTTATTCTTTGTACTTTCAATTGTTCTTAATATGAAGTTCTTAAATTTTTAGGATAATTATGATTTTTAAAGTGTTCCTTTTAGGAACACTTTCTTTTTATTATAAAAAGAAAAAATGGCTAAAATAATTATAGAAATAAATTTGAAATGAAGAGATTTCATTTGAAAAATAAATGCATAAATAGAAAGTATTTTACAAATTTATAATAATAGAGTAAGGAGAAATCATGGAATTAATTAATGAAAGAAAGAAAATCATATTAGATTTAATGAATGATAAAAACTATGTTCCTATGAAAATAAAAGAATTAGCAATAATATTAAATGTAAAAAAGGAAGATAGAGGATTATTAGAAATAGTCTTAAATGAATTAATAAATGAAGGAAAGATATCTGTTTCAAAAAGAGGAAAGTATTCGATAGCAAAAGAAACATTAGTTACAGGTATATTTACTGCACATGAAAAAGGATACGGATTTGTTACTGTAGAGGGTGAAGAAGAGGATTATTTTATTCCGGCTGCGAATGTTAATAATGCTTTTCACCATGATACGGTTTTAGTTGCAGTATTACCTGAAGACAAAACTAAGAATGATGGAACAAGAAAAAGAAGAAAAGAAGGTAAAATTGTAAAAATCATATCCCATGAAATAACAGAAGTTGTTGGATTATTTGAAAAAAGCAAAAACTTTGGATATGTATTACCGGATAATCAAAAAATTGTAAAAGATATATATATTCCACTCAAAGCATCTATGGGGGCTGTTAACGGACATAAAGTAGTTGCCAAGATTACTGATTATGGAAAGGAAGGAAGAAAGCCGGAAGGAAAAATAGTTGAAATTATAGGTCATGTAAATGACCCGGGAGTAGATATTTTATCTATCGTTAAAGCTTATGATATACCTACAGAGTTTCCGGAAGATGTAATGGAACAGATAGAGAACATACCTGATTATGTAAGAGAAGAAGAAAAGAACGGAAGAAAAGATATTAGAAACTGGCAGACTGTAACAATAGATGGAGAAGATGCTAAAGATTTAGATGATGCTATCACAATCTCTAAGAAAAATGGAGTTTATACTTTAGGAGTTCATATTGCGGACGTAAGTAATTATGTTACGGAAAATTCTCCATTAGATAAAGAAGCTAGAAAAAGGGCCACAAGTGTTTATTTAGTAGACAGGGTAATACCAATGCTTCCACATAAATTGTCTAATGGTATTTGCTCATTAAATCAGGGAGAAGACAGACTTGCACTTAGTTGTATTATGGAAATCGATGAAAATGGGAATATTATAAGTCATGAAATAGTGGAAACATTAATTAATGTAGACAGAAGAATGTCTTATACGCAGGTAAGAGATGTACTTATAGGTGAAAAAGAGGCATGCGAAAAACATAAAGATTTCATCTCAATGTTTAAGTTAATGAAAGAATTGTCTGATATTTTGCGAAAGAAAAGATATGGAAGAGGTGCAATTAATTTTGAATTCCCTGAATGTAAAATTAAATTAGACGATAAAGGAAGAGTTATTTCCATTGAACCCTATGAGAGAAATTCAGCAACTAAAATTATAGAAGATTTTATGCTTATGGCAAATGAAACGGTTGCAGAAGAGTATTATTGGCAGGAACTCCCATTTGTATATAGAAATCATGATAAGCCGGATGTCGAGAAAATGACACAACTTGCTACATTTATAAATAACTTTGGATATCATATAAAGATGATGGGAGATGAAATTCATCCAAAAGAACTTCAGAAGTTATTAGAAAGTGTGGAAGGAACAAGTGAAGAAGCTTTGATAAGCAGAATTACTTTGCGTTCAATGAAGAGAGCAGAATATACTCCGGAATGTAAAGGACATTTTGGATTATCAGCAAAATATTACTGCCATTTTACATCTCCAATACGAAGATATCCTGATTTGCAGATACACAGAATTATTAAAGAAAATATTCATGGCAAGTTAAATGAAAAATATATAAGACATTACAATACAATTTTGCCTGATATAACTAAGAATTGTAGTATAAACGAAAGACGTGCTGATGATGCAGAAAGGGATACTGAGAAATTAAAGAAAGTTGAATATATGAGAAGTTATATCGGAGAAGAATTTGAAGGTGTAATTTCAAGTGTTACCGGCTGGGGAATGTATGTTGAGTTGCCTAATACAATAGAAGGAATGGTTCACGTAAGCAATATGGAGGATGACCATTATATATATGATGAACCAACATATTCTCTTGTAGGTGAACATACAAAAAAGACATACAAATTAGGACAATCTGTAAAGGTAAGAGTTGTTCATACAGATAAGATGACAAAAACAATAGATTTTGTACTGGCATAATCAAATATATACAAATTTATAGTGAAATTAGTAATAAAATGATGTAAAATTGTATGGAAAAAGTTGTAAAGTTAATATGGAAAGGTGAAGATATGGCAAAGGCAGCGAATAGATTAATTGCAAATAATAAAAAGGCCCGCCATGACTATTTTATTGAAGATACTTATGAGACCGGAATTGTACTTCATGGTACTGAAGTTAAGTCTTTAAGGCAGGGAAAATGTAGCATTAAAGAGTCATTTATCCGTATTGAAGACGGAGAACTGATTATTTATGGAATGCACATAAGCCCATATGAAAAGGGAAATATCTTCAATAAAGATCCGCTTAGACCAAAGAAATTAATGATGCATAAATATGAAATAAATAAACTTGTTGGTAAAATTAAAGAAAAAGGTTTGACATTAGTACCTTTGCAGGTTTATTTTAAAGGAAGTCTGGTAAAAGTGGAAATTGGTTTGGCAAGAGGTAAAAAATTATACGATAAGAGAGACGACATTGCAAAACGAGACCAGAAACGTGAGCATGAGCGTGAATTTAAAATACAGAATTTGTAAATGATGCATGACTATAAAAATAATCTGTAAGATATATTTTGGTACTGACAGCATAAAAATACAAAATTAATTTTAAAGGAGAAGAGATATGTTTGTAGAAGATATGGTACATTTAGGAAAAGTTCGTTCAGAAATAAGAGAAATATTTGAATATGGAAATAAACGTAAACAGGAAATTGGTGCAGAAAATGTATTTGATTTCAGTATTGGTAATCCAAGTGTTCCTGCTCCGGAAAGTGTAAAGAAAGCAATTATTGATATTGTTGAAAATGGCGATCCGGTAGCTACACATGGTTACACATCAGCACAGGGGGATGCCCATGTAAGAGATACAATTGCTAATTATATAAATAAAAAATTTGGAACAGATATAACAAAAGATAATATCTATATGACTTGTGGTGCAGCAGCATCTCTTACAATCGTATTGAATGCAATAATGGAAAAGGATGAAGAATGTATCGTATTTACGCCGTTCTTCCCTGAATATACTATTTTTATTAAGGAGTCAGGTGCTAAGGTTGTACAGGTTCCGGGAGAAGAAGGAACATTTCAGATTGACATGGAAAAATTTGAAGCAGCAGTAAATGAAAAGACTAAAGCAGTTATTGTTAATTCACCTAACAACCCGTCAGGTGTTGTGTATTCAGAAGAAACAATAGTTAAAATGTGTGATATCCTTAGAAAAAAAGAAAAAGAATATGGACATCCTATTTTCTTAATTACTGATGAACCATATCGTGAATTAGTATATGATGATATTGATGTACCATATATGATTAATTATTATGATAATACATTTGTATGTTATTCATACAGTAAAGCATTATCATTACCTGGAGAAAGAATTGGTTACATAGTTGTGTCAAACAAAATGGTTGACAGCAAGGATGCATATGCAGCTGTATGTGGAGCAGGAAGAGTATTAGGATATGTATGTGCACCAAGTTTATTCCAAAAGGTTATTGAAAGATGTATTGATGACACAGCAGATATTTCGATATATAAAACTAACAGAGATTTATTATATAACAGTCTTACGGAAATGGGATTTGAATGCGTATATCCCGATGGAGCTTTCTATTTATTTGTAAAAGCCATGGAAGATGATGCAAAGGCATTCTGTGAAAAGGCAAAAGAACAGGAATTGTTGCTTGTTCCTGCAGATAGTTTTGGTACACCGGGATATGTGAGAGTATCATATTGTGTACAGACAGAGCAGATTGAAAAAGCATTGCCTGCATTTAAAAAGTTAGCAGATAGTTATAAGTAAAAATAAATCGATTAGTACTATAGGAGTTGCAAATATAATTGGCAACTCCTATAGTATGTAAGAAAAACATAGATATAAACGGTTATGGGAAAGCAGTATTACCAAAGATAAATATTGTGGGATATTTTGATAAAGAATAAAGAGTGATACATTGACTAATGTCAACATAATTATATTTAAAATTAGGAGGAAAAGATGGGTCAGTATAGTTGTGAATTTTGTAGCAATTATGTGTATGATGAAGAATATGAGGAATATGGATGCGTTGTAAGCATGGATGAAGATGACTATGCAAGGCAGTTACAGAATCCAACGGCAAGTTGTCCGTATTTTTCTTATGGTGATGAATATAGAATTGCAAGAAAGCAATAAGGTGATTTATGACAGAAAATGATTATATAAAAATAAGCGACAGAATAAGAAAATATAAATATGGAGAGCAGATAGTAAGAAAACTTAATTTATTTTCAACTTCTGTTGTTTATATTATTTATATTTTAGTTGTTGTATTTATGATTATAACTAAGGAATGTGATGTTATAAGGATTGTTGCTGTCACGGCAGTTTCATTTATAGGTGTATCTTATTTTAGAAAAAAATTTGATTCACCGCGCCCTTATACGGTATATAATTATGATCCAATAATAAAAAAGGAAAAAGAAGGGAATTCATTTCCAAGCAGACACGTATTTTCAGCTTTTGTTATAGCAACTACATTCATATATGCTAACTTAGAATTAGGCATATGTTTATTTGTTATAAGTTGTATGATAGCTGTGCTGCGTGTTATCGGAGGTGTTCATTTTCCAAAGGATGTAATCGTAGGAGCGATTACAGGAAGTATATGTGGGGTTTTAGGAAGTCTGTTATTTATAGCTATTAGATAAAATCAGACTATAACTATTAAATGGTTAAAATTATATATAAAGAATCAGAGTTTTATATGTAAAATACAATGAATAAAACGGAATTTTATTTTAGAAGATTAGCCGCCCGGCAAATGAAGGGGCAATACATATTAGACGAGGAGAAACTATGGAAAATAAAAGAGTTAAGGATATGACAAAGGGAAACCCTGCAAAATTACTTCTTCAGTTTACAATTCCTTTGTTAATAGGTAATGTATTTCAGCAACTTTACAATATGGTAGATTCTATTGTTGTAGGAAACTTTGTTGGTGAAAATGCTTTAGGAGCTATTGGTACAACTAATTCATTACAGTTCTTTTTCTTTTCGCTTGTTTTAGGATTATCAGTAGGAATTGGGATTGTAGTTTCACAATACTTTGGTTCATCAGATGAAGAAAACGTAAAAAATACAATAGGTAACGCAATATGGGCAATTTCGATTTGCTCAGTATTAATGTCGTTAGTAGGATTCTTCCTTGCAAGACCGGCACTTGTATTAATGAATACTGATCCGGCAATATTAGAAGATGCAGTTATATATTTAAAAGTTACTGCAATTGGTTTTATTTGTGTAGGAATGTATAATGGTGTATCAAGTATTTTAAGAGCACTTGGAGATACTAAGACACCACTTACATTTTTAATTGTAGCCAGTTTGATAAATGTAGCATTAGATTTGCTTTTTGTACTCCAATTTAAATGGGGTGTTGTTGGCGTTGCAGTAGCTACGGCATTTGCACAATTGATATCAGCAGTGGCATGTATTATATATGCAGTTAAATGTACAACATTTTTCAGACTTACAAAAGAAAACTTAAAGATAAAAAAAGCAATATTATATAAATGCTTACAGTTAGGAATTCCGGTTGCATTGCAAAATGCATTGATAGCTGTTTCACTTATTGTTTTACAGGGAGTAGTAAATGGATTTGGTGCAACATTTACAACGGCATTTACAGTTGTTGCAAGAATTGAACAGTTAGTTCAGCAGCCATTTATGTCATTAGGTTCAGCCATTTCTACATTTACAGGACAGAATATGGGAGCAGGAAATGTAAAGCGTGTAAAACAGGGATTTTTCTCTGGTACAATTATAAGTACAGTATTTGCATTGGCTGTATTACCAATATTCTGGGGATTTGCACCACAGATAATATCTATATTCGGAAAGAGCCCGGATGTAATTGCAATAGGTACTGTAGGTCTTAGAATAGATAGTTGCTTTTTAGCATTTTTAGGATTAATTTATACTACTAGAAATGTCTTGAATGGAGCAGGAGATGCAATGTTCTCATTAATGACAGGAATAGTAGAAATGTGCGGAAGAATATTCCTTGCAAGACCACTTACGATGGTGCCTATGTTTGGAAGATATGGTGTATTTTTTGCAACAGGACTTACATGGTTCTTAAACGGAACAATAAGTTTAGTAAGATATAAACGTGGCAAATGGAAAAAATTAAATGTAATTTCAAAGATAAGTGAGAACTAACAATAAAACGAGGTGATGTATTTGGCAAAATTAATTGAAAATAAAGAAGAAATTGAAAAAGTTATTCTTGTGGCTGTATCATTAGATGATAGCAATGATGCGGATGAATCATTAGATGAGTTAGAAGAACTTGTAAACACTGCAGGTGCACAGGTAGTTGGAAGAACAATTCAAAATAGAGAGGCAGTTCATCCGGGAACTTATGTAGGTAAGGGAAAAGTCGAAGAATTAAAAGATTTGATATGGGAGACACAGGCAACAGCCATTGTATGTGATGATGAACTAACCCCTGCCCAATACAAAAATTTAGAAGACGAACTTAACGTAAAAGTTATGGACAGAACATTGATTATATTAGACATTTTTGCAGGCAGGGCAAAGACTGCAGAAGGAAAAATACAGGTAGAACTTGCTCAGCTTAGATACAGATCCTCAAGACTTATAGGTATGAAAAATCTGTCAAGACAGGGTGGTGGAATCGGAACAAGAGGTCCCGGAGAAAAGAAACTTGAAGTTGACAGAAGATTGATAAGGGACAGAATTTCCCAATTAAAAGCAGAAGTTAAGGATATGGAAGCTCACAGAAATGTTACAAGAGCTAAAAGATCTCAGAATCCTGTACCGGTAGCAGCAATCGTTGGTTATACAAATGCAGGTAAATCTACACTCTTAAATACTCTTACGGATGCAAAAGTTTTAGAGGAAGATAAGTTATTTGCTACGCTTGATCCTACAACAAGAAATTATAAACTTCCTGACGGACAGGAGATTTTGTTGACAGATACAGTTGGATTTATCCGAAAACTTCCACATCATTTAATAGATGCATTTAGAAGTACATTAGAGGAAGCAAAATATTCAGATATTATTATACATGTAATTGATAGTTCAAATCCACAGATGGATAAACATATACATGCTGTGTATGAAACATTAGAACAGTTAGACGTAAAAGATAAAATTATAATTACAGTATTTAACAAGCAGGACAGACTTGAAAATAAGCCGATTTTAAGAGATTTTAAGGCTGATTATATTGTTAAAGCTGCAATAAAAAATAAAGTTGGTATTGAGGAGTTAAACGATGCCATAAGCAAAGCTCTTAAATCGATGAGAGTTCATATTGAAAAAGTGTTTTCATATGCTGATGCCGGTAAGCCCGGTCTTATAAGAAAATATGGACAATTATTGAAAGAAGAATATAGAGATGATGGAATTTATGTTGAGGCATATGTTCCGTCAGAAATGATGGACAGACTATAAATTTACAAAGGAGACAATAAAATGGTAAAGAAAATTAAAAACAATGATTTTAGCGAAGTAGAAGCAAGTAAAATAGCGATAGTTAATTTTTCAGTTACAGGAAATGAATCATGCCAGATAATGGAACAGATAATTAATGAAACAGCTGATGAATATGCAGGAAAAGTTGATTTTTATAGAGCTAATATTGCAATAAATCAGGAATCACCTAAAAAATACGATGTTGAAAATATTCCGGCTGTAACAATGTTCATCAATGGTAAGATAGATGCTACAAGAACAGGATTCCAGCCAAAGGAAATAATAGAAGCCTGGATTGAAAGCAAATTATAATATTAAAAAATTAAATTCATTTGTGATATATTAAAAAAGTTTATTTCAATAGCGAAAGATAAAAATATGAGTTTATTTTAATAGTTAAAGTTTAAGCTGCTCATTATTAAAATAATAAAAAAAATAAAATAATAAAAAGATAGATTTTTGAATTAACGTATCGCTTATTAATCGTTTAATTAAATACGAAACGAAGCGATATGAAATTTCCAAATCTATCTTTTTTATTATTGAATTAAATTAATTACAATAGCGTTGATTTAAAAACTGATTCCGATTCCAACAGCTCCGGGACCAGTATGACATGCAATACTTGCAGATAAAGGCCCATAGAATACTTTCGCATTTGGAAAAGCTTCTTTTACCATTCCAAGCCAGTTTTCAATTTCTTCTTCTGATAATCCGGCACCTGCGGCACCAACTTTTAACCTGGATATATCATTATGTGAAAAACGACCGGCAATTTCGCTTTTTAAAGCTTCAAGCATCTTATCCTGACACTTTTTCATACTTCTTGCCTTTGCAAATGAATCAAGCTTTTCACCCTGTATTGTTAAGATAGGCTTAATATTAAGCATTGTTCCAATCATTGCAGCAGCAGGAGTGATACGGCCACCTTTCTTTAAAAATTCCAACGTATTAACTGAAATATATATACTTGAGTTATAAGCATCATCTTCTAAAGCCTTTTTAATTTCAGCACCTGATTTGCCTTCGTCAGCAAGTTCTTTTGCTGATAAAACAGATTCTCTCATTGTAACGGAAATTCTGTGATTATCTGCTACAAATACTTTATCTTCATATTCAAGAGCAAGTCCCATAGCGGCAGAACATGAATTGCTTAATCCGCTTGACATAGGAATATATACAACCTGATCATAATCTCCACTTTCAAGGATAGAGTCCCACATATCCATTACTTCTCCGGGAGAAGGCTGAGATGTGGAAAGATTTTTACCACCGGTTAAAGCTTCATAGAATTCCTTCTCAGTTATATTTATACCTTCATAATAAACTTTATCATCAATAATTATCGGCATAGGAATGACAAAAATTCCTAAAGATTTTCCTTCTTCAGTTGTAATACCACTATTGGTATCAGTCATAATAGCTGTGCGCATTTGATTCTCCTTGTAAAAATTAATTTATAACTACGAATTGAAAAACAATTTCTTACTTAGTACATTTAGGCACTAGTTAAATAATTTTAACATTAAATGTGCAATTTTTCAATATTTATAAATTATAAATCACAATTAATTATAGCCACATCTGATACAATAACAAATGAAAATAGTTATTTTTAATAAATATCAAGGTCAGATGTATAGTCAGAAATATAGGAATCTGACGAATCAAAATCTGAAGAGTCGTAGTCCGATATATCAAAGTCAGAAGTATTATAATCAGATGCATCAAAATCAGAGAAATTATAATCAGATGCATTATAGTCATTCTTTAAAGATGAATAATAACCTAAAGTGTCTGATACTATATCTGAGTATGAAATATCAAGATTTGCTCTTGAAGCAAAATCATTAATAAATGATTCAATGTTAAAATTAGAAATATAGTTATCTAGCGCATTTGAGTCAGAAACATCGATAAATGTTGAATTAGTATCAGGAAAATCGATATCAGCTTTGTTTGTAGATTCCTGTTTAAGTGTTAATATACCACAACTGTTTTCTTTATCTAGGGCTTCAACTTTAACCAAACTGCTTAAAAGAGATGTTTTTACTGATAAATTCAATTTATAGTCTTCTAAATCTTTGTAAGTAGTAGTAAGAGTTATATCACCATTAAATGTTCCATCTAACAATTTAGAAACATCACCATTAGATACTGTTGCGTTTATTGTTACCTCTTCAGTTGGGAAAGTAATTACAAAATCTCCACTAAATTCAGTTAATGTAGATGAACCTTTTCCTTTAACTAAAAATACTACCTTATCGCCTTCTTTAATAGTTGACTCAATTCCTAAAGAAGTTGCTTTTATAGCACGTTTATATTCTATGGTGTATGTTTTATCAGCTGTAATAGTTATTGTACGTCCAATAATATTTCCTTTGTTATCAACATAAACAAACATATCTAATAAGTCTTCATATTTTGTAAATTCATCTTTTGATTCTTCAAGTTCCTGTATAAGTGAATCAATATCTTCATAATATGATTTAGAAGTGACATCATTTAAGTCTGAAGAAGAATCAATTGATTTAATGTAATCAATCATATCATCAATGATAGATTGTATATCTTTATCATCTTTAGCAGTTTCTAATATAGTATGAATAGAATCATAAAGTTCCTGACCACTCATTTTAACGGTAAGTCCTACACAATCCTGAGTTATACTATTTGCAGTTATAGTTGTTTTAGTTTTTTCTACATTACTAACTGAGTTGACAAAAAGAGTTGAATATTTTTTTAATATAGATTCGAGTTTTTCAGGTTCAGGGTATAAATCAGAAAAAGAACCAAGTGATTTTAATGAATCAATATTAACATCATATTCCTCAGAGTTAAGATATGAAGAAAAATCTAAATAAGAGTCAGAAATTTCAGGAATCTGACCATATATTTTTGCATTGTCAAAATCAATAAAACCATTACCTGAAACAAGGTTAGCATCATTGATTTTTGCAGCTAAGGTAACAACTTCTTTTGAATTGTCAAATGAAGATTTGTAAGTCAATTCTGCTGAATTAATCTGATTTAATTTAGAATTTATTTTTACTAATTGATCTTTTAATTCGTCACTAAAATCTAAATGTATAGATGCAGTTGATGAGTATTTTTTTGAAGTTATTAATTTATAAGCAGTAGAGTAGGATTTAATACTGTTATCAATGTCATTGTTAATATTATTGTTTTCAACTCTGTGATAATAATCTTCAGGTTTAGCAAATTTTTCCTGAAAGATATTAGAAATAACGCTTCTTGAAGCGTAAACAGAACCACCAATTATGGCGACAAGTATAACTGCAATAATAATTACAGGTATAAATTTCTTTTTCTTTGGTTGTGTAGATGTTTCAAATTCGTTCATAAGCCCTCCATTTTTTTTAATGTATTAATATAATATACATCACATAGATAATTTGTTACCTCTAAACTATAAAAGATATTAACAGTTATGTCAATATATGTTGAAAAATGAGAAAATAGAAGTTAAAATTTGAAATGAATTAAGTATAGCACGGAACAATCTGTTGGAATCAAAGTTTGGGGCTTTTGCTCCTGGCATCATTGTATTTAAATATGAATGATAGATAATTAATTAAAAAGTGGAATGAAAAAATGAACGGTTACAAAATATTAGAAAATAATCTTATAGATATAATAAAAGAAGAACAGGCAAAACTTGGATATCGAAAGGAAAAAATCAGATTGTATTATCCTTTAAGTTCACTTAATAATATCTTTTCAAGTCAAGATAATGTTTATGAAATGGATGAAAGATTAAAAAAGCTGTCAGAATATACGAATGAAACATTAGGAGAAGTAATTGTATCAAATAAGGACGATAGATTTTGTTTCTATATAAATGAACAGGGTGCAGAATATGTACATGAAAATACTAAGGAAGATGAGTTCATTAAAAGATTAATTGAATTGGTTGGAAAGCATGAAACAAAGATGCAGGATATAGAAAATTTATTCCTTTCTAAAGCATCAAAAGTCCATATAGAAAAGATGGAAGATAATGAGTTTGATACACTTATATATTTTGAAGAGGACAGTGAAGATACGTATTATTATTGCTTTAAAGATGAAGGATTCCATATAATATATCATAGATTTTTGCCAGATGATTATAAGGATATATATCAATAAAAATAAAATAAACTTAACATGAAAACTTCCCGTAAAATTTGATATTTTTTTTGGATATTTAATGAAGAAAAATATATCAAATTTCACAGGAAGTTTTTGTATTTAAGCATATTATATAGTGTAGAGTACAGATTATTATAAATAACACGACCATATAAATTTTTATATGAGTTCGTTAGCCAAAGCTTCGAGAGAAACGATGTCTGTATCTTTTAAAGTTGATTTGATTGTTACCATATTTTCACAATAGGTTAAATCTTTCATTCCGTCTAGAATAGATTTCATAGACTTTCCAGCCATTGGAGCCCATGAACCGTTTTCAATGATTCCAATTTTACGCTTTTGATAATTCTTGTGAGCAAGTCTGTTAAGAAAATCTTCCATAGGTGGAAATACACCACCATCATATGTAGCAGCAGCTAAAACTAACTTATCATATCTAAAAGCATCTTCAATTGCTTCAGCCATATCATCTCTTGCTAAGTCAGTAAATGCAACTTTTTTGCACCCCTTTTCTTTTAAAATATCTGCGAGTTTTTCAGCAACCATTTTTGTGTTACCATGAATTGATGCACAGGCGATAAGAACACCTTCATCTTCAGGTTCATAACTGCTCCATGTAAGATATTTTCCAATATAATAATCTAAATTTTCATTAAGTATTGGACCGTGTAAAGGACAAATGGTTTTAATGTCAAGAGTAGAAGCTTTTTTTAGTAATGTCTGAACGGGTGCACCGTATTTGCCGACAATATTAAAATAGTATCTTCTTGCTTCACAGGCCCAGTCTTCATCAGCAGATAAAGCACCAAATTTGCCGAATCCATCAGCAGAGAAAAGAATCTTCTCGCTTACTTCGTATTCAACCATAACTTCAGGCCAGTGAACCATTGGAGCCATAATAAATTTTAATTTATGAGAACCTAAATCAAGTTCATCTCCGTCTTTAACAACTAAACAACGGTCAGAGAGATTTTCAATGTCAAAAAACTGAGGCAACATAGCAAAAGCTTTAGCACTAAGAACTAATTTGACATTAGGATATTTGTCTATAAGATTTTTTATATTAGAAGAATGGTCGGGTTCTAAATGTGAAATAATAAGATAATCGACGTTTCTTCCAGCTAATTGAGAGTTAAGATTAGAAAACCATTCATCAGTTTTTCTCGCATCGACAGTGTCCATAACAGCAGTTTTTTCATCAAGAATTAAATAAGAATTGTAAGAAACACCGTTAGGTACAATGTATTGACTTTCAAATAAATCAATATCAATATCATCAACTCCGATATATTTTATTGAATCTGAAATATAAGTGTTGTTCATTATAAATTCCTCCTGTATTGTATTGCTCCGTTTTTTTACGGTGGCTGTTAGTAGGAAACATTGGTAAAATATGAATTTTATAAATATTGTTTCCAAATATAAATATAGACATATTATAACACTTATAATATAGAATGAGAATACAAACACGCATCAAAAAAACGTCGTGTTTGTAATGGAATTATAACTTGTGTAATCAGTAATGCCGTGACCAATATTTGGATGAAAATTTGAATAAATGACATCACTTAAACAAATGACAAATAAAATTCCAAATATGATAGAAATATAACGTAGTCGTATTTTGGCAAGCATGTTGTCTAAAATAGGGGCAATAAAATATACGATTGCAAGCCCACCAATTCCAAACATAAGTAATCCTTCTGCACTAATTCTGCCTTGTAAATTTAAAAAGTAGCAGTGTTGTGTAAAATTAGAATTAAGTAAAAAAAATAAAATGTTTAGAAATTAGCACAAAAAATAATATCAATGGTTGTTCATTTGCAAAATAAATAGTAAAATACGTGGTGGAATAATGAAAAAGTGACAGATTTTTACAATTAAGTTACTTTATTTTACATAATAAATTAAGTTAGAGGAGATAACAAATGCCGGTATTTGATTTTAGCAGCGCACCTGTAGATAAGAAAGAAGCAATATGTACATACACAACATTTCAATCGAACAATTCAGTTCCAACAGGTGATAAACCTATAATGGTGCTTGATAATAGTAAGAAGAAATGGAACCATCATTCAAGTGGAATTTTTACAAATCCATGTAAAAGAACTTCATTTGAATTTAACGAAGATGATGGTATTGTAAGTGCTGATATTCTAAAGATAGATTCAAGATTTGTAAGCTTGCTTAAATGGTTAGGAGAAAATCATATTAATGTTCGTCTTTCAGGAGAAAATAATGAAGAAGGATATGCAGTATATAAGATTAGAGAAACTTTATCAGGCAGCGGAACGAAACTTTCAGCAGAAGATGGATTCCTTCAGTTTATGATTGAGAGATTATTAGCTAGTAATGCACCTTCAGAAGAAGTCATTGATGACGATAGAGAGGAAGAAGGAGACAGCATGAAGCTTACAAGCATTCAGAGCATCACTGATTTTATGAATTGCGCCGGAAGAACATTACCTGATAATATCAGATTATGGGCAAGAAGAAATCTTGCAGTTGCACGCTCAAGCGAGGTATCTCAGGAAGAAAGACATCATGCACAAAGAGCACTTTCAATAATGATGAATATTCAATGGAAGAATAATTATTTTGAAGCAATTGATCCTGATGAAGCACGTAGAATATTAGATGAAGAGTTATATGGTATGGAACGTGTAAAACAGAGAATTATGGAAACAATAATTCAGATTAATCGTACACATACGCTTCCTGCATATGGACTTTTATTAGTAGGACCTGCCGGAACAGGAAAATCACAGATTGCATATGCAGTTGCAAGAATATTAAGACTTCCATGGACAACACTTGATATGAGCTCAATTAATGATCCGGAACAGTTAACAGGAAGTTCACGTATATATTCAAATGCGAAACCGGGAATTATTATGGATGCATTTTCAATGGCAGGTGAGTCAAATCTTGTATTTATTATTAATGAGTTAGATAAGGCATCATCAGGAAAAGGAAATGGAAATCCG
The DNA here is from genome assembly GCF_025336545.1 of Eubacterium album. Taxonomy (NCBI): domain Bacteria; kingdom Bacillati; phylum Bacillota; class Clostridia; order Eubacteriales; family Eubacteriaceae; genus Eubacterium; species Eubacterium album. Next base: position 87,248 of record NZ_JAODBU010000002.1, on the reverse strand, counting down.
GCAGATGTATTGCTTACGCTTCTTGACAATTTAGGCTTCACAGACAATTACATGGAATGCATGATTCCTACAGTAGGTGTTTATCCTATTGCTACAGCAAATGAAAAGGATCAGATTAGCGCACCATTAATGTCAAGATTTGCAGTTATAGATATTCCTGACTATACATCAGAAGAAAAGAAGATTATTTTTTCTAAATTTGCACTTCCAAAAGTATTGAAACGTATGAGTCTTAAGGAAAATGAATGCATTATGACGGATGAAGCATTAGACGAAGTTATTGAAATTTATAAGAATACAAGTGGTATAAGAGATTTAGAGCAGGCAGCAGAACATATAGCTGCAAACGCTTTATATCAGATAGAAGTAAATGACGTGGATTCAGTTGAATTTAACGCAAAGATGATAAGAGAATTGCTTGTATAAATTTAAGTGGGCATTCTATGAATGCCGCGAGCTTAAAGATTGCAGAGCAATCATTAAGAAATGTATGCATGAATGAATGGCATTCCCGGAGTTGTTTGGGGATGCCTTTTTTCTGACAATTAGGAAGAAGGTCTATGAAGAGGCAAGGAAAAGTCATTCGAAGCGATGGCAAAAAAAAGAGAATGAATTACAGTGGTAGATAAATGCAAAAAGATGATAGAAGAAGGAGAAAGATAAAAATGAATGACAAAAAAATATTTGATTTAGCTAATAGTAAATTCTTATCAAAAGAATTGTCGTTAATAGAATCAGATGTGTCGGAAAGGTGTATTTGTGCAAGCTTAAAAGGATATTTGGAAAAAGAAATTGAAAAGTATTCAAAGTATAAGAAGTATCATGTTGATGTTGAATATAATAGAAATGCAGGACATGTTAAGACTATTATAAATAGTGATTTTAAAGTAATACAAGTCACGTGTGATTTGATAATACATAGCAGAGGCGAAGATGAAAAAAATGATAATTTGATTGCATTAGAAATGAAAAAATCATATCAGTCAGAAGAAAAAAAGAATGCTGATAGAGAAAGATTGATAGCCCTGACTAGATCAGAAAAAAACAATGATGTTTGGTCTTTTGACGGAAAAACATTTCCAAGATATGTTTGTGGTTATAAACTAGGTATATATTATGAAATAGATTTACCCAATAGGATTATTTTAATTGAATATTATAGAGGTGGAAATCTGGTAGGAAAAGATATAAAAAGATTGAAAAATTAATTCTGTACAGCAAAAAGACAATAATTTATGAGTTCTCATAATTTATTGCCTTTTTTATTGCTATTACAATATCTTTATGTTACTATAATAGAAAGTATGTTCGAATGGAGAAAGACATGAGTATAAGTTACAAAAAACTTTGGAAATTATTAATTGACAGAGATATGATGAAAAAAGATTTAGCTCAAAAGGCAAATATAAGTTCAGCTTCAATTGCAAAACTTGGAAGAAATGAAAATGTAAATACAGATATAATATTGAAAATATGTACAGCACTTGAATGTGATTTTTCTGACATAATGGAAATTGTTGATGAAGATAAATAAAAGAGGTTAGACAATGGATCGTTTAACAAAAGAACAACGTCATAGGAATATGAGCAATATCAAGAATAAAGATACAAGTATTGAGCTTAAATTAAGAAAAGCTTTATGGAAAAAAGGATATCGATACAGGAAGAATTATAATAAACTTCCGGGAAAACCAGACATTGTTCTTACTAAATATAGAATTGCAATATTTTGCGATAGTGAATTTTTTCATGGAAAGGATTGGGAGAAATTAAAGTTACAATTAGAAAAAGGAAAAAATTCTGAATTTTGGATTAATAAGATATCTAAAAACATAGAACGGGATGAAAAGATTGAAAAAGAACTGAACTTTATGGGATGGACAGTTCTGAGATTTTGGGGAAAAGATATAAATAAAAATGTAGACGAATGTGTTAAAGCTGTCGAGGAAAAAATATTTGATAATATGACGGCTGATGAATCGTTATATGACAGAGAGGAATAATAAAATGAAATATAAAGCAATTGACTTGTTTGCAGGAATAGGTGGAATAAGAAAAGGATTTGACAATGCTTTCGGAAAAAATATAGAAACAGTATTCGTAAGTGAATGGGATGAATATGCTCAAAAAACATATAGAGCAAATTACAAAGATAACTTTCAGATTGCCGGAGACATAACGAAAATTGATGAGAAAGATATACCTGAATTTGATATATGTTTAGCAGGTTTCCCATGTCAGGCATTTTCACTAGCAGGAAAAAGAATGGGCTTTGATGATGATTATAAGGGAATGTGCAGAGGCACATTGTTTCAGGATGTTGTGAGAATATGCGAGTATCATAAACCAAAAGTTATTTTTTGTGAAAATGTGAAAGGACTTACCATACATGACAGAGGAAGGACTTTTAAAGTTATAAAAAATGCCTTTGAACAGATAGGATATGCTGTATATGATAAGGTTTTGAACAGTAAGGATTTTGGTGTTCCACAGAATAGAGAGAGAATTTATATAGTTGCATTCAGAAAAGATATCAACTCGGAAAATTTTGAATTCCCAATAGGAAATAAGCCGGATACCTGTATACGTGACATTATGGAAGAACAGGAAGTAAGTGTTAAATATTATCTTTCTACAACATACATAGAAACATTAAAGAGACACAAAGCAAGACATGCAGCCAAAGGAAACGGATTCGGCTACGAAATCAGAGACTTGGACGGAAAAGCAGGAGCTATTGTCTGCGGTGGTATGGGTAGAGAAAGAAATCTTATTATTGATAAGAGACTTACAAACTTTATACCTGTTACACACATTAAAGGTGAGGTTAACAGAGAAGGAATTCGTAAAATGACACCTAGGGAATGGGCAAGACTGCAGGGATTCCCTGATGATTTTAAACTAGAACTGGCAGACACACATTTGTACAAACAGTTTGGTAACAGTGTAACTGTTAATGTTATTGAAGCAATAGCGGATAAAATAGAAGAAATTCTTAGTGCAGATGAAAAAGCAAAGGCAGTTATTAAGGCAGAAAATATTAAAAAGATAAACAAAGAACGTGCTGTAGGATAAAAGGGGAGGTATATTAATATGATAAAGGGAAATAAAGGCGAATGGAGTGAATTATATGTTTTGTTAAGACTTTTGGCATATGGAAAGATTTATGCGGCAGACGATCAGGTCAAAAAGATTGAAAATGTATACTTTCCGATTCTTAAAATAATTCGAGAAGAGGTAAAAGGAAAAAGACTTGAATACAAGATAGGTGAAAACGAGGATGTGGACATTTATAGCAATGATGTTAAGATTAAAAGTATAAGTAAGGAACGTCTCAAGAAGGAAGCAGATTATTTATATAATGAAATAGTTAATATGAAGAGCAGATCATTTGAAATTGAGCAAACAGAAAAGTTTGCTAATGAAATTGAGTGCTATCGTTTGTCTGCACCTTCTACTGATAAAACAGATATTAAAATTCAAATTCATGATATACATACAGGATTTGAACCTGTATGTGGTTTTAGTATCAAATCAGAATTGGGAAGCGCTCCAACACTTTTGAACGCATCAGGTGCAACTAATTTTGTATTTGAGGTTGACGGAATCAGCGATGAACAGATGGAAAATATAAATGCGCTTAGTAATCCTAAAAGTAAAATAATGGATAGAATGGAGCAGATTTTTTCAAATGGAAAGGTTACATATTCAAAAGCAGCTAATGAGAAATTTGCTAATAATTTAATGTTGATAGATAGTCGTATGGAAGAAATAATAGCACAGGTGTTATTATGTTATTATCGGGATAACATAAGCGACTGTAGAGAAATAATAAATAAATTGGAGGAAGAAAATCCATTGGGATTCCCAAAGAAAGGGTTTTACGAGTTTAAATTTAAAAAATTTCTGTGTTCAGTAGCATTAGGTATGATGCCTTCAAAAGAATGGGATGGATACGATGAAGCAAATGGTGGATATATAATTGTGTCTGCAGATGGAGAAGTATTGGTATATCACATTTATAATAGAGATTATTTTGAAAAATATTTATTGGATAATACTAAATTGGAAAGAGGTTCAACAAGTAGACATGGATTTGCATCTTTGTATAAGGAAGATGAAAAGATGTATATGAATTTAAATTTGCAGGTTAGGTTTAAGTAGAAGTGATTTGTGTAATGATAAAATGCTATTGTAAGCGTATTTGATATGTTTATATTTGAAGTGATTATAGTAAAAAGAAAAAAATGATTATAAAAGTATATGATAAATTTTGAGAGTATATATCATTAAGGATAAGAGAAAATTTATGTTATTAATAGGATATATAATAGTTGGGGGTATATTGCTTGCGTGGTATAAAATGATATTTTATAGAGAACTATATCAGAAAAATATTTTGAGAAGAAGCTTAAAAGTTTTAGTGAATAATATAAAAATTATAATTAAGAATATATTTCTTTTTTATGAAGTAGATGAAAAGCAACAGAAAGAATTAGACTATATAAAAAATAAATTGTTTGATGTATTTACAATGATAATTTATATTAGTGGTTGGTGTTTGATATCTCCAATTATTTTAGAAAACATAATGAAAATAATAGAAGTAATATCTATCAGATATGCACTGTTTGTAATTTTTACAGTCGAGATTATAGTGTCGAAATTGAAAGAAATAACCCAAGAGTGTGTCCAATTGGTTAATGAATATATAAAAGGTATTTTATTGCCAATAGAGCATAATCCAGAATTGATAAAAAAAGATGAGTCAAAAAGGATAAAAATAAAATGGACATTAAATAAGGTAGTTAAGTTTATAGTATATATATGCGCGTTGGGGGGATTTATTCTTGTGCAATATTTTATAGAATTAAATCATCAAATTGGAAGTATTGTATGTGGGACTGTAATAGTAATATTAGTATTAAGAACTTTATTTGAAAAAATAAAATCAAAGGCTGTTGTTGAGAAAAAAGAAGAAAGCATAGATATAGATCAGGTTACTTTAGGTGCAATTGAACCAGATGTGGTAAATATGTGTAAAAAATTGAAAGTTTCAAATGTAAAGATAGATATATTGAAAGATAGAAGTATTAAAATTGAAACGTACATGGATGAATGTGGAATACCACATATAGGAGTATCCTATCAATTTATTGAAATACTTAGGTCAGAAGATAATGCTAAAGATATTTTATTATATACAATTGGACATGAACTGGCCCACATTTATTATAAAGATTTTAATAATATTAAAAGAAGAAGAAAAATTTCGTGTTTTGTTCATTTGGTTAGTTATCTTTTTTGTATATTACTTTTTTTTGTTGTCATTAAATTTTCTGTAGGAATAGAAGTAATTTTATATTTGGTATTATGCCTTTTGATTTTTCAGAAGTTATTTTTTGAGGTTTTTTGTGATCAAAGATACTGGTATCAAATTGCAGAATTAAGGGCCGATAGATTGGCTACACAGATTTATACTGGAGAAAGAATGGCATTTATAAATTTTTGGAAGACATATGATGAAAAAATAAGAAGTGTAGAAAATAAAGAAAATTTAATTTACAGTTATTATAAAAAATATATAAAAGTTGAGGCACATCCTTCAATGATTGTAAGAATGAAATTGATTGAAAAAAGAAGTAAATGGTATAGATGGGAATATATTGAACATATACTACGTATATGGAAATGGAGAGTGACAAATAAGGGGTGGAATGGTTATGATAAATAATTTAGGAACACGAATTTTTTATATTTAAAAGGGTATAGGGAAGATGAAGATATTATGAAGGCTATTGAGAAAAGAAGAATTTGAGCACATGAAGAAATAATATGGATTTAGAGAAGAGAGGGCACATATGGAAAAAGAGGCATCTATAGAACAGTGAAAAAATTATATGAGGCAGCGTCATGCATTAAGGAATTGAAACCGTGGGAGAAGTTTTGGGATTTGGATTTGATTGGCATACGATATGGTGAAAAAGAAAAAACGGTTTTTTTTAGTATATTGGGAAGAGGCGGCAATTGTTATGGAATAGTTGTCTATGAAGGTTATGAGGGGGTAAATAGCTTTTTGATGCTTAACATGCAGGAGAGTCTGAATCTTTCGCCAGAATATGTTTTGATAGGTTTTATTTTTCGATTTGGAGCACCAAAAGAAATAAGGGTGTCAAATATAATTGTGGAAGCAGGAATTGAGCAGATATGCGATGTATGTGGAATTAAACTTCGCAGAATAAAAAGATTAAAAGGATTGGAAGAGTACAAAGATAGTTATACAATAGAAAAATATTATTTTGAAAACAGAGAGCAAAAATTAGGCGAAATATGGGGATATTTTCTGATTGACACATATACTAAATTATGATAAATTTTTTATAACAGAGAGGGAGTAGTTGCATGCAATGCATGTTCTGATTTTCGTCAGTACGTTCTATAAGAACCGGAGGTCAGAGAACTATTTTTGATTTATAAGATTATCATTTGATAATTAATTAAATTTAAGTAAGTTAAACGAGACTTTTTGTGCAATGTTTATGCACAAAAGGTCTCTTTTTTATTATCAGGAGGTTGCTATGAAAGAAGTGTATCAAAAAACAAAAGAAGAATTATTTAATGAGTATGGAAATTCGAAGGGACTAAATGATGAAAAAGCAAGTGAATATCTTGAAAAGTATGGTGAAAACATATTAATCTCAAAAAAGAAAAAAAGTGTTGCAAGAGTGTTTTTAGAACAATTTGCGGATTTGCTTGTAATTATTCTTATTATAGCCGCCGTAGTGTCTATGATGACAGGAAATTCAGAAAGTACAGTTGTAATAATAGTAGTTATAGTTATGAATGCAATATTAGGGACTGTTCAGTATGTAAAAGCTGAGAAATCATTAGATTCTTTGAAAGAATTATCAGCACCTAAAACAAAAGTCCTTAGAAATGGAATAAAACAGGAATTAGAATCTAAGTATGTTGTTCCCGGGGATATTTTAATTTTAGAAACTGGAGATATGATTGTAGCCGATGGAAGAATAATTGAAAATTATTCATTGCAGGTAAATGAAAGCTCGCTTACGGGAGAGTCAACGAATGTTGATAAATTTGATAAAAATATTCAAAGTGAAGTATCATTAGCTGACAGATGCAATATGGTTTATTCAGGAAGTCTTGTTACTTATGGAAGGGCAAATGTTTTAGTAACTGCTACAGGAATGAATACTGAAATGGGAAAAATCGCTGATTTAATGAATATGACTCAGGATAAAAAGACTCCTTTGCAGATAAGCCTTGATAATTTTAGTAAAAAACTTGCATTAATAATTATGGGAATAAGTGTTGTTGTGTTTGGCCTTTCATTGTGGCAGGGAAATAAAATACTCGATTCACTTATGTTTGCAGTTGCATTAGCTGTAGCAGCAATTCCTGAGGCGTTAAGTTCAATAGTAACAATTGTTCAGGCTATGGGAACGAGAAAAATGGCAAAGGATAATGCAATTATAAAGGAATTAAAGGCAGTGGAAAGTTTAGGTTGCGTTTCTGTAATATGCTCGGATAAAACAGGAACACTAACACAGAATAAAATGACTGTACAGCAGATTTATATAGATGGCCAATGCATTATTCCCGAAGAATTGGATGTTAATAATCAGTTACACAGGTATTTGCTATATGATGCAATTTTAAATAATGATTCATCAATCCAGGGCGGAAATAATATTGGAGATCCTACAGAGACTTGTTTGCTTGAAATGGTTAAGAAAACAGATTTGCATAAAATGGGAATTTCAGATGAAGATATACGAATTTTGATGCCAAGATTAGAAGAAATTCCATTTGACTCAGAAAGAAAACTTATGAGTAGCAAATATGAAATTCATAAGGTACCAACGATTCTTACAAAAGGGGCAGTAGATGTTTTAATTGATAGAATCGAAAATATTTCGACAAGCAATGGAGTCAGAAAAATAACAAAAGAAGACAAAGAAAAGATTATAAAACAAAATCAAATTTTTTCGGAGAATGGACTTAGGGTTCTTGCATTTGTATATAAGGAATGTGAAGAGTGCCATTGCTTATCAACAAAAAGCGAGCATGGTTATACTTTTATAGGTTTAGTTTCAATGATAGACCCGCCGAGAGAAGAATCAATGGAGGCAGTAAAGAAAGCAAAAGAAGCAGGAATTAAGCCTATAATGATTACAGGTGACCATAAAGTAACAGCCACTGCCATAGCAAAATCTATAGGAATATATAAAGAAGGAGATGTGGCACTTACAGGTAAAGAAGTTGATGAAATGACGGATGATGAGCTTGAAAATGTATTAGATAAGGTGTCTGTATATGCGAGAGTATCACCTGAAAACAAAATAAGAATAGTCGATGCATGGCAACACAAAGGAAATGTAGTTGCAATGACAGGAGATGGTGTAAATGATGCGCCGGCTTTAAAGAAAGCGGATATAGGAATAGCTATGGGAATAACAGGAACAGAGGTTTCAAAAGACGCTGCTGATATGATTTTAGCAGATGATAATTTTGCAACTATTATTAAAGCAGTTTTAAATGGAAGGAATGTATATAGAAATATTTTGAACGCAATATTGTTTTTATTATCCGGAAATTTGGCAGCTATTTTAGTAGTACTTTATTGTTCATTAATGGCATTAGACGTTCCATTTAAACCGGTTCATTTGCTATTTATTAATTTACTTACTGATTCTTTGCCGGCACTTGCAATTGGGATGGAGCCATCTGATAACTTATTATTAAAGAAGAAACCAAGAAATCCTAAGAAAGGCATTTTTACAAGAAATATATCTATAAAGTTAATAGTTTACGGTATATTAATAGGAACTGTAACATTAAGTGCTTTTTATATAGGGGATAAGATTAATCCGCTTACTGCAAGTACAATGGCATTTGCAACATTAACACTTGCCAGATTATTTCATGGATTTAATTGTAGAAGTGAAAGTTCTATTTTTAAAATTGGAATTAAAAGTAATTTATGGAGTGTAGCAGCATTTGTTATCGGAACTTTAATGCTTGGATTTGTAATTTTTGTAAAATTTATGCATTCAATGTTTATGATTGCTCCGTTAACGGGTATTCAGATTATTGAAATAATTGCATTAGCATTTGTGCCAACCGTTATAATTCAGGTAGTCAAAGTAGTAGTTGAAAAAATAAATTAAAACAGTTATTTAATTTTTTGATATTTTTAATTTTGAAAGGGGATAGTTTATTTAGTAATGTGATAAGTAAATTTAGTAAAAAAAGTATGAAAAATTAGTGACAATTAAAAAATATGATGTTATAGTACCGCCTAACGAAATAAATAACAAACAAGGACGTTTGGATTTGCACATTGTGTAATGAAAAACGTCTTATTTTTTTCGTTATTAAATCATGAAAGAAACAAATGTAAATGAAGTTTATTTTAAAATGTTTCCCATGATTAGCCGCTGACCAAAGTGATGCGACAATACATATTATACAAGGAGAAAAAAGCCTATGAGAAAAGAAATGTTAAAGAAAAGTATTGGAACAATTGTGATGACAATTGCTTTAGTAGGAACATCAATACCCGGCGTTATTGTTAGTCCTGTTAAAGTAAATGCAGATGTTGCAACTACAGTAAGTGTATCATCAAATGAAGTAGGAAAACTTGAAAGTATTTTCACTACAATTGATTTAATGGATGCTTCCATTAGTGAATTGGAAACGGCAATGGAAAAAGGAGAACTTACTGCAGAGCAGTTAGTACAGATGTATATAGACAGAATAAATGCATACGATAAATCGCTTAATTTAAATTCCATTATTACAATTAATTCAAAAGCTTTGGATGAGGCAAAAGAATTAGATAAGGAAAGAGCGGCAGGAAAAATAAAAGGAAAACTTTATGGTATCCCAATTATTGTAAAAGATAATTACGATGTTGAAGGTATGCCGACAAGTGCAGGATGTAAGGCATTGAAAGATTCAATTGCACCTGATGACTCTTATGCGGTTAAAAAATTAAAAGAAGAAGGCGCAATTATATTAGCAAAGGCAAATATGTCTGAGTTTGCATCAAGTGGTTCAAATTCCCGTTCAACATTAGGAGGAGCTGTTCATAATGCATACGATACAGAAAGAACAGCAGCAGGTTCTTCAGGAGGTACAGCAGTTGCCATAACATCAAATTTTGCAACAGCAGGTTTAGGAACAGATACAGGTTCATCAATTAGACGTCCGTCATCATTCTCTAATTTGTATGGCTTAAGACCTTCAAAAGGATTAACATCAATTGATGGCGTTGTTCCGCTTAATGGAGATAGAGATGTAACAGGACCTATTTGTAGAAGTGCAGAAGATTTGGCAACAATAATGACAGCAATTGCGGGAACAGATGCTAATGACAGTTATACAGTTGATGCAAATGCAGATTCATTAAAACCTGCAAACGGATATGAATCAGGACTTAAAGCAGATGGCTTAAAAGGAAAGAAAATAGGTTATTTGTCAAATTCATTTGGATATTATGTGGCAAATGATGATTCTGATGCGGGTGAAAGAACTACAGAATTAGACAGTAAAATTAGTGACATGGTTGAGAAAGCAAAGGAAAATTTGGAAGCAGGAGGCGCTGAATTAGTAGATATTTCACAGTATATTCCTGAATCACTTATTACTTCTCTTAGACAGGCAGCACCTTATGCAAATGTATTTGAATGGGATTTAGATACATACTTTGCATCGCTTGGACCTGTAGCACCTATTAAAACTGCATATGAATTAATCAATAATTATAAATATGGAGAAGATTATACTAATGTAAGTATTAGAAATCCAATTGAAGATTTTTCGACAATGACAAATCCAAGAACTACAGAAAACTGGCAGTCATGCTGGAATGGAATGGTTAATTTCAGAAAAACAATTTCTAACATTTTGAAAGAACAAGATATTGATGCAGTTGCATATGTATCACAGACAGATGTGGCAGATATTGAAACAACTTCTAACAACAAAAATAATGCAGCTTCATATATAAATTACTTTGGACCTGTAGCAGGATTACCTGATATGATGATTCCAATGGGATTTGCTAAAGCTGACCCGGATAATGGATATGAAACAGAAATGCCACTTGGTATGTCATTATTTACAAGTTATGGAAATGAAGAAAAGCTTATTGAAATTGCATATTCTTATGAACAGACAGCAGGAGAGAGCATAAGAAAACAGCCATCTACAGTTCCTGCATTAGAGGATAAGAACGTTGATAAATTCTTAGATGAATTAATTGATAAAACTGATAGCATTGATTTTAGCGAGTACACAGTTTATCCAAATGGTAAGGTAAATGTATTGTTAAATAAATATGCAGAGGCTACAGAAGTTGACAGAAGCGATGTATATGAAACATATGAAGCTACATATGATTTGGCAAAGGCTTACGATTCATTAATGAATAAATTACTTGCAAATAAAAAAGTAACAACACCTGTAACAGACAAAACACCTACAGCAAATACATCTACTGTAACAACACCTACAACAGAAACTGTAAGTGCACCGGCAAAAGCAAAGATTTCAAATATTAAAAAAGCAAAGAAGTCTATGAAGATTGCCATTAGAAAACAGTCCGGTGTCAAAGGATATCAGATTAAATATTCAACATCAAAGAAATTTGCAACTAAGAAAACAAAGACAATAACTACATCAAAAGCTACAGTGACAGTAAAAAAATTAAATGTTAAAAAGACATATTATGTTAAGGTAAGAGCTTATAAACTTATTGATGGTAAAGTGACATACGGTGCTTATTCAAAAGTAAAGAAAGTAAGTTAATAAATGATTACTAATAAATAGTTTTAATAAAATGTAATTAGTTATTAAAAATAAAATATTATGTAAAAGATATAATTACAAATTAATAAAAATACGGATATTCAGATTTCAACTGATATGTGCAAAAACTTAGAACACATATCATAAACTTAGAATATCCGTATTTTTTATATATGCGTATATTGGGAATACATAGGATTTACAATTACATATTTAGAATATTTTTTGCCATCATAGAACATTGTATAAGTGTTTTGCCAAAAGAAAACTTTGATGTGTAAAAAATATTTAAATATAATGGTAAACTTTTCTTTTTCTAATTAAACATGTAACAGTTACGCATAATGTTAATAATTCTGCAATTGCTACTGAAATCCATATACCATTTATTCCCAAAATCATAGGAAGAATAAGTACTACAGATAATTGGAATACAAGCGTTCTTAAAAACGAAATTGCAGCAGATATTAAACCGTTATTTAAAGCAGTAAAGAATGATGAACCAAATATATTAAAGCCATTAATTAAAAAAGCAAAGCAAAATATTTGGAAACCATGTTTAGTCATGAGAAATAGGTCAGCGTTATAACCGACAAACAATTTGGCAAGAGGTCCTGCAATTAATTGTGCGATTACAAATAACATAATACCCCATGAGCCAATAAGACTAATGCTTTTCTTAAATAAATTCTTTAGTTCATTATCATTTTTAGCTCCATAGTGAAAACTTATTATAGGAGCACTTCCAATAGAATAGCCTAGGAATATTGCAATAAATATAAAATTAACATACATAATGGTTCCATATGCTGCAACACCGTTTTCTCCGGCAAATTTCATCAACTGATAATTGTAGATAGAATTAACAATTGAGCTTGATAAATTTGTCATTAACTCAGAAGAACCATTTGTGCAGGTCTTAATCAATATTTTTAAATTAAAATGTGTTTTTCCTAATTTTAATTTACTGCTGTTGTTTCTTGAAAAATAAAAAATAGGGATAAGTCCACCGATGCATTCACCACAAACAGTAGCAAGAGCTGCACCTGCGAGACCAAAATTAAGAACAGCAATAAATAAAAAGTCAAGAATCATATTTGTTACACCCGCAGCTATAATAACAAATAAACCTAACTTTGGTTTCTCAGCAGTAACGAAAAAACTTTGAAAAACATTTTGCAACATAAAAAACGTTAATGATGCAAAACTGATTCTTGCATATAAAACACAATTATTAAGTAATTCACCTTCGGCACCAAGGGCGGTTACAAGAGGTTTAACGAAAAAGAAACCTGAAAGTGAGAATAGTAAACCACCAATTAATGTAGCGTAAACGAGAAATGAAAAGTATTCATTTGCCTTTTCGGGTTCATTTTCACCAAGAGTTTTTGCAACAATGGCGCTACCTCCGGTACCTATCATAAAACCAATGGCACTAAGTCCCATTAAAAGAGGCATAACAAGATTAATTGCTGCAAAAGCAGTTCGCCCAACAAAATTTGAAACAAATAAACCATCTACAACACCATAAATGGATGTAAAAATCATCATTATTATTGATGGTAGAACAAATTTTAATAATTTATTTAATGTAAAATGATCTGATAATTGTATTTGCATTATAATCTCCTTATAGTTTTGACAATTCTTTTCTTAAAGCAGAATTGTATTTTCGATATAATTTAAGCATTAATTCACATTCCTCATTTTTAAGAGAAGAAAAAGCGTTGTTTTCCATTTCTATGACGGGATATATTTTTTCAGAAACAAATTGCTTCCCGGTTTCAGTTAAATAAATATACATTCCACGACCTTTTCCGGGTGTTAATGTAAGATAGCCCTGTTGTTCAAGTTTTCTGATTGATGAATTAACAGTTTGCTTAGGAAGGCATGAAGAACGGCAAATATCACGCTGCATACAACCGTCGCCGGCTTCGCAAAGATAATAAAATATATCAAAAATGCTGTCTGACATATTAAGCTTAATTGCTAAATCATGATAAATATCATTAAAATCTTTATAGATATGATTAAATTCGATGAGTGCAGGACTCATATTTGGATAATTATCTGTTTTCATTATTTACCATCCTCTTCTTTAAATTTAAGTCTGATTTCGTACTCGTAGAAGTATAGTCCGATTACGGACTCGTGTCAAGAGGAAAATTTAAGAAGGAGTTTAGCAATTGAAATTAATGAAAGTGTGTTATAATGAGCATAAAAATGTATAAGTATTGGATAATTGTTAGAACTTTGTTGATTGAAGAGATGACAAATAAAAACAAGGAGTTTATTACAAATAAAAGTAATGCTTGTAATTATGAATATATGGTGGAGGATAAAATGGTAATAGAATACTTACCTATCTTAGAACAAAAAGACAATAAAATATTAACAATAGGAAAAATAGATAGAACAAAGGCACACACAAATCCGCCTGTTTTACATGCTACTTCAATTATTGTAGCTGTACTTCCTGATGGGAAAATTATTTTAACTGATAAAACAGAAAAACAAATAAAAAAAGGAAGGAATGTCAAAAAGAATAGTCATATATATGATACTTTCGGAGGCCATATGACATATGAAAGTGTTCCAAAAGATGAATTTGACACAGGATTAAGTATAGATACTTATATAAAATGTGCCTATAAAGAATTATCAGAAGAACTTTTAAGATTAGATAAAGATGGTAAAAGGAAAAAGTTTATACCTAAAATAGAGAGGTTTAAATTTGTAGGATTATATGGAATTGAAAATGACCATAACAAAGAAATTTCAGGAGTATTTGCATATTTTTTAGAGGACTATGGTCCGTATGCATCTGAAGATACATTAATAACAAATGGAGAAGAAGAAAATATCATACAACCGATATGTGTAGTTGATTGGGAGAAACTAAACGCAATGTATACCAAAGGAAAAGAAAGAAATATATTCATTTCTGATGGAATAGGAAGAGTATTAGAAAAAGATAATGGAGAGATTTTGAAAAAATGTATTTATGATAATTTGAAAATTTAATTATAAGTGAAATCGTGACATAATTAAAGAAAGAACGCTCTCGCTGCTTGCCACTCGCAACAGTCCTGAATTTTCAAAGATATTTTACTATTATAAGTTCCACTTCTAAAGTAAAATATCTTTGGAAATTTGGACCGGCGGTGACAAATGCACTTTTTTTAATTATGTCACGATTTTACAATAATAAAAATAAATATAGTTAGTAATTTTAGGAGAAAACAAAATGAACGAAGTTCATTTTATATAAATGTTTCCGACGAATAGCCGCCGACCGAAGGGCGGGGGCTATACATATTTTACAGGAGAATAAAATGATTAGAACAGTAAGATTAGATGATGTGGAAGAACTATTAAGAATATATTCATATTATGTAGAAAATACAGCAATTACATTTGAATATGATGTACCAACGGTAGATGAATTTAGAAAAAGAATAGAAACAATAACAGAAAAATACCCATATTTTGTATATGAAGAAAATGGAAAAATAATCGGATATGCATATGCAAATACATTTAAAGATAGAGCAGCTTATGACTGGGCAGTTGAGATGACAATATATATGGATAAAGATTCAAGACATAAGGGTAGTGGCAAAAAATTATACGAAACACTTGAAAAGGAACTTAAAAAGCAAAATATTACTAATTTATATGCATGTATCGGATATCCTGAAGTTGAAGATGAATATCTTACTAAAAACAGTGTAGGCTATCATGAACATTTAGGATATAGATTTGTTGGAGAGTTTAAAAAATGTGGTTATAAGTTTAACAGATGGTATAATATGGTTTGGATGGAAAAAATAATCGGAGAGCATAAAGAAAATGCAAAGCCGGTATTAATATTTAAAGAAATTGAAAAATAAATTTAGGCTAAAAGTAATTAAGTTTTTATGTATTGATTAATGCTAATTATTTTAGAACTAAATAGTATTACACATTAAAATTTGAAGAAAACAGGAATTTTATTATATGAAACGAATAGATTTTGAAAATGGGAAAATAACAAGTAATATATTAAATGCAGCAATTCCGATGCTGGTTGCACAAATATTAAGCCTTTTATACAATATTGTTGATAGAATTTATATTGCAAGAATCCCTGAAATAGGAACAACGGCTTTAGGTGCAGTCGGATTATGCTTTCCAATTATTATAATAATTACAGCTTTTAGTAATTTGTTTGGAAGTGGAGGAGCACCTATTTTTTCAATCAAAAGAGGAATGAAGGAAAATGTAAAAGCAGGAATTATAATGAATACTTCATTTTCAATGGTTTGCGTGGGTGGAATGATTTTAATGGTTGTAGGAATTATATTTGCAAAGCCGATATTATATCTTTTCGGAGCATCTGATAATGCGATTACATATGCATATCCATATATGATAATTTATCTGATAGGAACAATTCCATCTATGATTTCAACCGGGATGAATCCCTTTATTAATGCACAGGGATATGCAACTACGGGAATGATATCGGTTGCCATAGGAGCGATTGCAAATATAGTGCTTGATCCTATATTTATATTTGCTTTAAATATGGGAATTGAAGGGGCAGCAATTGCAACAGTTGTTTCACAGTTTATGTCTGCAGTTTTTGTGCTTTATATATTAAGAAAGAAAACTGAATATAAAGTCAGATTTATTCGAAAAACAGAAATTAAAAAGTGCATTTATTTTGCAAAAAATATTGTAAGCCTTGGAACGGCAGGATTTATTATGCAGTTAACAAATAGTCTTGTTTCTATTTGCTGTAATAATGTTTTGGCAGTTACGGGAGGAGACGTATATGTGTCCGTGATGACAATTATATCAAGTGCAAGACAAATGATAGAAACACCTATTTATGCAATAAATGAAGGAGCATCACCTATATTAAGTTTTAATTATGGTGCAGGAAAACCTGACAATGTAAAAAAATCTATTAAGGTAATGATGTGTTTAGTACTAGCTTATACAGCTGTTATGTGGGGAATAATTATAACAAAACCTGAATTTATAATTGGAATTTTTAGTTCAGATAAGACTTTGTTTAAAGATGCAGTTCCGGCACTTAATATATATTTTGCAGCATTTATATTTATGGACTTACAGTACATAGGACAGACTGTATTTAAATCATTAAATAAAAAGAAACAGGCAATATTTTTCTCATTACTTAGAAAGGTAATAATTGTAGTACCACTTACATATGCACTTCCTTATGTGTTTAATATGGGAACAGATGGTGTGTTTATGGCTGAGCCAATATCGAATGTTGTTGGCGGTAGTATGTGCTTTATTACAATGCTTGCAACAGTAATGCCTGAATTGAAAAGAATGAAGAATAATAGAAGATAGCTAATGATTAATAAATATTAGAATAAAGATTTGTGTGAATCAATGGAATACAAAATGTGACTAAAAAAATTTGCAAATTAAGGAGCAAAGAAAAATGAAATCCGAAAATAAAATTGGCCTACAGAAAGATAAAAACGAAGTCGAAATAAAAATAATACTGGTATTTAAGTACATAATAATGGCTATAATTGTAGGGATAGTTGTAGGAATAATTGATACAATTTTTGGAAGAGGATTGATAGAAATATCTGATTTTAGAAATAAAAATTATAAGTTTTTACTTCCTTTTTTACCAATTGCCGGATTATTTATTACATGGATGTATCATAAGTTTAATGAACTTAGTTTAAAAGGAATGACCCTTGTGTTTGAAACAAGGCAGCAAAAGAGAAATTCTATTCCGTTAGCACTTGTACCACTTGTAATGGTTGGAACATGGATAACACATTTGTTTGGCGGAAGTGCCGGAAGAGAAGGTGTGGCAGTACAGATAGGAGCAACATTATCACATGCTTTTGGAAAAAAATTAAAAATGCCTGATAATAGTAAAGTAATGCTTATAACAGGTATGGCAGCAGGATTTGGTGGACTTTTTCAGACACCGCTTACAGCTGTGTTCTTTGCAATTGAAGTAATAGTTGCAGGCTATATGGATTACGAAGCTATACTTCCTGCAATGATAGGGGCATTTGTCGCTTCTTTCACATCGCATACTTTAGGACTTGAAAAGTTTGAAGTCAATTTAAATCAGACAATTAATATGACGGATGCAAAAAATGGAATTGCTATAATTGTTTTAGGAATTGCATTTGGAATTGCAGGACGATTATTTTCAGTATTATTACAGAAAGCAAAGGTATTTATGAGTAAAAAAATTGAAAATCCATATATACGAATTGGTGTAATTTCTATTCCACTTGCATTATGCCTTTTATTTATCCTTTCAGGAAGATATACAGGACTTGGTACAAATCTTATATCAGAGGCATTAGGTGGAAATGAAGTATATTATTATGATTGGATTTTAAAATTGCTATTTACAATTGTAACCTTAGCAATAGGATTTCAGGGTGGTGAAGTAACACCGCTGTTTTCAATAGGAGCAACATTAGGAGTGGTTTTAGGCAGTTTATTGGGAATATCTCCTATAGTTTGTGGTGCACTTGGTTATGCAGCGGTATTTGGAAGTGCGACAAATACTTTAATTGCTCCGATAATGATAGGAATAGAAGTATTTGGAGGAACAAATATGCTCCCATTTGTTATCGTATGCGTAATTGCGTACATAGTTAATGGAAATGTTTCAATTTATTCTGCACAGCAGAAATCAATAATGTAAACTGTAAATCATTATTAAGAAAAGAATACGTTAATTCTAAGTAAATATTTAATCTGTGGTTGAATTTATCAAAATCCGGTGCTAGAATATCGGAGAAAAAGAAAGTAAATGGAGGTGAGTTTCATGGATAGTTGCGATAGTACAGGGCGAAGTTATATATGCAGTGAAAAACGATGGCATATAAATATGTGGCTATCTATGAGACTTATTTAGCTACATAATATAGATATACGCCTTTAATAACACTGCATCAGATTTATGCCTTTACGTCACAGCAATGTAACTAAACGGTCTACTTAAGAGAAATCTGGAGTAGTGTTTTTTGTATGCTTAAATTAAGCAGGTAAAGAGGAGGCTGACATGGAAAAGACAGTTGTAAGAAATAATTATGTAGAAGAACTTGTAAATTTAATAAGAAGTGATTTAGATAAAGAAGAATTACTTGAACAAATATCTAATTATCATGAAAATGATATTGCAGATGCGTTGGAAAAATTATCGGAAGATGAAAGAAAAAAATTATATCCGATTTTAGGTGCAAAAAGAATTTCTGAAATATTTAGCTATTTAGAAGAAAATACCAGACAATATTTTGATGAGTTATCAGTGGAGAGTGCGGCTAAGGTAATTTCCCTTATGGATTCTGATGATGCTGTAGATGTACTTGAGCATTTAGAGGATTCAAAGAGAAAAGAGATTGTAAAAAAGTTAGATGGAGATGCAGTTGCTGATGTAAGAATGATTTTATCATTTGATGATAGCGAAATCGGTAGTTGTATGACAACTAACTTTGTATGTATAAGCAATAATCTCACAATCCGTCAGGCAATGAGCGAATTGGTAAAACAGGCAGGAGAGAATGATAACATTACAACAATATATGTGATGGATGAAAATAAAAAATTTTTTGGAGCAATAGATTTAAAGGATTTAATTATTGCCAGAGAATATGATAAGTTAGATGATTTGATTAGTCATTCGTATCCGTTTGTATATGGACATGAGAAAATTGAAGATTGCATAGATAGAATAGTTGAATACGCTGAGGATTCCATTCCGGTTTTATCAGCAGACAGATTTATAATTGGTGTAATTACGTCAGAAGATATTGTAGAAATGGTAGATGATGAGATGGGAGATGATTATGCTAAGTTAGCCGGTTTAACAGAAGAGGATGACTTGCAGGAAAGTGTAATTAAAAGTACAAAAAAGAGACTTCCATGGCTTATAGCTTTGCTTTTCCTCGGAATGGCAGTATCTTCAGTTGTTGGAATGTTTGAATCTGTTGTAGCAATACTTCCAATAGTAATATGTTTTCAGTCTTTGGTATTAGATATGGCGGGAAATGTAGGAACACAGTCTCTTGCAGTTACAATTCGTGTTTTAATGGACGAAAACCTAACGGGAAAACAGAAGATAGGATTACTAAGCAAAGAAATAAAAATAGGGCTATTAAATGGAGTACTGTTGGCAATAATGGCACTTACATTTCTTGGAGTATACATACATTTATTTAAGAACTATGGATGGTTAAATTCATTTATGATTTCAGGTTGTGTAGGAGCAGCTTTAATCGTTGCAATGGTTATTTCAAGTATGGTTGGAACGGTTATACCAATGTTTTTCCACAAAATAAAAATTGACCCGGCAGTAGCTTCAGGACCTCTAATTACTACGGTAAATGATTTAGTAGCTGTAGTAACATATTATGGTCTTTCAATGATGTTTTTAATTGATATTTTCAAAATAGCATAAGGGCTTGACGTATGCTTATAAGATATCTATAATCGTGTTTGGTAAAAATTAAAAATTTTTTATTTAAATACCATATAAGAAAATAAAATAAACAAATTAGATTTTAACGGATTTATTCAAAAAACATCAAATAAATGTGATGAAAATACAATTATAGGAGTGATTGAAATGAATAAGACTAGGCAAATGTCAGAAACAATAAGACTTGGAATGCTTCTTGCTGTGTCAGGTGGATTTATGGATGCATACTCATACATAGAAAGAGATCAGGTATTTGCTAATGCACAGACAGGAAATATGTTGCTATTTGGTGTAAATTTATCTGAGGGAAATTTTTCAGTGGCAATGAGATATTTCCTCCCGGTATTAGCTTTCGCATTAGGGATTGCATTAGCTGAGATTGTGCATAAAAAAGATTTGAATTTACTTCATTGGAGACAGGCAGCAGTTTTGGTAGAAGCACTTATATTACTTGGAGTAGCATTCTTTCCACAAAATATGAATCTGCTTGCGAATTCTTTAACATCATTTGCATGTGGAATACAGGTTGAGAGTTTTAGAAAAATAAGAGGAAACGGAATCGCCACGACAATGTGCATTGGAAATATGAGAAGTGGAACTCAGAATCTTTGCAATTATTTACAGGATAGAGATATTGAAAATTTAAAGAAAGCATTATTATATTATGGAATTATTATCTGTTTTATATGTGGAGCTATAATAGGAAATTTCTTTATAAAAATATTTGCAGAGAGAGCAATATTATGCTGCTCAGCACTTTTATTTTTTGCATTTATACTAATGTTTATAGATTATGAAAGAGAAAAAGAAGAGTAAAAAAATTATAATAAATAAGCTGTCTATTTACAGGTTTGATTGGTAAGTAGGCAGCTTTTAGTTTATAATAAAACACAAAGAATATAACAAGATTAAAATTTAAATGATAAAAATAGAATTAAAAATAAAAAGACAAGGTGGATAATTTTATGAATGAAAAGATTAGAAAACATATATTTTTTTATGGAAGAGTTCAAGGTGTAGGATTTAGATATTATTCAGTTTATAAAGCAAGGCAATTAGGACTTACAGGCTGGGTGAAAAATCTATATGATGGTTCTGTTGAAATGGAAGTACAGGGAGATGAAAGAAGTATAGACGAACTGATAATGTTTTTAGAAAATCAGAGATTTATTCTAATAGAAAGAATGGATGCTAAGTCAATTAAATTAGAAGACGATTATGATTTTTATGAGAGATAAAAAGACAGGCGTTTATGCTAATGGTAAAAAAATGATATAAAAATGAAAATTTGTAATAGAACAATACTTGCAAGGGTGTACAAAGGGAACATAATAAAAAACTTAATAATGGACTGCCAATTTTACACAAAGTACCACCCAAACGAGACTATGGGTGGTATTTTTGTATCGTGGTGGAGAAAGGAGCCGCTGTTGTAAAAATGTGGTCAAACCAAGAAAAACCTGTGCGAAAGCAAGTGAAAAATCTCTGTGAAGTAGTGGCATACGCCATGCACAGCTCGGGAAAGACTTCCCTCGCTGTATGGCTGTCGCCCTATAAAATAGCAAAAATAGACGCCCTTGCAAGTAAACTTGCAGGGCGTTATTTTCACTATTTTGCATGGCTCGTAGCGTTCACAAAATCTTCACAAAAAAATTAGCACTCACCTCTTGACAGTGCTAACAAAACGAGTTATAACGTAATCAGAACAAAGGAAGAGAGTTAAAAGATAAGGATTTAAAGATTGATGAATGATAATTCAAGTAATGGTTTTTAGTGAATGATGATTCAGCAATCAGTAAAAATCCAAGTGTTTAACGAAAACCTTAGTTTACAATATAAAAACTACACCTCGGATTTCTCCGATAGTGCAAATATAATTTTTATATCTGATTTGAAAGGAGATATGACTTATGATGATGCCTAGTATTTTTGGAGAAAACTTATTTGATGATTTTATGAATGATTTTACAGATGATTTTGCATTCCCGGCATTTGCTGATGCAGGAAAAGAGTTGTATGGTAAACATGCAAAGAATTTGATGAAAACAGATGTAAAAGATACTGAAAACGGATATGAGGTAGATATAGACCTTCCGGGATTTAAGAAGGATGAAATCCAGATGAAACTGGAAGATGGTATGTTAACAATCAGCGCCGCTAAAGGTCTTGATAAGGATGAGAAAGATAAGAAGGGTAAATATGTAAGACGTGAACGTTATGCAGGAAGTTTGAGCAGAAGCTTTTATGTAGGTGATAACGTAACAGTCGAAGATATTCATCCTAAATATGAAAATGGTATTTTATCATTTAATGTTCCAAAAGAACAGGAGAAGATAGAACCAAAAAGTAAATACATTGCTATCGAAGGATAAAATAGCATAAGATGAATCATCAGATGATGATTTGAATAAAACTCCCTTTGCCGATGCGTGAAGGGAGTTTTTATATGCCATAAATTAGTTATACGTAGAGTGAAAATATTAAACTTTCAAATAGTAGCTTTCAATGGAAATATCCATTATGGTATAGCAAAAATATTAATGCAAAAGGCGATTATTTTGCAATGAACAGTAAAAATATGAAAATAAATGATTTCAATTTAATAGAAGAGTATGTAAGATAATATAGTTTATATCGAATAATATGGAAGAAATTAGGATAAACATTTAGAAGCGTAATTATTTAAATACGCATAGTATATATGCTGTCTTTTATGTATAATAGATATATTGACGAAGATGTAAAACTTAAGGAATACAAAAATTGTTCCGTTTTGATAACTGTTTTTAATAATAGTCATGAATAAAAATAAATATATTATAAAAAGAGGAAAAAAGAATGAACCAATATGTGTTAGAAGTATGCGTGGATTCTGTAGAATCAGCTATTGCGGCAACTAATGGAGGGGCAACCAGAATTGAATTATGTTCAAATATTATTATAGGAGGAACAACGCCTGATTTAGAGTTATTTAAAATAATAAGAAATAAAATTCAAATTCCAATAAATGTTATGATAAGACCAAGATTTGGAGATTTTTGCTATACAGAATCGGAATTTGAGATAATGTGCAGACAAAGTGAAAAATTTGCAAGAGAAGGAGCAAATGCCATTGTTATAGGTTGTCTTAATCCTGATGGAAGTTTGAATGAGGCATATATGAAGGAAATTATGAATATGGCAACAGGATGCAGAGTTACTCTTCATAGAGCATATGATATGTGCAAAAATCCATTTGAAGCATTTGAGACCGCTAGAAAATTAGGTGTAGATACAATATTGACTTCAGGACAAAAAAATAGTTGTATTGAAGGTGTAAAGTTAATTAAAAAACTAGTTGAAAGATCAAGTGGTATAGAGATTTTAGTTGGTGCAGGTGTAAATTCAGATAATATTAAGGAAATAGCTAAAATAACCGGGGCAAAAAGCTTTCATATGACAGGTAAGGTTGTAGAAAACAGCAAAATGGAATATCGAAATGATGATGTTAATATGGGAATTCCCGGGTTAAGTGAATATGAAATTTATAGAACAGACGAAAAAAATATAAGAAAAACAGCTGAAATATTAAAATTATTAAAATAATGCTTAATATAATTATACAAATAATTTGGACATAGTTTAAATAATTAAATTGTAGAAAAATAATAAATTTATTGTTGCATGATTTAACAATAAGTGATAAAACAGAATTTGTAAAAAGTAATAGTTAGTTGCGTAGAAAGGGATACATTGCAATAAAGTGTCTTGATTACAGAGAACCGAGGTAGCTGAGAATCGGAAGAAAAGAATTGTTGTAACATCACCCTGGAGCATCTCTCCCAAAACTTAACATAGTGAGTAGGCAGAGACGTAGTCTTCACGTTACAGAAGAAGCTGTTGGATGTGACAGTGATAAGTGGTTTTAATTAGTAATAATTATTTCAAACAAAGTGGTACCACGAAATTGATATTTTCGCCTTTGTTGTCGTAAGACAATGAAGGCTTTTTCTTTTGTAATAAAAGAATAAACTAGCTAAATAATAACAAAAGAGAGGTAATACAAATGAATGGAATCTTAATGATGGTAATTGCGATTGTAGTACTTGGAGGAGCGTATCTTCTTTATGGTCGTTACCTTCAAAACAAATGGGGCATTGACCCTAATGCAAAAACTCCGGCATATGAATTACAGGATGGAGTTGATTATGTACCGGCGGATACAAATGTAGTATTTGGACATCAGTTTGCATCAATAGCAGGTGCGGGTCCTATTAATGGACCTATTCAGGCAGCAGTTTTTGGTTGGCTTCCTGTTTTATTATGGTTGCTTGTAGGTGGTGTGTTCTTCGGAGCTGTTCAGGATTTTGCATCAATGTATGCATCAGTTAAGAACAAAGGTCGTACAATTGGTTACATAATTGAAGAATATATTGGAAAATTAGGAAAGAAATTATTCTTACTTTTCTGTTGGTTATTCTGTATTTTAGTAGTTGCAGCATTTGCAGATGTTGTAGCTGGAACATTTAACGGATTTACAGTACCTGAAGTTGCAGGACAGGCAGTAGAAAAAATCTCAGCAAACGGTGCAGTAGCAATGACTTCAATTTTATTTATTTTTGAAGCAGTAGCACTTGGAATGATTTTAAGATATGCAAAATTAAATAAATGGGTAAATACAGTAATAGCAATTGCAATGTTAGTAGTAGCAGTAGTAATTGGTTTAAACTTCCCTGTTTATTTAACAAGAGAAACATGGCATCTTTTTATATTCGCTTATATATTTATTGCCAGTGTAGTTCCTGTATGGGCATTATTGCAGCCTAGAGATTATTTAAACAGTTATTTATTAATTTTTATGATTGTAGGTGCAGTTGTAGGTATATTTGTTTCAAATCCTTCATGTAACTTACAGGCATTTACAAGTTTCAACGTAGATGGACAGTATATGTTCCCAATTTTATTTGTAACAATAGCATGTGGTGCCGTATCAGGTTTCCATTCACTTGTTTCATCAGGAACAGCTTCAAAGCAAATTAAAAATGAAAAGAATATGTTACCTGTATCATTTGGTGCAATGCTTATGGAAAGTATGCTTGGTGTAATCGCATTAATCGCAGTTGCTTCATTTGCAAAAGGAGAAGCAGCAGCACAGGGCTTAACAACACAGCCACAGATTTTTGCAGGTGCAATTGCAAACTTCTTATCAGCAGTTGGTTTACCACATAATTTAGTATTTACATTAATTAACCTTGCTGTTTCAGCTTTTGCTTTAACATCACTTGACTCAGTTGCAAGAATTGGTCGTCTTTCATTCCAGGAATTCTTCTTAGATGAAGGAGTAACTGATGATAATATGACACCATTCCAGAAGGTAGTAACAAATAAGTATTTTGCTACAGTTATTACATTAGTTCTTGCATTCTTACTTGCAAAAGTTGGTTATGCAGAAATCTGGCCATTATTTGGTTCAGCAAACCAGTTGTTATCAGTACTTGCTTTAGTAGCTTGTGCAGTATTCTTAAAGAAAACAAAACGTCAGGGTTGGATGTTATGGGTACCAATGTTCTTTATGATGGCAGTTACATTTACAGCCCTTGGAATGACAATTTACAAATTAAGTGGAGCATTTGCTACAACAGGATTATCACTTGGAAATACATTACAGTTAATCTTTGCAGTATTACTTTTAATCCTTGGTGTAATTGTTGCCGTACAGGGTGTAAAGAAGTTATTTGAAAAAAATGAAGAAAAAGAAGTTGCATAAAATGAGACGTAAGTAAGTTATAAAGACTGTCGTATTAAAATGATAGAATGATATGCTACCCTCATATAGGACAATAAAATATAAAAGTCCTATATGGGGGTATTTTTATGTCCAGAAAAAGCAAAATAGATCCAATAGTAAAAGTAAAAATAGTTGAGCAATATCTTGATGGAGAGATTGGACTGAGTCAGGCAAGTAAAAAACTTGGAGTTGCCTCCCAAAGTATTAGAAAATGGATTTCTATATACCAATGCAATGGACCAGCAGGTTTACTTAATCAGCCCAAAAACAAGAGTTACTCAAAAACACTAAAAATATCTGCGGTAAATGATTATCTTAATGGAGCAGGTTCTCTTGATGATATTTGCTCAAAATATGGAATCCGTTCACATACACAACTTTTAAAGTGGATTAAGGTGTATAATTCTGGTGGAATATTAAAAACATCCACTGGAGGTGCTTGCATGAAAAAAGCAAAATCAACGACTCTTGATGAGCGATTAAAAATAGTTATGGAATGCCTGCAAATGATAAGAATTATGGAGCAATGGCTTTGAAATATCAATGTTCTTGTCAATAAGTTCGTAACTGGGTAAAACGGTACGAAAAAATGGAAAGTAAAGGTCTGGAAGACCGCCGTGGTAGACGAGTCGGATCATTACCAAGTCGTACACCTGAGGAAGAATTACGTGATAGAATCGCTGAACTCGAAAGAAAAAATCTTGATTTACAAATGGAAAATAATCTGTTAAAAAAAGTCAGAGAACTGGAAAGGAGGGACCGTTATCTTTAGTTCACCGTTTAGCTGCATATAAGGCAATCAAAGAATTATCCTCTGACAAGAGATATCCTATAGATAAACTTTGTAAGTATCTTAATATTACACGCTCTGCATACTATAACTGGCTAAAGCATCCGGAAAGCAATAATGAATTGCAGAATGAAACGTTATCTGTTGAAATTCAAAAGATACATAAAGAACATCCGGATATGGGATATCGTAGAATCCGAGATGAATTAGATGGACACAAAGGAATTCATGTGAATGATAAACGAGTTCTCCGCATCTGTAGAAAATATGATATAAAGTCAAATATTAAATGGAAACCCAAAAGCTGTACCAGAGGAGACCGGAATCCCGATCACATTGCAAAAAACTATTTGCATCGAGATTTTCATGCGGATAAGCCGAACGAGAAATGGCTCACTGATGTGTCCGAGTTTAAATATTACATTGGAAATGAAGTCCACAAGATATATTTGAGTGCCATTTTAGATTTATACGATCGAAGAATTGTAACTTTTAAAATAAGTGACCATAATGATAATCCATTAGTTATGGATACTTTTGATGAAGCAGTTCGCTTGGAACCTGATGCACATCCACTCTTCCACTCTGATCGTGGATTTCAATATACAAGTGCGCAGTTCCGTACCAGATTAAAGAAACATCATATGAAACAAAGCATGTCAAGAGTCGCCCATTGTATTGATAATGGACCGATGGAAGGATTTTGGGGGATTCTAAAGCGAGAGATGTATTACTGCCAACATTTCAATGATAGAACTGCCTTAATTGCAGCTATAACCGATTACATTAATTACTACAATAACCAACGATTACAAAGAAAGTTAAATGTGATGACACCAATGGAATATCATAATCAATATATAAAAGTAGCTTAAAAATATCGCCAGCCGTAAATCGGCTGACGATACAAAAATTTATTATTTTTTATTGTCCTATTGACAGGTAGCACACCATTTCTTTTAATTTCTTGCCAATAGAATCGAAATCAATATCCTTCATGAAATCACCTCATATTATATGATATATAATTGTAATATTTTTATAGCTGTAGTATAATAATCCAAAACTATAAAAAAGTTTAGCCACAGAGTAAAAACAAGCAGAAAGGAGAGAAGATAGGGGTTATAGAAGCAATTATTTTGATAAAAATGATGCATATGATAACAACAATGGTTGGTATAAATGTATTAAGTGTGGACGTAGTTTCAGAAAAGGTGATATGGATATTGACCACATTATTCCACAGAAATATGGTGGAAGAGATTCCGTATTAAATTTACAATGTATTTGTAAGCATTGTAATCGTTCTAAGCAAGCTAGTTTAAGAGATACCCCAAAAGATTTGTTTGGAGCAACTAAAAGGAAAGAAAAAGTTATTATAATAATTAAAACGTTTTTATAAAATTTGAATGTCACATAAAAATACAGACCATTTAAAGAAAAAATGAATATTCATATAATTAAAAGGCAGTATAGCGAGATTATTTCCGTAAGGGAAAAGAAAGGAAGTATTATGAAAGAATTTTTTAGTATGGGAAAAACTATGAAAAAATTAATTTCTGTTGTAATGTCTCTGGCATTGTTGCTTACTTCAGCAGGAGTAATTTTTTCAGGTAGTGATGTAAAGGGAGCAGCGGCAGAAGTTGTTTCATCAATGGATTATTATTCAACAAATGATGGACCAACAATTACACATTCAGGAGTTGGTACAGTCAGCTATGGATTTGTAATGCCAAAGTTTAACGGAAAAGCCAGTAGTGAACTTTCCATTGCAGATGTGGAAAAAGACATTCAGGTTTATGTTAAACAGGAAAACGGAACAAATGGTGAATGGAAGAAAATTGAAGATGTAAGTTACTTCAAGTGGAATGACACTTGGGCATGGGAATATCAGTCATGGGGTGGCTGGGTTTGCTGGATGAAACTTACAGAAACAACATATTTCCGTTTCCATGGAAAAACAAATAACATAAATCTTGATTACAAATTGGAACTTAACAAACTTTCAAAGTATAAGCTTACAAGTATTTCTACAACAGAAACAAATATTCAGGCAGATACAACAGGTGGTTCAGCTACACATTGGGGAGCATGGACATTTAATGGAGACAAGAGTATCAAGTATGAACAGATTCAGGATGATGTTAACATTACAGTAGACAACAATGACGGAAAAGGATTTGTTCAGTTTTTAGGCAATGCAGCATCAGGATTTCTGTGGGATCAGAACTTTGGATATTACTCAGATGGTGATGGTGGATATTGGTTTACAAATATCAGTTGGTCATTTACATTAAGATTTGCATCAAAGTCAAATCCAAATGTACATCAGGATGTAAAAGTTACATATACAAAGCCAACCAGATCAAATTACAAAATCACAGCATATAATGGCACATCATACGATGCAAGCACAAGTGGTACAGCATCAGTTGGTATTCCACTTCCAAAAATTGGTGGAACAGAAGCTATAAAAGATGATTTGGATTTATTTAAATACGAAGTTAAGGTAGATGGAAAGTGGATTCCACTTACAGATGTTGCAGCCTGTGGATGGGTATATGAAGGAAGTGGTTACAACAAATATTCACTAAGCAGTCAGTGGGGTTATTTTGTTGATCATGTTTATGGACTTTGGCTCCAGCCTGTAAGACAGGATACAGAAATAAAAGTCACATATCCTATTGATGGTAAAAAAGGTGGAGATGCAAGTAATAACTATGTATTGTATACAATTAAAGGAAATACATCTTATAAGCCAACACTTCCATCAGATATGTCAGATATTAAAGTAAATGACAATTCAAATGCATATACACCGGCAGGTTGGAAGATGATTTTCAATGATGAATTTGATGGTGCATCTCTTGACACAAGCAAGTGGTCATATGATGAAGGATTCTTACTTAAAGAAGACGATATTAACACAGCCGGTTGGGGAAATCAGGAACTTGAATACTACACAAGAGACAATGTATCAGTAAAAGATGGTGCATTAAATATTCTTATGAAAAAGCAGTCAAAGGTATTTACAGAAAAAGGTGATCCATCTAAGAAAGCAACTGCTCAGTATTCATCAGGAAAGATTACAACAAAAGATAAATTCTCAGTGAAATACGGACGAGTTGATTTCAGAGCAAAAATGCCTACAGGTACAGGCATATGGCCTGCTATGTGGATGCTTCCAAATGACTCACGTTATGGTTCATGGCCATTATCAGGTGAAATAGATGTATTTGAAGGACGTGGAAGAACACCAAATATGGTATTTGGTACATTACATTATGGTGCACAGTGGCCAAATAATATTAATACATCAGATGCATTTAACATAACACGAGATGGTAATAAAAAGACAGGCATTGACGACTGGCATGTATACAGTGTTCAGTGGGATGCTGAAAATATTAAGATTTACTGTGATGGCAAATGCTATTTCAAATGTACATATGGTGAGTGGTATTCAGGCTCAGACAGAGGAAATGCATATGCACCGTTTGACCAGAGATTTTACCTTATTTTAAATCTTGCAGCAGGTGGAACATTTGACAGTGGTTATGTACCTGACAGCAGTTTTACATCAGGAACAATGTTAGTTGATTATGTTCGTGTTTACCAGCGTATGGTTAAGGCAGGAGAAGACGAGAAGGCAGACAATAATGCAGGAGTTTCTACAAATGGAGCAAAGGATGGTCTTTATGGAGATTATAAGATTGGGAAAGGTGTAACGCCGGTTACTCCAGAAACAACAAATCCAAGTGAAACAAAACCTGAGGGAACAACAAATCCAAGTGAAACAAAACCTGAGGGAACAACAGCTTCAGGTGAAACAAAACCTGAAGGAACAACAGCCTCTCCAACAACAAAGAAAACACAGAAAAAGACTCCAAACAAAGCATTAAAAACAACAGTTGTAAAGAAAGCAACAAAGAAGAAAAATGCAAAGAAAATCAGGCTTTCATTTAGAAAAGTTAAAGGTGCTAAAAGATATCAGGTACAGGTTTCTGAGAATAAAAAGTTTACATCAGTTATTGTAACAAAGACAGTAAAGAAATATAAAAAAGTAACAATTTCTAAAAAAGCATTTGAAAAGAGAAAGGAACTTTTTGTACGAGTTAGAGCCGTTGGCTGCAAGAAGTGGTCAAAACCTAAAAAAGTTAGAATTTTAAAGAAATAATAATTAAAAAATAAAGTAGACCGTTATATTATAAAAATTTCATTATAATGATGAAGTTTTATGTATAACGGTCTATTGCTATTTTGCCCGTAAACAATTAAAATAAAAGCAATATTTTGAGAAAACCAGGAGGGTATTATGAATCAGAAAAAGTTAGGTTTTGGCTTGATGAGATTACCACTTAAAAACTAAAATGAAGCAGACAATATTTTCAATAAGCAGTTACGTAAAACAGGTGTAGAATATTTCGACTATTATCTGTTACATGATGTAGGATATGATCATTATAAAAAATATTCAGAACTTGGTTGCTTTGAATGGCTGGTAGAAAAGAAAAAAGCAGAAAAGAGTGTAGATACATTAAAGGAAGAAGGTAAAGATTGAGCCAATGATTGATGGCTATACAGGATTCCTAATTCTGGATAAAAATGGTAAGCCCTTAGTAGCATTACATTGGGAAAAGTATTTTAATCGCATATGTGAAAAATATAATAAAGTCTATAGAGTTCAAATGCCTAATGTGACACCTCATGTATGTAGACATAGATTTTGTAGCAGGATGGCAGCAGCTAGAATGAATCCAAAAACATTGTAGTAGATAATGGGACACTCTGATATCTCAGTTACATTAGATACATACACACATTTGGGTTTTGATGAAGCTGCTGATGAAATGAAAAGAGTTGCTGGAAATAACCTTTGAGGTAAAAGAAAGAGGTTTACTTCAATTTTTACTTCATTTAAATATTATAAAATGCTGAGTTATACAAGTTTTTGCAAAGAAAAAATATATAATATATTTCTTATAAAGCCTGTATTAATCGGCATATGAGAACATTTGAAAGGAAATAAGAAATTATGACAAAAATCCTATTCATCTGCCACGGCAATATATGCCGCTCGACAATGGCGCAGTATGTCCTACAGGACATGGTAAATAAAAAAGGGATAGCCGATAAGTTTTACATAGACTCAGCGGCTACAAGTTATGAAGAAATAGGCCACGGAGTCCATCCGGGGACGAGAAATAAATTAAGCAGTGTAGGCATTCCGTGTGGAAATCACAAAGCAAGACGGATGACAAAGCAGGATTATAGCGAATTTGATTATATAATTGGAATGGATACTGCAAATATAAGGAATATTAATAGAATAATAGGTGATGATTTAGAAGGAAAAGTATATAAATTGTTATCATTTGCGGGACAAATGGGGGATATAGCCGACCCGTGGTATACAGGTAATTTTGATGCAACATATGATGATGTGCTAAAGGGGTGCAAAGGGTTTTTAAAAGAAATTGGAATACAGTAATGTAAATCAAAGAAAAAATTAGTTTATTATTTATAGGGTAGATGTTATAATTCCATAGAAGAAAAAAATGAAGCAATTAGTATTTGCCTATTATCAGAATAGGAGATGCTATAATTTCATAGAAAGAAAAATGGAGGCAATTTATGAGTTACGCAGATAAAGTATTTGTAGATATGTGTTCAGACATATTGAAAAATGGAATAGATACAAAAGGTGAAAAAGTAAGACCAAAATGGGACGACGGAAGTTATGCCTACACAATAAAGAAATTTGGTGTAGTAAACCGTTACGATTTGAAAAAAGAATTTCCTGCACTTACATTAAGAAAAACAAATTTAAAAAATTGTGTCGATGAAATTTTATGGATTTGGCAGAAAAAGTCTAATAATATAAATGATTTAAACAGTCATATCTGGGATAGCTGGGCTGATGAAAATGGCTCAATCGGAAAGGCGTATGGCTATCAGCTCGGAGTAAAGCATCAGTACAAAGAAGGTATGATGGATCAGGTAGACAGAGTTTTGTATGATTTGAAAAATAATCCATACAGCAGAAGAATAATGACAAATATTTATGTACATCAGGATTTGCATGAAATGAATTTGTATCCATGTGCTTATAGTATGACATTTAATGTTACAAAAAATAAAGAAACAGGTAAATTGGTGTTAAATGGTATCTTAAACCAGCGTTCTCAGGATATTTTGACAGCTAATAACTGGAATGTATGTCAATATGCGGTTCTTCTTCATATGTTTGCTCAGGTCTCAGATATGGAAGTTGGAGAATTAGTACATGTGATTGCGGATGCACATATTTATGATAAACATGTTCCACTTGTTGAAGAACTTATTGCAAGAGAACAACATCCGGCACCGAAGTTCTGGATTAATCCTGAAGTTAAGAATTTTTATGATTTTACAGTTGATGATTTCAGATTAGATGATTATATAACAGGTCCTCAGATAAAAAATATTCCTGTTGCAGTATAGAAATAAAGAAGTAAAGGAGTATTCATATGAATTTAATAGTTGCAGTTGATAATAAGTGGGCAATCGGATATAAAAATGATTTACTTATAAGCATACCTGATGATATGAAGTTTTTTAGAGAAACGACTACAGGTAATGTAATTATTATGGGAAGAAAGACATTAAATAGTTTTCCAAATGGAAGACCATTGAAGAATAGGGTAAATATTGTAATTACAAAGGATACTAATTTTAAGGCTGATGGTGCAATTGTTGTAAATAGTATTGAAGAAGCAGTAAAAGAGGCTGAAAAATATAATGATAAAGAAGCTTATGTAATAGGCGGCGGAAGTATTTATGAGCAAATGTTGCCGTATTGTGATACAGCGTATGTAACTTATATTGATAATTCATACAGTGCTGACACATTTATTCCGAATCTTGATAAGTTGACAGATGAATGGTATATAGCAGATGAAAGTGATGAATGCACTTATTTTGATATTGAGTATTATTTTAGAACTTATAAGAGAAAAAAATAAATTAGTACTACAGATTTGAACAGGATTATGTGGGCTTAGAATTTTTGACCCCGTCATCAAAATAATAAACTATAAGATATTAAAAATTCCCTTTAATATGGCTAAATTAAAAGCTAATTAAAGGGAATTTATTTATATTCTTTTTTTGCAAATGTCATTCAGACAACATCTATCGCAGTGAGGAGTAGTTCTTGCGGTACAAACTTCGCGACCGTGGTCTACAAGACGGTGGCAGAAATCACTCCCTTCTTCGGGAGGAATAATTTTCCATAAGGCCATTTCGACTTTTTTAGGGTCTTTTATATTATCTACAAGACCAATTCTGTTGCATAGACGGATGCAATGTGTATCTGTAACAATAGCAGGTTTTCCAAAAACATCTCCCATAATAAGATTTGCACTTTTTCGTCCGACGCCCGGTAATTTTAATAATTCATCAAAATCATCAGGAACTTTACAATCATATTTATCTCTAAGCATTTTCATGCATAAACTAATATCTCTGGCTTTGCTGTTTCCCAGACCACATGGTTTAACTATTTCTGTTATTTCGGCTACATCAGCATTAGCTAATGACTCAATGTCAGGAAATTTTTCATAAAGCTTCGGAACAATTTTGTTAACTCTTTCGTCAGTGCATTGGGCAGCAAGGCGAACGCTGATTAACAGCTTCCAAGCTTCATTGTAATCAAGAGTACAATCTGATTCGGGATAACATTTTTTTAATCTATCTATAACTTCTAAAGCTAAATCTTTTTTTCTCATTTGCAAAAAATCCTTTCAGTTTTGTATAAATAAATACTATTATGAGGGTTAAAATTTTAAGCCTCACAATACAATATAGTTTATCCCAGAGCTGCTATTATTTCAATTGTTATATTTCGAAAGTTGCTATAAATTCGAAAGTTGTTATAAATATGAAAACTATTACAAATTTGAAAGTTATTACAAGTATGGAATCGTTAACAGAATAAATTTAAAATTTATGGTAAATTAGTAAATTTAGCAGCATATAATAGAATAATTATAAATAAGGAAAAAATATGCTTATAAAAATGGAAGTAGAGTCTTCTTATACAGGAAAACTTCAGGTGAATGTTGTTACAAGAGAAAATGTACCGGTTAGGGATGCAACTGTAACTATAGCAGCTTCTGACAGCCCTAATAATATAATAGAAAGGCTTACTACAAATTCATCGGGACAGACGGAGACAATAGAATTACCTGCGCCACCTATTGAACTTAGTTTGAATGAGGCAAATACAACCAGACCATATACAACTTACAATATTCGTATAGAAGCGTTAGGATATGAAACAGAATTCATTGAAAATGCAGAAATTTTGCCGGATGTGTTGGCTATTCAAAATGTAAGATTAACAAGCAAAAATGCATCGCTGACTGAAGATATAATGATTCCCGACCATACTTTATATGGCGAGTATCCGCCAAAGGTTCCGGAAGAAGAAATTAAGCCTGTTAATGAACCGGGTGAAATTGTTCTGAGTAGAGTAGTTGTGCCTGAAATAATTGTTGTACATGATGGGATTCCATCTGATAGCAGCGCTCAAAACTACTATGTAAATTATCGTGATTATATTAAAAATGTTGCTTCAAGCGAAATATACGCAACCTGGCCTACTGCAACAATTGAGGCAAATGTCCTTGCAATTATGTCGTTTACTTTAAACAGGGTTTACACAGAATGGTATCGAAACAAAGGATACGATTTTACAATTACTTCATCTACAGCATATGATCAGAAATGGATTTATGGCAGAAACATTTTTGAATCAATTAGTCTTGTTGTAGATAATATATTTGATCAATATTTATCAAGGCCAGATGTAAGGCAGCCAATTCTTACACAGTATTGTGATGGAAAAAGAGTAACCTGTCCGAATTGGTTAAGCCAGTGGGGATCATGCAACTTAGGAGAGAGAGGGTATTCTACAATTGAAATAATCAGGTATTATTATGGCGATGATATGTATATAAATACGGCTGAGCAAATTGCCGGAATTCCAATTTCATGGCCGGGATATGATTTAGATATTGGTGCAAGCGGACAGAAGGTAGCACAAATTCAGGAACAGCTAGATACAATTGCACAGGTGTATACTGAAATCCCAAGATTAAATGCAGATGGAATATATGGTGAAAATACAAGAGATGCAGTAAAAGCTTTCCAAAAAATATTTGATTTACCACAGACTGGAATTGTGGACTTTGCAACATGGTATAAAATTTCACAGATTTATGTTGGAATAACAAGAATAGCAGAAGGAATTCCAAGATAAAAATAAGATGCCTGCGGATTGTTTCGTGCTGTGCACTTTCACAATCCTACCCAATATTCGCATATCGCGGGAATTATCCCGCTTTTATGCTCATATTGGGGCGGGTCCCAAGGTCTTTCGCCCACTTATGAGCAAGCTCATGTGGGCTTAGACCTTTTGACCCTGGCATTATAAAAACTTATAATCTAAAATATACTTACTCTTTCTTTTATGTTAAAATAGTAGTTATGCAAGAAGATACAAATAATAATAAAAATAGTTGTATATTATGTTGAATTATATCGAATTATTTGGTATAATCTTTACAATTTGAGCATATGAAAGGAATACACATTTATGAACGCATTTCTAATCTTAGAAGACGGTACCGTCTTTAAAGGTACATCTATTGGATCTACAAGAGAAGTAATTAGTGAAATCGTATTTAATACGTCAATGTGGGGCTATTTAGAAGTATTAACAGACCCATCTTATGCCGGACAGGCAGTAGTTATGACATACCCGTTAATTGGTAATTATGGTATTTGCCATGAAGATATGGAATCATTGAAGCCATGGCCGGATGCTTATATTGTTAACGAATTAAGCAGAATGCCTAGCAATTTCAGAAGTGATGATACAATTCAAAACTTCCTTGAAGAAAATGATATCCCTGGTATAGCAGGTATTGATACAAGAGCACTTACAAAGATTCTTCGTGAAAAGGGAACAATGAATGGAATGATTACAACTAATGAAAATTATAACTTAGATGAAATTCTTCCTAAAATAAAGGAATACACAGTTTCAGGCGTTGTTAAGAAAGTAAGTTGTAAAGAAAAGAGTAATCTTAAAGGAGAAGGATTTAAGGTAGCATTACTTGATATTGGCGCTAAGAACAATATTGGAAAGTCATTAAATGACAGAGGATGCGATGTTACAATTTATCCTTGTGATACACCGGCTGAAGAAATTATTGCATCTAATCCTGATGGAATAATGTTATCAAATGGTCCCGGTGATCCTAAAGAGTGTGTATATCAGATAGAACAGATTAAAAAATTGTACGATACAGATATCCCGATTTTTGCAATTTGTTTAGGACATCAGTTGATGGCACTTGCAACAGGTGCTGATACTAAGAAGATGAAATATGGTCACAGAGGTGGAAATCATCCGGTTAAAGATTTAGAAAGTGGTCATGTTTATATTTCATCACAGAACCATGGATACATGGTAGATGGCGATACAGTTAATAAAGATATTGCCAGAGTAGCGTTTGTAAATGTAAATGATAAAACAGTAGAAGGTTTAAGATATAATAATAAGAGCATTTTTACTGTTCAGTTCCATCCGGAAGCTTGCCCTGGACCACAGGACTCAAATCTTCTGTTTGATGAATTTATTAAAATGATGGAGGTGAAGAAGAATGCCTAAGAACCCGAATATTAAAAAAGTATTAGTTATTGGATCAGGTCCTATTGTTATTGGACAGGCTGCAGAATTTGACTATGCAGGAACACAGGCATGTCGTTCTTTAAAAGAAGAAGGACTTGAAGTAGTTTTGGTTAACTCTAACCCTGCTACAATTATGACAGATAAAGATATCGCTGATGAAGTTTATATTGAACCTTTAACAGTTCCGGTGTTAAAGAAAATTATCGAAAAAGAAAAACCGGATAGCATTTTACCAACACTTGGTGGTCAGGCAGGACTTAACCTTGCAATGGAAATTGCTGAAACAGGATTCTTAGAGGAACATGGATGCCGTTTAATAGGTACAACTTCTGAAACTATTAAAAAGGCAGAAGACCGTCTTGAATTTAAAGAAACAATGGAAAAAATCGGTGAACCATGTGCACCTTCATTAGTAGTTGAAAATGTAGAAGATGGTATTGCGTTTACTAAAAAGATTGGTTATCCTGTAGTACTTCGTCCTGCTTACACATTAGGTGGAAGCGGTGGTGGTATCGCACATAATCAGACTGAATTAGTAGAAATCCTTGAAAATGGATTAAGACTTAGCCGTGTAGGACAGGTTCTTGTTGAAAGATGTATTGCCGGATGGAAAGAAGTAGAATACGAAGTAATGCGTGATAGCGAAGGAAACTGTATTACAGTATGTAATATGGAAAATATTGACCCTGTAGGCGTTCATACAGGTGATAGTATTGTAGTTGCTCCATCACAGACATTAGGTGATAAAGAGCATCAGATGCTTCGTACATCAGCTTTAAATATTATTAACGAATTAAACATTACAGGTGGATGTAACGTTCAGTACGCTCTTCACCCTGAAAGTTTTGAATATTGTGTAATCGAAGTTAACCCTCGTGTAAGCCGTTCATCAGCTTTAGCTTCAAAGGCTACAGGTTATCCTATTGCAAAAGTTGCAGCAAAGATTGCGTTAGGTTATACACTTGATGAAATTAAGAATGCAATTACACAGAAAACATATGCAAGTTTTGAACCAACACTTGACTATTGTGTAGTTAAGATTCCAAGACTTCCATTTGATAAATTTATTACAGCCAGCAGAAAACTTACAACACAGATGAAGGCTACCGGTGAGGTAATGAGTATCTGTAATAACTTTGAAGGTGCTTTAATGAAGGCAATCCGTTCATTAGAGCAGCATGTTGAATGTCTTATGGATTACAACTTCTCAGAACTTACAGATGATCAGTTAGAAGATCAGCTTCATGTAGTAGATGACAGAAGAATTTGGGTTATTGCAGAAGCACTTAGAAGAGGCATAAGTTATGACCACATTCATGATATTACAAAGATTGATAAGTGGTTTATTGATAAAATCGCTATAATTGTTGAAATGGAAAATGCTCTTAAGAGTGAACCTTTAACACCTGAATTGTTAAAGGCAGCAAAGAGAATCGAATTCCCTGATACAGTTATCAGTAGATTGACAGGTAAGTCAGAAGAAGAAATTAAGCAGATGCGTTATGATAACGATATAGTAGCTGCTTACAAGATGGTTGATACTTGTGCTGCAGAATTTGAAGCAGCAACACCTTACTATTATTCAGTATATGGTGGAGAAAATGAATCAGTAGAAACAAACCCTCCAAAGAAGGTTCTTGTACTTGGTTCAGGTCCTATAAGAATTGGTCAGGGTATTGAATTCGACTTCTGTTCTGTACATTGTACATGGGCATTTAAAGAAGAAGGATACGAGACAATTATTGTAAATAATAACCCTGAAACAGTATCAACAGACTTTGATATAGCTGATAAGCTTTATTTTGAACCATTGACACCGGAAGATGTTGAAAACATTGTAAACATCGAAAAACCAGACGGAGCAGTTGTTCAGTTTGGTGGTCAGACAGCTATCAAACTTACAGAGTCTCTTATGAAGATGGGAGTTCCTATCCTTGGAACTAAAGCAGAAGATGTAGATGCTGCAGAAGACAGAGAATTATTTGATGAAATTCTTGAAAAGTGTGGTATTCCAAGACCAACAGGTGGAACAGTATTTACTGCTGAGGAAGCAAAAAAAGTAGCTAATAAATTAGGATATCCAGTACTTGTAAGACCATCATACGTACTTGGTGGTCAGGGAATGCAGATTGCAACATGTGATGAAGAAGTAGAAGAATTTATGGAAATCATCAACAGAATTGCACAGGATCATCCAATTTTAGTAGATAAATATTTACAGGGAACAGAAGTAGAAGTTGATGCCGTATGTGATGGTGAAGATATTTTAATCCCTGGTGTAATGGAACACATTGAAAGAGCCGGAGTTCATTCAGGAGATAGTATTTCAGTATATCCTGCATACTCACTTTCAAAAGATATAATTGATACAATTGAAGATTACACAGAAAAACTTGCACGTTCACTTCACGTAAAGGGTATGATTAATATCCAGTTTATCGTTTGTGATGGTAAAGTTTATGTAATTGAAGTTAACCCACGATCATCAAGAACAGTACCTTATATTAGTAAGGTTACAGGTATTCCAATTGTTAAGCTTGCAACAAAGTGTATTATTGGACATACTCTTAAAGAAATGGGTTATAAGCCGGGATTACAGCCTAATGCAGATTATATTGCAATTAAGATGCCTGTATTCTCATTTGAAAAGATTCGTGGTGCTGAAACAAGCCTTGGACCGGAAATGAAGTCAACAGGTGAATGTCTTGGTATTGCAAAGACATTTAATGAAGCACTTTATAAAGCTTTCCTTGGAGCAGGAGTTGTTCTTCCAAAGCATAAAAAGATTATTATTTCAGTTAAGGATGCTGACAAGCAGGAAGTTGTTCCACTTGCACAGAGATTTGAAAAACTTGGATATGAAGTTTATGCTACAAGAAGTACAGCAGATGTTTTAAGAGAAAATGGTGTTGATGCAATTAAAGTTAACAAGATTCATCAGGAAGCACCAACTGTAATGGATTTATTACTTGAACATAAGATTGATATTGTTATTGATACTCCAACACAGGGTAGAGATAAGAACA
This sequence comes from Eubacterium album, assembly GCF_025336545.1. Taxonomy (NCBI): domain Bacteria; kingdom Bacillati; phylum Bacillota; class Clostridia; order Eubacteriales; family Eubacteriaceae; genus Eubacterium; species Eubacterium album. The sequence continues at coordinate 46,604 of NZ_JAODBU010000002.1, read as the reverse complement.
GAGATGGTTTCTTAATTAGAAGAACATCAATCGAAACAGGTGTAAACTGCTTTACAAGTTTGGATACAGTTGATGCATTACTTACAAGCTTAGAAAGTGATGCAAAGAATGATTTATCTTTAGTTGATATTGCAACAATAGAATAAGCTATTTAGCTTTTTGGAGAGATGCACACTCAAAAAGGAGCGTGCGTATGGATAAAGAAAATTTAATTATTAATGGAAGATATCTTGTTTTGGAAAATATCGGAAAAGGTGGAGCAGGGGAAGTTTTTCTTGCAAGGGATATAAAAAACGGACGAAAGTATGCCATTAAAAGGTATATTTCGTCTAATCCAAATGATAGAAATCAATTGATTGATAATATAGAGAGGGAATTAAATGTTCTCAAATATACCACCCACCCGGTACTTCCAAAAATCTATAATTTATTTATGGAGGATTCAAGATTCTTCCTTGTTATGGAATATGTGGAAGGCATAAATCTTAAAGAAGTAGTTGACACTAAAGGAGCGTTATCTGAGGAGCAACTATTGTCTGTTATGGAACAGGTGTGTAGCGGATTGTATTATTTACATTCTCTTGAACCACCTATTGTATATAGAGATTTGAAGCCTTCCAATATTATTTTATCTGATGATGGTAAAATTAAATTGATTGATTTTGGAATTGCAAAAAGATATAACAGAGAACTGATTGCGGACAAATATGCATATGGAACAAAAGAATTTGCATCACCGGAGCAGTTTGGAAATAGCAAAGGGATGGGAATTTATAATACTGATATTCGTTCAGATATTTATGCTGTTGGAACGACCATGTTTTATTTGCTGACAGGACGAAGTTATAATGGAAAAGTTGATAGTGCATTAATTTCACGTTCATTTGCAAAAATAATAAGTAAGTGTACAAAAGTAAGACCAAAAGAAAGATATCAAAGCACTATTGATGTGATTTGTGACTTGAAAAGATGCAGAAAATCAATGATTCGAAAATTAATTTATCCAATTATAAAAAAAATAACGAAAAAAATATAAAATTAAGTTATAATAAAAAAATGTGGTACTTATTAAAAGAATGAATACATAATCAGATTATATTTCAAAATACGTCGGAGGTAAAAGGTATGAGCTATGATGAAATTTATTCAAAGTTAAAAAATGTAGGGCAGGAACAGTTGCTTGATTTTTATGATGAATTAAATGATGAGGAAAAAGAAAATTTGTTAAAGCAGATAGAAAAAATTGACTTCTCGATACTTGATTTAATAAATCATCAGAATGAAGAAAAAAAGAAAGGTGTTATTACACCGTTAAAGGGTGGTTTGTCCGTTGCAGATATTGAAAGAAATAGAGAAGAATATACTAATGTTGGTATAGATGCTATCAGACAGGGAAAAGTTGCAGCACTTTTACTTGCAGGAGGTCAGGGTACAAGATTAGGTTCAGATAAACCTAAAGGAATGTATAATATCGGCATTACAAAAGATGTTTATATTTTCGAGATGATTGTACGAAATCTTATGGATGTAGTTAATCAGACAGGAACATGGATTCCTTTATATGTAATGACAAGTGAAAAAAATAATGATGATACTGTTAAATTTTTTAAGGACATGAATTATTTTGGATATGATAAAGATTACGTTGATTTCTTTGTTCAGGAAATGGCACCTGCATCTACATTTGACGGAAAGATTTATCTTGAAGAAAAAGGAAAGGTATCAACTTCTCCAAACGGAAATGGTGGATGGTTTATATCTATGGTTAAAGCAGGTCTTTGTGAAAAAGCAAAGAAACAGGGAGTTGAATACATAAATATTTTCGCTGTTGATAATGTATGTCAAAGAATGGCAGACCCATGCTTTGTAGGAGCGATGATAAAGAATCAGTATCCTTCAGCAGCAAAAGTAGTTAAGAAAGCAAACCCTGAAGAACGAGTAGGAGTGTTATGCTATGAGGATGGAAAACCTTCTATTGTTGAATATTATGAATTGTCAGATGAAATGAGATATCAGAAAGACGACCAGGGAGAACTTGCTTATAAAGATGGTGTGATTTTAAATTATTTATTCAGAATTGACAAATTAGAAGAGATTATGAATAATAAGTTAAATGTGCATATAGTTAAGAAAAAGATTCCGTATGTAAACGCTAAGGGCGAAATTGTAAAACCTGAAGTTGAAAATGGATACAAATTTGAAACATTAGTTCTAGACATGATTCATATGATGGATGATTGTTTGGCATATGAGGTTGTTAGAAATAAAGAATTTGCGCCAATTAAAAATAAAACAGGCGTTGATTCAGTAGACACAGCCAGAGAATTATTAAAAGAAAACGGAGTGACATTGTAATGAAAAAAATTCTTGATGTATTAACAAGTGAATTTGAAAATGCATTTGAAAAATGCGGATATGACAAAAAATTAGGAAAAGTTGGAATTTCTAACAGACCTGATTTATGCGAATATCAGTGTAATGGTGCTATGGCAGGTGCAAAACTTTACAAAAAAGCACCGATTATGATTGCAAATGATGTAGTTGAACAATTAAAAGACAACAAGTTATTTGATTCAATTGAGGCAGTAATGCCCGGATTTATCAACATTAAACTTAGTGCTGATTATATTGATGAATATGTATCAAACATGAATGATGATGAAAGATTAGGATATGAAAAGAAAGAACCTATTACAGTTATAGTAGATTACGGTGGAGCGAATGTTGCAAAGCCTCTTCATGTTGGACATTTGCGTCCGGCAATTATCGGTGAAAGTGTAAAGAGAATTTGCAGATATGCGGGAGATACTGTATATGGTGATGTTCATCTTGGAGATTGGGGACTCCCAATTGGTCAGGTTATAGAAGAGTTAAGAGACAGACAGCCTGAGTTGCCTTATTTTGATGAAAACTTTACAGGAGAATATCCAACTGAACCACCCTTTTCTATTAATGAATTAGAAGATATTTATCCAACAGGTAGTGGTAAATGTAAAGTTGATGAAGAATTTAAGAAGAGAGCTCAGGATACAACGGCTAAATTACAGCAGGGAAATAAAGCGTATATGGCACTTTGGAGACATATTATGAATGTGTCAAAGGCTGATTTAAAGAAAAATTATAAAAATTTAAATGTTGAATTTGATTTATGGAAGGGTGAAAGTGATGCTCAGCCATATATTCCTGATATGATTGATGATTTTGTAGCAAGAGGATTTGCACATGAAAGTCAGGGAGCTTTAGTTGTAGATGTTGCAAGACCTGATGACAAGAAGGAACTTCCTCCATGTATCGTAAGAAAGCATGATGGAGCAGCATTGTATGCAACATCTGATTTAGCAACTCTTATCGAAAGAGAAAAAGATTACCATCCGGGACATGTAATTTATGTTGTAGACAAACGTCAGGAATTACATTTCACTCAGGTATTCAGAGTAGCTAAAATGACAGGAATTGTTGGTGAAGATACACCTCTTACATTTATTGGATTTGGTACAATGAATGGAACTGACGGAAAGCCATTTAAGACAAGAGATGGCGGTGTTATGAGATTGGAAATGCTTATTTCTGACGTAAGTGAAAAGGTTTATGAAAAAATCCTTGAAAATAGAGACATATCTGAGGAAGAAGCAAGAGAAATATCAAAGATTATAGGACTTGCAGCAATTAAATACGGTGATTTATCAAATCAGGCAACAAAAGATTATGTATTTGATATTGACAGATTTACTTCATTTGAAGGAAATACAGGACCATATATTTTATATACAATTGTACGTATCAAGTCAATTTTAAAGAAATATGCTGAACAGGGAAATGAACTTTCTGCAAATGGAAAGATTGTTGACTTTGGAAGTGAAAGTGAAAGAAGCTTAAAATTAGTCCTTACACAGTTTAATGATGTAATGGAGGCAAGTTATAATGAATTAGCACCACACAGAGTATGTGCTTATATTTATGAAGTTGCAAATGCGTTCAACAGATTTTATCATGAAAATAATATTATGAATGAAGAAAATGCTGATAAACAGAAGAGTTATATCAATTTATTGACATTGACAAAGAAAGTATTAGAACAGTGTATTGATTTACTTGCAATAGATGCACCTGAACGTATGTAATCATAAAATTTAATTATTATTTATATTAAAAAAATCCGGTAGTTAAATTCTACCGGATTTTTTAGAGAATAATTTAATAAATTATAATTATTCAGCTGTAGTTTCTTCTACAGTAGTAGATTCATCTTCTGAAGCTGTTGTTGTAGCTTCCTGTGTAGATGTTTCTTCATCTGAAATGTCTTTTACATTGCTGTCGCCTGCTTCAATCAACTGCTTACGCAAATCAGAAGCTGAAACTTCACTGGCATATGTAGTAGTTGTTTCAGGTGGAGTGTACATACCTGTAGAAACAGCGATTGAATATCCTAAATATACTAAAATGGCAATTCCGATTAATGCGATTGCCACATACCCCAAGATTGTTTTTATCTGAGCTTTTTTAGGTGCTGCCTTACGGTTGTATTTCTCTTTCTTGCGATTGTCTACCTTCTGCTGACTCATTAATATGTACCTCACAAATTTAATTTTATCTTAATTATTATAAAACAAAAACATATGTAAAACAAGAGCGATTTATGGTATAATCCACAAAGAGGAATGGCAAATATTCTTTTTATTGCTGATAGAATGTGTTTATAGAAGTAATTAATGAATATAAATATAGAAGTGTAGAAAGAATATATTTGAATTAAGAAATATATAGTAAGTTGTATGTGTGCAATAAATAATAGATAAAAAACACAGAAAGGTCATACACATATGAGTAAATATAATATAATGATATTCGACTTAGATGGTACATTAAGTAATTCAAAAGAAGGAATTACTAAATCAGTGCAGTATGCTTTAAAGAGTGTAGGAATAGAAGAGGAAAATTTAGATTCGCTAGAACATTTCATTGGGCCTCCGCTTATTGATGAGTTTGTGAGAAGTTACGGAATGACGGTTGAAGAGGCAGCTCATTTAAAAGAGGTATATAGAGAAAGATATCTTCCGATAGGAATATATGAAACAACTATTTATCCTGGTACAAAAGAAATGTTAAGTTCTTTAAAAAAAGCAGGAAAGAAGTTGGCTATTGCAACTTCTAAACCTCTCGAAATGGCAATAGAAGTACTTAAATATTTAGAAATATATGAGTATTTTGATTACGTGATGGGTGCAGAAACCAAGGGAAACAGACAAAGTAAAGAAGCGGTTCTTAATGTCTTAATTGAAGAATCCGGTTTACACATAAATAATGATAATGCTGTAATGATTGGTGATACATGCTTTGATGTTGATGGAGCAAAGAAAGTCGGCTTGGATACAATAGGTGTATCATATGGTTTTGGCAATAGTAAAGAAATGCTTGAACATGGAGCGATAGCGATTGTTGATTCTGCTAAAGAATTAGAGGAATATTTATTAAGTTGATGAATTGAGGATGGCATGAAAGAAAAAGTAACAGCAAGGAATTTATGGAGAGGAATTTATCCTATACTGTTTTTTCAGGGAACAGCAATAGTAATTCAGAATATTTTAATGATAACGCTAAGTGTAATGAGTGCAAATTCTAAATACACAGGAATATCGCAATATAGTGATAGAGTAAATAAGATTAATTTACATGCGATGGAAATTACACTTTTAACGGATATTATATGTATTATTATAATGGCTTATTTTATGTATAGCGATATAGTAAAAGATAAATTAAAAGGAATTTATGTAAAATATGACAAAGTTAAATGGACTAAGTATTTACTTGTAATTCCGTTTGCATATTTTTTTATGATGTTTGCAAATGCTTTAGTAAGTATCTTAACGCTATATATGCCTGAAAATATGGTTGGAACATATGATAATACTAAAGAAATATTAAATAACAGTAGTTATTTTATGCTTATTATTACAACAGCAATTATTGCTCCAATATCAGAAGAATTTATGCATAGAGGAGTTGTATATAACAGATTTAAAAGAATATGTCCGCCTGTTTTAGCAGCAATTATTTCATCAATAATTTTTGGAATAATTCATATGAATTTTGTGCAAGGTCCGTATGCGTTTTTAGTTGGCCTTGCGGCGGTTTATGTTTATGAAAGATATAAAAGTATTATAGCTCCAATAATTTTACATGTTACAGCTAATTCTGTAAGTACAATTGTATCAATAATTGCAAATGAAACAGGTTTGGATACGAGTGCCGCGTCACAATATAATACAGTACAGCTTACTGCATCATATTTGCAAATGGCAATAGTATTTGGAATTTTAGCTTTAATTATAGGAATAATTATATACAAAACAGTTATACCAAATGAGATAAAGGAGATTAAGTAATGAAATTATTATCAGTAGCTGTTCCATGTTATAATTCAGCAGAATACATGGAAAAAACAATCAGAAGCATTTTAACAGGGGGAGACAGAGTAGAGTTAATAATAGTTGACGATGGCTCAAAGGATAATACCTTAGAAATAGCAAACAAATATCAAAGAAAATTTCCTGATATTGTAAAAGTTGTTCATCAGGAAAATGGTGGACATGGAGAAGCTGTAAATACAGGAATTAAAAATGCAACAGGATTATATTTTAAAGTAGTTGACAGTGATGACTGTCTTGGAAAGAATGCTTTAAAGCAGGTTCTTGATCTACTCGAAAAAATGGTTGAAGAAGATGCAGGGTTAGATATGCTTATCACAGACTTTTTATATGATAAAGTAGGTCAGAAACATAAAAAGGTAATGAGATATAAGAGGTCTATGCCTGTAGGTAAAATGTTTACATGGGATGATGTTAAATTTGGTAAAAGCCAGTATTTGCTTATGCACTCAGTAATATATAGAACAAAAGTACTTAGAGAAAGTGGTATGGTACTTCCAAAGCACACATTTTATGTTGATAATATTTATGTGTTCCAGCCATTGCCATATGTAAAGAATATATATTATCTTGATGTAGTATTGTACAAATATTTTATAGGAAGAGATGATCAGTCAGTTCAGCAGGATATTATGATTAAGAGAATTGACCAGCAGTATAGAGTTACAAAGATAATGCTTGATGTATATAATGACTCATTAGTAAATAATAAGAACTTAGACAATGTAATGGTTCATTATTTTGATATGATGATGTGTATTTCTTCAATATTATCAATTCTTGAAGGAAGCGATGAAAGATTAAAGGATAAACAGAAATTATGGGATGATCTAAAAGAAAGCAATCCCGTATTATATAAAAAGGTAAGATATTCAGCACTTGGAAGAACAATGAATTTAAAAGGTAAAGCCGGAAGAAAAGTTTCAAAGGCAGGATATAAGATTGCTCAGAAACTTTATGGCTTTAATTAAATGTAATAGTGTTAGTGGTTTATACTAATAAACGCACAAGCTATTTGAAATTATTAGAATTTTAATGGCATAGAATAAAAAATGATACGAATTCCAATTAGGTTTTCGTATCATTTTTTATTGTATTTATTTAAGAAGTATAATACTTCGTGTTTGTGTGGGTCTTTTACGTAAGGAGCATTAAATTTAACATTTTTGAACCATACTTTAAATACAACAAGGTATAAAGTGAGTGAAAGTAATATACCACATACTAAATCGATAAATGAATGTTGTTTTAAAAATACAGTAGAAAGACATATAAGTACTGCCAAGACGGATGTAAACCATTTAATACGTTTTCTTGATTTTAATTCTTTCATGTGAGGACTTTTTATCAGACAAATCTGGGCTGATAAAGTTGCAAAAACATGAATGCTTGGACATACATTTGTAGGTGTATCGTTATTGTATATAAAGTTAACTAAATTAACAAATATGTTATCTCTGATTCCGGGGTCAATACGTAAATCGTGACCATTAGGAAAAATAGTGTATATAAGCAGACATATTGTCATGCCGGTAAATTCATAAGCACAAAGTCTATAAAATTCGTTTGTTGAGTGATAAAACAAAAAAACGAAAATTGCCGGTAAATATAGAAACCATAACAGATATGGAATAATAAATAATTCGTTAAATGGAATAATATCATCCATAAAACAATGCATTATATGATAATTATCAGTTACGTTATTTTCTAATATGATAAACCATGGCATATATATGAAAAAATATAATAGAGGCCATAAATGTTTGTACTTATGAAAAAAGCTTCTGATTCTCTTTTCCATAAGAACTCCTTATGTTGTGTTTTAGTGAAATGAATTCACATTAATGAGAAGTATAACATCAAAAAATGTAAAAGTATACCTAATTAATATAATTTTAAGAATAAGTTTTAAATTTAGAAATAATTATTAATAACTGAAGTATGATTTAATGGAAAACGAGAAATAGTTAAAGTAGATATATGAATAAAAAAGTTACAAATACATCTTAAATAGTGCTATTATAATAGGGTCCTTATTAAAATGAGATGAAAGGAAAAGATATGAATATTAATTTGACAATAGCACAGGAATTAAATGTTAAAGAATGGCAGGTAGAGGCTGCTGTAAAACTTATTGATGAAGGAAATACAATCCCTTTTATTGCGAGATACAGAAAACCTGTAACAGGAGAACTTAATGACGAACAGTTAAGAACTTTAGATGAAAGATTAAAATATTTAAGGAACTTAGAAGAAAAGAAAGAAACAGTATTAGCTTCAATTGAAGAACAAGGAAAATTAACAGATGAATTAAAGAAAAAAATCATGGATGCACAAACTATTGTTGCAGTAGATGATTTATATCGTCCATACAGACCAAAAAGAAGAACAAGAGCAACAGATGCTAAAGAAAAAGGCTTAGAACCTTTAGCAAATATAATTATGCTTCAAATTACTAAAAATCAGATAACAAAAGAAGCAGAAGTTTTTGTTAATCCTGAAAAAGGAGTTGAAAACGTTGAACAGGCTATTCAGGGTGCAAAAGATATAATTGCTGAAATGATTTCTGATAATGCTGAATATAGAAATGCAATACGAAAGTTAGTCCTAAAACAGGGAATGATTGCTTCAGAGGCAAAAAATAAAGAAGAAAAGACGGTTTATGATAATTACTATGAATATAGTGAATCAGTAGCAAAGATTCCCGGACATAGAATTTTGGCGATTAATCGTGGTGAAAAAGAAAAAATATTAAATGTTACAGTTGAAATGCCGGAAGAAGCAATAATAAATGCATTAGTAAAAACAACTATAATTAGAGATAACCAAAATACTTCTGATATAATTAAAGATGCTGTACAGGACAGTTTTAAACGACTTATTCAGCCTGCAATCGAAAGAGAAATCAGAAATTTACTTACTGAAAAAGCAGAGGATGGGGCAATTAAAGTATTTGGACAGAATTTAAAACAATTATTAATGCAGCCACCAATTATTGGAAAAACTGTTTTGGGCTGGGATCCGGCGTTTAGAACAGGCTGCAAAATAGCAATTGTTGACCCTACCGGAAAAGTATTATATACGACAGTAATTTTCCCAACAGCACCGCAAAATAAAATCGAAGAATCAAAGAAAATAATTCTTGGACTGATAGATAAATACAATGTAGATTTGATTTCGCTTGGTAACGGAACAGCGTCAAGAGAATCAGAAGCTGTGATTGTAGATATTATAAAAGAAGCTAAAAGAAAAGTTCAGTATATTATTGTTAATGAAGCAGGAGCTTCAGTATATTCAGCAAGCAAACTTGCAACTGAGGAATTCCCTAATTTTGATGTTGGACAAAGAAGTGCTACATCTATGGCGAGAAGATTACAGGATCCATTGGCTGAATTAGTTAAAATTGAACCTAAGGCTATTGGTGTAGGTCAATATCAGCATGATATGAATCAGAAAAAATTAGAAACAACACTTTCAGGTGTAGTTGAAGATTGTGTAAATAGTGTGGGAGTAGACTTAAATACTGCATCTGCTCCATTGCTACAGTATGTTTCAGGAATTAACAAAACACTTGCGAAAAATATTGTCGAGTATAGAGAAGAAAATGGCATTTTTAACAGTAGAAAAGATTTACTTAAGGTTGCCAAACTTGGACCAAAAGCATTTGAGCAATGTGCAGGATTTTTGCGTATAAGAGATGGAAAAGAGCCTTTAGATAATACAAGTGTTCATCCTGAAAGCTATAAAGCAGCAAAGGCTTTGCTTAAATTATTTGATTATTCTGAAAAAGATATAGCTTTAGGAATTAAAGATTTGCAGAAAAAGATTACAGATAATAAGAAAATTGCAGATGAAATAGGAACAGATGAAATTACATTGATGGATATAGTTAAGGAAATAGAAAAGCCGGGAAGAGATCCTAGAGATGAAATGCCAAAGCCTGTATTAAAGAGTGACGTTTTAGACTTTGATGACTTAAAAGAAGGAATGATTCTTAAGGGAACAGTTAGAAATGTAATTGACTTTGGTGCATTTGTAGATATAGGGGTTCATCAGGATGGACTTGTACATATATCTGAACTTAGTGATAAATATATAAAACACCCACTTGAAGTAGTGAGTGTTGGTGACATAGTTGATGTTAAGGTGTTAAGTGTTGACAAGAGCAAAAAGCGTATTCAACTTACAATGAAGAATATATAATAAAAAATGATTTTGGATGCAAAAGCCTAAGATTTACTTTGATGCTCATATTGGGGCGGACACCAAGAACTTTTGCCCGTTTATGAGCAAATTTATGTGGGCTTAGATCTTTTAAACCTGATATCATTAAACATCTTTAAACCAATCGACTGCGAAGTTTTTGAAATGATTTGCCTGCGGACTTAATTTTTTATTTTTGTCCCAGGCAATTTAAAAGTTGCCCGTACTTATGATACAGTTCTTGCTCCTGCAGGAGAAGCTTTTTATGAAATATATAATGCGGGATATGATTTATCTTTTAATGATTAGTAGCTTTTATTTAAATTATTAAAAAAATGTTGACAGACGTGACGTATTGTGATAATATTTTTCTTGCGTCAAGCGAAAGCAAGATGTAAGCGGAAGTGTCGGAACTGGCAGACGAGCAAGACTAAGGATCTTGTGGCTATTGCAGTCGTGTGGGTTCAAGTCCCATCTTCCGCATTTTTTATACCTTAAAATAAGGTATATATTTGGGGTGGTACATATTTATTAGATAAAATATTAAATAAAGTTTGAAAAACTATAAAACTAAATTTGTATATTTATTTTAAATGATAAACACCCTAAGAGGTGTTTTTTTGTTATGCACAATGAGCCAAATACTTTCAGTTTTTTGCTTGCAAAAAAAACTGAAAGTATTTGGCGAATGTATAATCACTGAGAAGGAGCGAAGCGGATTCGAGAATTGGAGGATTTTATGAAGATGAGTAAAAAGATAATTTATGTAACGTTAATTGTAATGATGAGCTTTTTTACAATATTTGCACAAAATAATGTAATGGCCGCAAAAAAAGAAAATAAAGTATATACAATATCAAAGAAAAGCAAATTGATTGACGTAGGTTCACACTTATATTCTACATATGGTTCTGATTATGTGAATAAATATACAAGAGATTGGTATTTGTTCCGCTCATATCTTGAAAAACTTGAGGTGTCAGGAGGAGGAAAATTAATTGTAAAAAAAGGAACATATAATATTACAAATACACTTTGTATTCCGTCAAATGTCAAAATTATATTTGAAGATGGTGTTGTAATTAATAAAACAACAGATACACATACTAAGAAATTCCATGCAGGAGTAACCTTATTTGAATTTGTGCCTGCCGCAAAATATGATAAGAAAAATTGGAGCAAAGAATATAATGGAGTACATGACTCAAGTATGATTGGAAAAGGTAAAGTTACTATTAATACTAATAGCGTATATCAGTCTGTTGCAGTAACAATGTGTCATAATCAGAATATTACTATAAAAGGAATTACATTTGAAAATCTGAACGAATGTCATTTTATTGAATTAGATGCAAGTAAGAATGTGAAAATACTTAATTGCACATTTAGAAATGCAGAAGGATATAATAAAAACAGAGAGGCAATTAATATAGACACACCTGACGATTCTACGGATGGCTTTTCGAAAATATGGGCTAAAAACGATCAAACCCCTAATGTTAAAGTTTTAATTAAAAAATGTAAATTTAATAATGTAATAGTAGCAATTGGAACTCATAGATATAGCGATAATGGTGGAATTGTTTATCATAAAAACATCACCATAGAAGACTGTAATATTAAAAAAGCAAAAAGTTATGGAATAAATTGTTTAGCATGGGCAAATTGTAATATAAGAAATAATAAAATAAACAGTTATGATGAGAGCATAAGGCAAAGAGAAACAAAGAATATAAAAATAAAGAATAATTAAAAGGTTATTGAGTAGATTCAGAGTATAAATATATGTATTTAGCATTAGGGAAAGTTCAAATGAATTATGATAAATAATCCATCTCTCTTATTTGCAAAAATGCTTGCTATTTCCGGCATAATATGATAGTAATATATAGGATGAAAATTAAGAAAGTTAAGCAAATAAGAGGCTTTTTGCAGTCGTGGCGGAATTGGTATACGCGCATGATTCAGGTTCATGTTTTCGCAAGAAAGTGTGGGTTCAAGTCCCATCGACTGCATTTGTTTTGATTAAAATTATAACGATTAAAAATACCATTTCAATTTTTGAAATGGTATTTTTAATCGTTATAATGAAAAAAGTTGTAAAAAAATATCTGATACATAGCTGATTTTGTTGTATAATATCAGTTAGTAATTATAGAAATTAACAAAATAAACGAAGTTCGTTTCTAATGAATGCTTTTAACTAATGACCGCCAACCAAATGGAGAGGCAATGCTTATTAATATGAGTGGAGGAACAATATGTTTTATCCTGATGAAATAATAGAAGAAGTAAGAAATCAAAATGACATAGTAGATGTAATAAGTGAATATGTTAAATTACAGAAGAAAGGTGCTAATTATTTTGGACTTTGTCCATTTCATAATGAAAAATCACCGTCTTTTTCTGTTTCTCCGGGAAAACAAATGTATTATTGTTTCGGATGTGGTGAAGGAGGAAATGTTATTTCATTTGTAATGAAATATGAAAACTACTCTTTCATAGAAGCAGTTCAGATGTTAGCTTCCAGAGCAGGAATAGAATTGCCACAGGTTACCAGGTCAAAGGAAGAAAAGGAGAATGCAGATAAAAGATCTCAAATATTAACAATAAACACTTTGGCAGCGAAATTTTATTATTATATGCTTAAATCCGAAAAAGGTGCTTTGGCATATCATTATTTGCGTGGAAGAGAATTGTCAGATAACACAATTACAGGTTTTGGACTTGGATATTCTGATAAATACAGTGATTCATTATATAAATATATGAAAAGCAAAGGATATAAGGATGACATTTTAAAGGAAACAGGATTATTTACATTTGAAGAAAAGGGCGTTCATGATAAATTCTGGAACAGGGTAATGTTTCCTATTATGGATGTAAATAATAAAGTTATTGCCTTTGGTGGAAGAGTTATGGGTGATGGTAAGCCTAAATACTTAAATTCTCCTGAAACAAAGGTTTTTGATAAAAGCCGTAATTTATATGGACTTAATATTGCAAGAACAAGCAGAAAGGATTATTTACTTATCTGTGAGGGATATATGGATGTTATATCTCTTCATCAGGCAGGATTTAATAATGCGGTAGCTGCACTTGGAACATCATTTACTTCAGGTCATGCGTCGCTTATTAAGAGATATGCAAAAGAGGTTGTCCTTACATTTGACAGCGATGGAGCGGGAATAAAAGCGGCTTTAAGAGCCATACCTATTTTAAGAGAAGCCGGACTTTCAATCAAAGTATTAAGCATGAAGCCTTATAAAGACCCTGATGAGTTTATTAAAGCATTAGGACCTGAAGCGTATGAAGAAAGAATAGAGAAGGCTACTAATTATTTTATATTCCAGGTTGGAACACTTATGAACGAATATAATTTATATGATCCATCTGAAAAGACAGAATTTCATAATAAAGTAGCAGATATGCTTTTGGAATTTGAAGATGAGATAGAAAGAAATAACTATCTTGAATCAGTATGCAGAACTTTTAATATTCCGTTAGATGGATTAAGACAGCTTGTCAAGAAGAAAGGTCTTAATTACATTGGAAAGAAACAAAGAGAAGAAAAAGAAACAATTAAGTCAGGAAATAAAGAAAAGGAAGAGGCAGTAGTGCTTGCACAGCAGATTTTGTTAACCTGGCTTATTGAAGAAAAAAATATTTTTGAATGTGTTGCAAAGTATGTTTCGCCTTCAGATTTTTCTGATGATTTTTATAAAAGAGTGGCAGGCATTTTTTGGGCACAGATGGAAGAAAATGAAGCAAATCCTGCAAAAATAATTGACAATTTCCAAGATGAGGATGAGCATAAGAAAGTGGCAGCATTGTTTAATTCGCCACTTATAAATCAAAATCTGACTATGCAGGAAAAGGAAAAAGCAGTTAATGATGCAGTGATTCTTATAAAAAAGAAAAGCCTTGATGACAGGGCAAAAAATGCAACAGATATTTCTGAGATGCAGAATATAATTCAGGCTAAAGCACAGCTTGGAAAAATACACATTACATTAAATTAAATCAGGAGTTGTACAAATGACATTATCAAAAAGACTACAGGCAGTTGCAGACATGGTTACACCGGGATATGTGGTGGCAGACATAGGAACAGATCATGGATATATTCCAATTTATTTAACTAAGAACAAAATCGCACCGAAAGCATATGCAATGGATATTAATAAGGGCCCAATTGATAGGGCGACAGAAAATATCCATATGGAAGAATTGCAGGATAAGATTAAAGCAATTCAGTCAAATGGAATGGAAAAACTTGAGCCGGGCATGGTTCAGTCAGTTGTTATCGCAGGAATGGGTGGAGAACTTATGATTGACATTATAAAAAATTCTCCGGTTATCGGAACGCTTAAAGAGATGATTTTATCACCTCATTCTGATAAGGATTTTGTTAGAAAGAACATGATGGAGAATAATTGGAAAATTATTGATGAAACAATGGTTAAAGATAATGGCAAATATTATACAATTATGAAGGTGGTTCCGGGAAGAGAACAGAACAAATATTCACCGGAAGAATTAATTTATGGAAGATGTTTGATTGAAAAACAAAGTGATGTATTTAAGGAGTTCCTTGATAAAGAATATGAAAAATACACACAGATTTTAGATGTTTTGGATTGTAATGACAGCGTAATAGGACGAAACATTGAAATTCGCCGGTTACGCAAGTTAAACAGAAAGGCAAGGGGTTTGAATGGTTAAAGTCAAAGTAGGTTCTATGGAAAAAGAATATACAAGTAAGACAACATTGTATGAAATTGCTAAAGATTTTAAAAATCAGTATTCAAATGATATTGTTTTAGCAGAATGCGATGGAGTTTTGTGTGAATTATCAAAGAAAGTTGATGAGGACTGTGAAGTTAAGTTTATTACAACGGATACTAAGATTGGTAATGACTGTTACAGACGTTCTATGACATTTTTAATGATGAAAGCATTTTACAAAGTGTGTGACGGTGAGAACATAGACAAAATATCAGTACAGTATTCTGTAAGTAAAGGATATTTTTGTCGAATTTATGGAAAAGTTACAGTTACGCAGAAATTGCTTGATAGTGTTGAAGCTGAAATGAGAGGCTTAGTTGAAAAAGATGTTCTTATAACAAAGGAATCCTTGTCGACAGATGAAGCAATTAAGCTTTTCGGAGAACTTGGAATGTATGACAAGGAAAATTTATTTAAGTACAGAAGATCATCCCGTGTAAATGTATATCATATGGGTGGATTCGATGATTACTATTATGGATATATGACATATTCAACAGGAGTACTTAAATATTTTAAATTAATACAATATGACAATGGTTTTGTGCTTCAGATGCCTACAAAAGAAGAGCCTGATAAGGTGCCTGAATTTAAACCACAGGAAAAGGTATTTGAAGTATTAAAGGAAGCTACACAGTGGGGAGAGATGATGGGGGTTCCTACAATTGGAGCCGTAAATGACAAAATAACAAATGGAACAATCGGAAATATTATGCTTGTTCAGGAAGCTTTGCAGGAAAAGAAAATTGCTGACATTGCGACAGAAATAGCGAATAGACAGGGTGTTAAATTTGTTATGATAGCAGGTCCTTCATCCTCAGGCAAGACTTCATTTTCACATAGATTATCAATTCAGCTTATGGCACAGGGATTAAAGCCGCATCCAATTCCGGTTGATAACTTCTTTAAAAATAGAGAAGATACTCCGGTAGATGAAGATGGAAAGTTGGATTATGAAGTGATTGAAGCTTTAGATGTAAAGTTGTTTAACGAGATTATGGAGCGACTATTAAAAGGTGAAAAGGTTGAAATGCCTGAATTTAATTTCGTTACAGGAAAAAGAGAGTATCACAAAGATTATTTGAAACTTAATGATGACGATATTCTTGTTATAGAAGGAATTCATTGCCTTAATGATAAGATGTCATATTCATTGCCAAATGAATCTAAATTTAAAATTTATGTAAGTGCACTTACACCACTTAATGTAGATGAACATAATAGAATTCCTACAACGGATTTACGTCTTATAAGAAGAATTGTAAGGGATGCAAGAACAAGAGGCACATCTGCTGCAGCAACTATAGAAATGTGGCACCGCGTAAGAAGAGGAGAGGAAAACAATATTTTCCCATATCAGGAATGTGCAGATGCGATATTTAATTCAGCGTTAGTTTATGAACTTGCGGTACTTAAGCAGTATGCTGAACCGGCATTGTTTAGTGTGCCAAAAGATGCAGAAGAATATTTAGAAGCAAAAAGACTTCTTAAGTTTTTAGATTATGTTGTTGGAACTTCAAATGAGAATGTTCCAAACAATTCTTTGCTTAGGGAATTTACAGGTGGAAGTTGCTTTAAAGTATGATTTATGATATTGTAGTTATTTGTGAGTAGGATAAATGGTCGCGGATGCTATTGCCGAAAGGACGCAGACGAGGAAAGTCCGGGCTTCATAGGGCAGGATGCCGGCTAACGGCCGGTGGAGGTGACTCCCAGGAAAGTGCAACAGAGAGCAGACCGCCGGATATTCTCCGGTAAGGGTGAAAGGGCAGTGTAAGAGACTACCGCCTTTTTGGTAACAGAAAGGGCATTGTAAACCCCATTCGAAGCAAGACTGAACAGAAAGCATAAAGTGGCCCGCTTGCTTTCGGGTAGGTCGCTTGAACATATTGGTAACAATATGTCTAGATAGATGACCATTCATGACATAACCCGGCTTACAGTCCTACTCATTAATATAAAAAAATCAGCCAACCCGGCTGATTTTTTAATTTGCATAGATTATAATTTTTCCCAAAGAATTCCCTGTTTTTCTTCACAGTATTTACAACTGTACAATCCTTTTTCTTTATCAGTTAATATAAATATGTGTTTTAATTCCTGCTCGATAGAAGTAATGCAACGAGGGTTTTTACAGTGAAGAACATTTGTGATTGAATCAGGTAAATGTAATTCTTTTTTATCTGTTAAAACACCGTCTTTTATAATATTTACTGTTATATTGTGGTCGATAAATCCTAAAACATCAAAATCAACAATGTCTAAAGGACCTTCGACTTTAATTATATCTTTTTTACCCATAACAGCACTACGTGCATTTTTTATAATGGCAACCTGATAATCTAATTTGTCTAATCCAAGGTATTTGTAGATTGCCATTGCACGACCTGCCTGAATGTGGTCTAATACAAATCCGTTGTTAATCTGGTCTACATTTATCATATTTTCACCTCCAAAAGTGTGAGAATAAGAGCCATACGAACGTAAACTCCGTATTGAACCTGCTTAAAATATACAGCACGTGGGTCGTCATCTACCTCAACAGATATTTCATTTACACGAGGAAGTGGATGAAGTACGAGCATATCATCTTTTGCAAGTTTCATTTTTCTTTTATCTAAAATATAACTGTCTTTCATTCTAATATAGTCTTCTTCGTTAAAGAAACGTTCCTTTTGTACACGTGTCATGTATAAAATATCTAAGTCACTCATAACATCTTCAAGTTTTGTCACTTCTTTAAAAGGTGCACCGGCTTTTGTTAAGTTTTCTCTTATATATTCTGGAACTCGTAATTCCGGTGGTGAGATAAGAACAAATGATATATTTTCATATCTTAAAAGTGCATTTATAAGTGAATGAACTGTTCGTCCGAATTTTAAGTCACCACAAAGACCGATTGTGAGATTGTTTAAACGTCCTTTTAAGGATCTTATTGTCATTAAATCTGTGAGAGTCTGAGTTGGATGCTGATGTCCGCCATCACCTGCGTTGATTACGGGAATAGATGATTTAGATGCTGCAACTAAAGGAGCACCTTCTTTAGGATGACGCATTGCACAAATATCAGCGTAACATGAAATAATTCGAATAGTATCAGAAACACTTTCTCCTTTGGAGGCTGAACTTGAATCAGCTGAAGAAAATCCTAAAACACTGCCACCTAAGTTAATCATGGCAGCCTCAAAACTAAGACGTGTTCTTGTACTTGGTTCATAGAATAAAGTTGCGATTTTTTTACCTTTGCAGGCTTCTTTATATTTGTCTGGGTTCTTTTCAATGTCAGATGCAAGATCAAGTAAATCGTCAAGCTCTTCTACAGAAAAATCCAGAGGACTAATTAAATGTCGCATAATTTCCTCCTTATCCAATTTTTTTCTACACAATATGATAAGGTAATAAGACAAAATATTCAAGTAAAAAAGTGCAAAAATATACAGAAAAATAGAAAAGATTTTAAAGTTAAAAAAAAACTAGTGGAAAAGTTCGTGAAAAAACGAAAATGTGATATAATTAAATCTGATTTCCTTTAAATATAAAAATGAATTTGAGTCTTTATAATAGATGTAATTGATAAAAATAGTGATTGAGATAATTTAGTAGTTATTTAATTTAGAAGGATGGTGTATATTATGGAATTATTTTATGAAACAATAGAAAAAATGTGTACACAGGTAAAAGAAAAACTATCATTAAAAGAATTTTGCAAAAATGAAGAAATAACAGCCATAATTTTAGGCTCAGGATTAGGTGGGTTCGCTAATAATATAGAAGATGTAAAGAGTATTAAGTATAGTGAGATAGAAGGTTTCCCTATAACGACAAATACAGGACATAAGGGAAGGATGCTTTTTGGCTATATAAATAATAAGGCGGTAATAGTAATGGAGGGAAGAATTCATTATTATGAAGGATATAGCATGAAAGAAGTAGTGACTCCAATATATTTTATGAAATTAATGGGAACTAAAAAAATAATACTTACAAATGCTGCAGGCGGTATAGGAGACAACTTTGAAGTAGGAAATCTTATGATGATTACAGATCACATTACTTCATTTGTTCCGTCACCTTTAATTGGAAAAAATGATGAAAGATTTGGCCTAAGATTTCCTGATATGTCATGCGTATATAATAAAAAATTGCAACAGGTAATTAGAAGCGTAGCGGATAGAGAGAATATTGAATTAAAAGAAGGTGTTTATTTGCAGACTACCGGACCTAATTATGAAACTCCTGCAGAAATACAAATGTATAAAAAGCTTGGAGCAGATGCAGTTGGAATGAGTACAGCAGTTGAAGCAATGGTTGCAAATTATCTTCAAATAAAAGTGTGTGGTATAAGTTGCATAACAAATAAAGCAGCAGGCTTGTCAGATAAGGAATTAAATGATGAAGAGGTTAAAGAAGTAGCTTCTAAAGTGGCTAAAGATTTTGAAACACTCTTAAAGGGAATTATATAGAATAGAAAATGCCGGGAGATTAAATCCCGGCACTTTTTTATTGCTCCTGTTCATCAGGGTTATCTTTCTTTATAGGATGTATTGTAATTCGAACAGAGTCGATACGTTTATCATCCATTTTTTCTACTTTTAATGTGCAGTTACCAATAGTAACACTGTCGCCAATATCAGGAAGACGCTCAAGGTTTTCGATTATGAGCCCGCCAATTGACTCGTAATGCTCAGAATCAATATCTAACCCTAACTGATCGTTTAAATCATCAAGGTTGATAGAACCTTCAACGATATATTGATTTTCATTTATTTTTCTAATGACACGTTTTTCGTCTTCATCAAATTCGTCTCGTATTTCACCAACAATCTCTTCGATAATATCTTCAAGTGTAATCAACCCTTCAGCTAAACCATATTCATCAAGGACAATACATAGACTTGTGTCATTATCACGCATTTCAATAAGAAGATTGTTAAGTTCTTTTTGTGCGTAAGTATAATAAGGCTCACGCATTAATTCTTCAAGTTTGAAATTATCTTTTGTGACATGATTAATAATCATATCTTTGATATTTATAACACCTATTATGTTGTCAGTGCTGTCTTTATAAACAGGAATTCGTGTAAATTTATCACGTTTAACTAAATCTAACAATTCATCGTAAGTTGTAGTAGTACTTATCATTGATATGTCAACCTTTGGAACCATGATGTCTTTAGCTCTTGCGTCACCAAAATCAAACACATTGTTAATCATGTCTAATTCTTCGGACTCGATGATTCCTTCTTCCTGACTTACATCCATAATTGTTCTTAATTCATCTTCTGTAAAATGAGAAGATTTTGATGACGTATCAACACGTAATATCATTAAAATTAATTTTGAAAAATTATCAATTATAAAAATGATAGGAGTTAAAACAAACATAAGAATTGAAATAACTCTTGCGTATGAAAGTGCTACATTTTCTGAATGAATACCGGCAACTGTCTTTGGAATTATTTCACCAAAAATCAATACAACAAAAGTAAGAACGAACGTGCCGATACTTACATATATATTTCCAAATACATTTTGTACAAATAAAGTGGAAATAGCAGAGGCACCTATATTTACTATGTTGTTTCCTATTAAAACGGTGCTAAGCATTTTTGACTGATGCTTTATTACTTTATCAAGGATAAGGGCACGTTTATTGCCATCATCAACTAACATACGAATACGCATCTTATTAACTGTTGTTAAAGCCGTTTCTGCAGATGAAAAAAATGCAGATAGTAAAATTAAAACTAATAATACACATAGCATAGCTATGTCACTGGGTCCCACAATATCACTCCTTAATTAAATAAATATTTATGTACATAATTCTATGCGTACATTTAAGATATTGTACAAAATACTAAACTTGATGTCAAGAATGGCACATATTTTCCTTTTTAAATAAAAATGTATTCCAAATAGTCATATTTTATAAATAATGAAATAGAATTGTAAAAAGCAAAATTGGAAAAAGGAATGAAAGAAACAGTTTTATCAATAATTAAGGTGATTTTTGCACAATTAGTACTTACGGCAGTTGTTATATTGCTGGCTTCGTTTATTACATATAAATTAAAAGTAAGTGATTTTGGGTACAAAGTAATAGTAATGGTAGTATATGGGATAGTTACATTTATTGGTGGGATGATTATAGGAAAAGTAAAAAACAAAAGGAAGTTTTTATGGGGAGCGCTGACAGGTGGAATTTATATAGGAATGATAATGATTGTGGCATTTGCAATAGCACATAATGGAGAGTCTAGTGTGGTGAAAATGGTACCAGCTTTAATAACTTCATTAGCAGGTGGAATGCTTGGAGGAATGGCAGGGTGATGTAGGAAAAACAATATGAAAAAACGTTTTAACTGTATAGTAAAAAATAGTTTGAAAAAATATATTCATGTGTTATAATATTTTTTGAATTGTACAAAAATAAATAAACTGGAGGAATATCATGAAACATATTAAGACATTAACATCAAAAACATTAAAGGAAACAATGAAAAAAGGTGGATGTGGCGAATGTCAGACATCATGTCAGTCAGCATGCAAGACTAGCTGTACAGTAGGAAATCAGACTTGCGAAAATAAATAATTTTATAATGAAGTATGTCTATAACAGAGCCGACGTTTGTCGACTCTGTTATAGTGCGTTATTGCATAAACTTTAAAAATTATGACATACCATTAAATGGAGAGGAGAAAATACAGTGATTCACCAGTATAAAAGTAATGGTTATAATATCGTATTAGATGTAGAAAGTGGAGCAGTTCATGTTGTGGACGACATTACATACGATGTTATTTCATTATATGAGGAGAATTCTGCTGATGAAATAATTTCTAAATTAAAATCATCATATAATGAGGATGAAATAAGAGAATGTATTTCAGAAGTAAAGGAACTCGTTGAAGATGGACAGCTGTTTACTGAAGATATTTACGAACCATTTGTGGAGAAATTTAAAGAAAAGAGACAGACAGTTGTAAAGGCATTATGCCTTCACATAGCCCATGATTGCAACCTTGCATGTAAGTATTGTTTTGCAGAAGAAGGTGAATATCATGGAAGAAGAGCATTAATGAGTTTTGAAGTCGGAAAGAAAGCTTTGGATTTCTTAGTTGCTAATTCAGGTAACAGAGTTAATCTTGAAGTTGACTTTTTTGGCGGAGAGCCATTGATGAACTGGGATGTAGTTAAGCAGTTAGTTGCGTATGGTCGCTCGTTAGAAGAACCAAATAACAAAAAATTTAGATTTACTCTTACAACAAACGGAGTTCTGTTAAACGATGAGGTAATGGAATTCGTAAATAAAGAAATGTCTAATGTTGTATTAAGTCTTGACGGAAGAAAAGAAGTAAACGATAGAATGCGTCCGTTTAGAACAGGAAAAGGCAGTTATGATTTGATAGTGCCTAAATTTCAGAAACTAGCAGAAAGCAGAAATCAGACAAATTACTATATCAGAGGAACATTTACAAGAAATAATTTAGATTTTTCAGAAGATGTTAAGCATTTTGCTGATTTAGGATTTAAGCAGATGTCAATAGAACCTGTAGTCGGACCGGAAGAAGACCCATACTCGATTAGAGAACAGGATCTTCCACAGATTATGGAGGAATATGACAAGTTAGCCCTTGAATATATTGATCGATACAAGAAAGGAAATGGATTTAATTTCTTCCACTTTATGATTGATTTGACACAGGGACCTTGTGTTTATAAGAGATTGTCAGGATGTGGTTCGGGAACAGAATATCTGGCAGTAACGCCATGGGGTGATTTCTATCCATGTCACCAATTTGTTGGAAATGAAGATTTCCTTATGGGAAATGTAGATGAAGGAATTACAAAACCTGAACTTGTAAAGGAATTTGGCAATTGCAATGTATATTCTAAAGAAAAATGCAAGAATTGTTTTGCTAAGTTTTATTGCAGTGGTGGTTGTGCAGCTAATTCTTACAATTTCCATGGCACAATTAATGATGCATATGACATTGGATGTGAAATGCAAAGAAAAAGAGTGGAATGCTCTATAATGATAAAAGCAGCGTTAGCTGATGAATAAGAAAGAGGTTTTATAAAATGAAGAAAATGAACAAGACAAGAGGAATCGTTTATGCCATCTTATCTCTTGTAATTATCGCGTGTCTTGGAGGCATTGTCTTATTTGGTCTTCCAAATTGGAAATGGCTCGGAGCTTACAAGGATAGTGGTAAAGCGGCAAACATCACACAGGGACTTGACCTCAAAGGTGGTGTAAGTGTTACATATCAGGTATCTGATGACAATCCAAAGTGGGATGCAACAGATTTATCTGATACAGTTTATAAGATGCAGCAGAGAGTTAACCAGTTTAGTACTGAAGCTACAGCATACAAAGAAGGGGATGACAGAATTACTGTTGATATCCCTGGTGCAAATGATGCTGATGAAGTAGTTGAACGTTTAGGTAAACCGGGTTCATTATATTTCTGTACAAAGAGTTCTACAGATTTAACAGAAGAACAGTTAGCAGAAACAGATGAAAACGGAAATAAGAAGTATGTTCAGCTTACTGATGGAAATTATGCAGGATACTATCAGATTTGGTTAACAGGTGATGACATTGCAGATGCTCAGGGACAGCAGTCATCTGACAGCAAAACTAAAAAATCTGAAGCAGTAGTTTCATTAACATTTACAGATGCCGGATCAACAAAGTTCTATAACATGACATCACAGTATGTTGGTCAGCCTACATACATTATTTATGATAATGAAGTAATCAGTAACCCAACTGTTCAGTCAGCAATCAGTGGTGGACAGGCACAGATTGATGGTATGGCAGATATGGATGAAGCTAATAATCTTGCTTCAAATATCAGAATTGGTACTTTGAATTTATCATTGGATGAAATCAGCCACAAAGTTGTGAGCGCTCAGCTTGGTTCTGATGCATTAAGCAAGTCAATTAAGGCTGGTATCATTGGATTTATAATAATTATTTTATTCTTATTATTAGTTTACAGAATTGCCGGTGTTGCAGCTAGTTTAGCATTGGTAGTTTTCGTTGAGTTAGAAATGCTTACATTAAATGCATTTGACTTGACATTATCATTACCTGGTATTGCAGGTATTATTCTTGGTATTGGTATGGCAGTAGATGCTAACGTTATTATTAATGCCAGAATCAGAGAAGAAATTGCAGCAGGAAAGACAGTTAAGAGTGCAATTACAATTGGTTTCGATAAAGCTAAATCAGCTATTGTAGATGGAAATATTACAACACTTATCGCAGCTTTAGTTCTTTTATGGAGAGGTTCAGGTACAGTACAGGGATTTGCTCAGACTTTAGCTATCAGTATTGTATTCCAGTTATTTACATCATTATTTGTATCTAAGTGGTTTGTATGGATTCTTTACTATTTAGGATTCCAAGGCGAAAAGTTCTACGGAAAAGAAAAGACAAGAAAGGCAATTCATTTCTTAAAGAAGAGAGTTGTATTCTTTGCACTTTCAATAATTGTAATCATTGGTGGATTCGCAACAATGATTGGATACTCAGCAGCCGGAAAAGACCCATTCTTCTTAAGCGTTGAATTTAAGGGTGGTAGCTCAGTAACAGTTGACTTTGATAAAGAATATACAATGGATCAGTTTAATGATGAAATTAAACCTGCACTTGTAGATACATTAGGAACATCTGATATTCAGGGACAGAAAGAAACTGGTTCAAATAAATTCGTTATTAAGACAAAGAAACTTGAAGGCGATGAATTTGATGCATTTGAAAAATTATTAATTGAAAAATTTGGTGCCGTAGACAGCAAGGATAATTTCCAGAACACTATGATTTCTGCAACAGTAAGTAAAGAAATGAGAAGTGATGCTGTATGGGCAACAATCATTGCTACAATTTGTATGTTAATTTACATTTGGATTAGATTTAAGGATATCAAGTTTGCTTCAGCAGCTGTAATTGCATTAATTCATGACGTACTTGTTGTTATTGGATTCTATGCAGTATCAAGAGTAGCAGTAGGAACAACATTTATTGCATGTCTTCTTACAATTGTAGGTTACTCTATTAATGCTACAATTGTTATTTTCGATAGAATTAGAGAAAATAAGGCATCAATGAAGCGTGGAGATGACTTAGAAGAATTAGTTGACTTAAGTATCACACAGACACTTACAAGAACAATTTACTCAAACGTAACAACATTTATCATGGTATTTATGATATTTATCATGGGTGTTACATCAATCAAAGAGTTTACATTACCATTAATGGTAGGTTTAGTATGTGGTGCTTACTCATCAGTATGTATAACAGGTGCTGTTTGGTTTGTTCTTACTAAGAAATTTGGAAAGAAAAAAGCTAACTAAAAAACACATAAAATATACTTTATAATAAAATGAACGGGGCTGTAAAAGGTGCCGTTCATTTTGTGTTATGCACAATGAGCCAAATACTTTCAGTTTTTGCTTGCAAAGAAAAATGAAAGTATTTGGCGAATGTATAATCACTGAGAAGAAGCGAAGCGGATTCGAAGTGTTATACACGGCGAAGCCATGTGCATAACACAAATAGAGAGGGTATAGAACTGGCGAATGTATAATCACTGAGAAGAAGCGAAGCGAATTCGAAGTGTTATACACGGCGAAGCCATGTGCATAACACAAATAGAGAGGGTATAGAACTGGCGAATGTATAATCACTGAGAAGAAGCGAAATTTTAAACCTGAGGTTCAAATATGGAAAAATGGATTGTATTTGCAAAAAAAGCAGATTTTAATCAAATTGCAAAAAAATATAATATTAGTCCAATGTTGGCAAGAATTATAAGAAATAAGGATATAATAGAAGACAAAGATATTAAAGAGTATTTATATGGCGATATAAATGAACTCAATTCTCCATGGCTGCTAAAAGATATGGAAAAGGCTGTTGAAATAATAAAAATTAAGATAAGCCAGCAAAATAAAATAAGAATAATATGCGATTATGACATTGATGGTATTTGCTCAGGATATATTTTACTTGATTCATTAGAAAAACTGGGGGCAAATGTCGATATTGTTGTACCACATAGAATTGAAGACGGATATGGAATTAACAAAGATTTAATAAAAAAAGCGTATGATGATGGAGTAGATACAATTTTAACTTGTGATAATGGAATTGCAGCATATGAGCAGGTTGAATATGCAAAATCACTTGGAATGACCATAGTTATAACAGACCATCATGAAGTACCGTTTGAAGAGAAAGACGGCACTAAGGAATATATTGTTCCAAATGCAGACGCAGTTGTTAATCCAAAACAGGCAGATTGTGAATATCCATTTAAAGAAATTTGTGGAGCGACAGTGGCTTATAAGCTGATTACAGCAATTATAAATTCAATGGGCAGGGAAATGAGTTCAACAAATTATTTGCTTGAATATGTTGCAATAGCAACTATTGGAGATGTGGTTGAATTGCAGAATGAAAATAGAATAATTGTAAAATATGGTCTGGATTTACTTAGAAAATCAAAAAATATAGGATTAAATGCACTTATAGATGCTTGTAAATTAAATAAAAATATAATTGATTCGTACCATATAGGATTTGTAATCGGACCGTGTTTAAATGCAAGTGGACGACTTGATACAGCACGAAAGGCAGTTGCTTTGTTAAGAGAAAAAAATCAGGATAAAGCAAAAGACATAGCCACAGAATTGGTTGAATTAAATGACGAAAGAAAAAAATTAACTGAAGTGGGAACAAAGAAAGCTATAGAACAGGCTGAAAATTATAAAGAAGATAAAGTACTTGTTATTTATTTGAAAGACTGTCATGAAAGTATAGCAGGAATAATAGCAGGAAGAATTAGGGAAAAATATAATAAGCCATGTTTCGTGCTTACTAAAACGGCGACTGAGGTTAAAGGCTCAGGTCGTTCGATAGAAGAATATGATATGTATAAGGAACTAAGTAGGATAAAGGAATTGTTTACGAAATTTGGTGGTCATAAATTGGCTGCCGGACTTTCTTTACCACTGGAAAATGTTGATATATTAAGAGAAAAGTTAAATCAACTTACAACTCTTACGGATGACGATTTGTGTTCAAAAGTATGGATTGATATGCAACTACCAATTCCTTATATAACTAAAGAATTTGTAAACGAATTAGAAAAGTTAAAGCCTTTTGGAAAAGGAAACGAAAAGCCGTGTTTTGCTGAAAAAAATCTTAAAGTGAAAAATTTGAAAATCTTAGGCAAAGAAGGGAATGTTATAAAACTAAGTTTAAGGGATGAAAATAATTATGAAATCCCGGGAATAATATTCTCAAGAACAAGTGAATTTATGGAATTTGTAACAAATAAATTTGGAAATGAAGAGGTTAAAAAGGCTTTGCGTGGAATGGATAATAATATAACAATAATGGCTGTATTTTATCCAAACATAAATGAATACAATGGAAATACACAATTACAACTTGTTATAAACAGATTTAGTTAAAAATATAAGTTTTTAATTGTTATAATTGAGAAAAATATCAAAATAAGGCATAATATAGGGAATGAGAGTATTGAAAAAAATGAAAAATAGAAATAAAATTAGTTATCATAATATTGGAGGATAAATATGCGTAAAGTAGAAGATTACATAAGAAGTATACCGGATTTTCCTGAACCGGGAATTATTTTTAGAGATATTACAACAGTAATGCAGGATTCTGATGGATTTAAGCTTGCAATAGATTCAATGGAAGATACAATTAAGGATTTAGATTTTGATGTGATTGCTGGATTAGAGTCAAGAGGATTTATGTTTGGAACACCTATAGCATATAATATGGGAAAACCATTTGTGCCAATTAGAAAAAAGGGAAAACTTCCATGTGAAACAATTAGTGAAGAGTATAGTCTTGAATATGGAACAGCTGAAATAGAAATTCATACTGACGCAATTAAAAAAGGACAGAAGGTCGTTATTGTTGATGATCTTATTGCAACAGGAGGAACTGTAGAAGCTGCAATAAAGTTAATTGAAAGATTAGGTGGAGAAGTTGTAGCGTGTGTATTCCTTACAGAATTAGTGGATCTTAAAGGTAGAGACGTGTTAGAAGGATATAGAGTAGAATCTATAGTTAAATTTGATGGAAAATAAATAGATATTTACGAAAGATGATCAAGTTGTCACACAATTATGATTATTACATCCTTTGCTATAGTAAAATTTGTATGAAGAGAGGGAAAATATATGAGCGACGACATAAAGATGAATGAATTAAAAATTGAAAATCATGGTGTGATTCCCAAAGAAGAAGAACATACAACGCCTGAGAAACTTTACGAAAGACTAGTTGAAAAAATAAAAAAATATCATCCTTCAGCAGGTGATTTGAAAATAATTGAAAAAGCATATAATATGGCTAGAGAAGCTCATAAAGAGCAGAAAAGAAAATCAGGTGAACCTTATATTATTCACCCTCTTTGTACTGCAATTATATTAGCAGATTTAGAGCTTGATAAAGAATCAATAGTTGCAGGTTTGTTACACGATGTTATGGAAGATACAAGTGTTACAAAAGAGCAGATTACTAAGGAATTTAGTGAAGAAGTAGCAGATCTTGTTGATGGTGTTACAAAGATTACAAAATTAGACTATGATGTTGATAAGGTTGAAGAACAGGCAGAAAATTTACGTAAGATGTTTCTTGCTATGGCAAAAGATATCAGGGTAATTTTGATAAAATTAGCAGACAGACTTCATAATATGAGAACATTACAGTATATGAAGCCTGAAAAACAAAAAGAAAAATCAAGAGAAACTATGGATATTTATTCTCCAATAGCGGATAGACTTGGTATTTCTAAAATTAAAATTGAACTTGATGACCTGGCTTTAAGATATTTGGAACCGGAAAAATATCGTGAGATAGTTGATGGCGTACATGAAAGACTTGAGCATAGAGAAGATTTTATGAATGATTTGATTGCCCAGGTTAAAACATATATTGAAAAAGCAGGAATTAAGGCAACAATCGGTGGAAGAGTAAAGCATTATTTTAGTATTTATAAAAAGATGGTAAACCAGCAAAAAACACTTGATCAGATTTACGATGTATTTGCGGTACGAATTATTGTTGACACAGTAATGGAATGTTATGGTGCATTAGGTGTAATTCATGAAAAGTATACTCCTGTACCGGGAAGATTTAAGGATTATATTGCCATGCCAAAGCCGAATATGTATCAGTCATTACATACAACGCTTATCGGACCAAATGGACAGCCTTTTGAAATACAGATTCGTACTTATGACATGCATAGAACTGCTGAATATGGTATCGCAGCACACTGGAAATATAAAGAAAATATTACAGGTGAATATAATGAAGAACAGAAAATCAGCTGGTTAAGACAGATCCTTGAATGGCAGAGAGATTTGTCTGATAACAGAGAATTCTTAAGCCTCTTAAAAGATGATTTAAATATGTTTTCTGACAGCGTTTACTGTTTTACACCTAACGGCGATGTTAAAAATCTTCCGGCAGGCTCAACACCTATAGACTTTGCTTACAGCATTCATAGTGCAGTAGGTAATAAGATGGTAGGGGCAAGAGCAAATGGAAAAATGGTAAACATTGATTATAAGATTCAAAATGGTGACCGTGTAGAAATTGTTACATCTAATAACTCAACAGGCCCAAGTATGGATTGGTTGAAAATTGTAAAAAGTACACAGGCTAAGAACAAAATTAATCAATGGTTTAAGCAACAGAATAAAGAAGAAAATATTATTAAAGGTAAAGATTTAATAGATAAATACTGTAAAGCAAAAGCAATTGTTTTATCAGATATTATGAAACCTGAATTTACTGATAAGGTTCGTTTGAAATACGGATTTAAGGACTGGGATTCAGTAGTTGCATCTGTAGGCCATGGTGGATTAAAAGAAGGACAGATTGTAAATAAACTTCTTGATGAATATAACAAAGTTCATAAGACGATTGTAAGCGATAAAGATGTATTAGATTCAGTTGATGACAATAAGAACAATGGAATCAGAAAAACTACTTCAAAGAGTGGAGTTATTGTTGAAGGAATGAATGATGTGGCTGCAAGATTTTCTAAATGTTGTAGTCCGGTTCCGGGTGACGAAATTGTTGGATTTGTTACGAGAGGTCGAGGATTATCGATTCATAGAACAGATTGTACGAACATCATTAATTTGCCTGATATAGAAAGAGGCAGATTGATTGAAGCGAGCTGGGCTGAAGATGAAACAAAACAGACAGGAAAATATAATTCTGAAATTACTATTTATGCTAATAACAGAATTGGTATTTTAGCAGATTTATCAAAAGTATTTACTGAAAGAAAAATTGATGTTTTAAGCATAAACAGTAGAACAAGCAAGTCAGGAGTTGCTACAATATCAATGACTTTCCAGATTCAGGGAACAGATGAATTAAGAGAACTTATTGCAAAAATAAGAACAATTGACAGCATCATTGATATTGAAAGAACTACAGGCTGATGTAATAAAAATGGGAGAAGTTAAATGGCAGAGTTAGAAATAAAATGTTTGACAGTTAGCAGTTGCTATACAAATTGTTATGTATGCTGCAACAAGGATACAAAAGAAGGATTCATTGTGGACCCGGGTGATGATTTTGTTAAAATAACAAATTATATTAATTCAATGGATATGAAAGTGGTTGCAATCATCCTTACACATGGTCATTTTGACCATATCGGAGCAGTAGACAAGCTTAAAGAAAGATATGATTTAACAGTATATGCTTCTGAGGCAGAAAAGGACACAATAACAGATACTACAAAAAATCTTACAAGTTATTTCGGAGAACCATTTACAGTTACTCCAGATGTTTATTTAAAAGATGGACAGGAAATTGAAATAGCAGGAATTTTGATGAATATGATATTAACACCCGGTCATACAGAGGGAAGCTGCTGTTATTATTTGCCAAATCATGGCTTGTTATTTAGCGGAGATACATTATTTCAGGCAAGCCGTGGAAGAACGGATTTTCCGGGTGGAAGTGATAGCCAGATTATTAATTCCATTAAAACAAAATTATTAGTACTTCCTGACGAAACTGTTGTTTTACCGGGACATATGGATAGTACAAAAATTGAATTTGAAAAAGGATTTTACAGATGATAGATATACAGATTATGCCTGAACAGTTTGCATATGATGTGCAGTCATTAGTTAAAGCCTTTTATTCAGAACATGATTTTAAAGTAAACCAGGTTGTAGATAATTCTTATAGGATTGTTAAGGTTTATTTTGAAAATGAAATAAGATTTGAACTATATGATAATGATAAAAAGCTTTTTGAAGGATATGAAAAATGCGACTTTTCAAATAGAAAAGAGACAAAGAATATTCTTAAAAAGCTTTTATATCGTGGAATGCAAATTGATACAGGAAAAGAATTGCCGTGGGGAGATTTGACGGGAATCAGACCTGCAAAAATACCGGCGCTTCTTTATGAAGAAGGAAAAAAAGAAGAAGAAATCAGAAGATATATGAAAGAAACGTATATGATTTCTGATGAAAAATTAGATTTGGCAATGTATATTGCAAAAAGAGAACATGAAATTTTAAAGGATATAAATTATAAACAGGGTTATAGCCTTTATATTGGTATTCCATTTTGCCCAACAACATGTCTTTATTGCTCGTTTACATCATATTCTGTTTCATTTTACAAAGATAAAACAGATACATATGTTGATGCATTGATAAAAGAAATAGAATATGTAGGAAGCAGATTAAAAGACAGGGAACTTAATAGTGTTTATATTGGTGGGGGAACACCCACAACACTAGAGCCTTATCAGCTTGATAAATTAATTACAGCATTAAAAGATAATTTTGATTTTTCAACTGTTAAGGAGTTTACGGTTGAAGCGGGACGACCTGATAGTATTACATCAGATAAACTAGATATGTTAAAAAAACATAATGTATCAAGAATATCAATTAACCCACAAACAATGAATCAGGAAACTTTAGATATAATTGGAAGAAGACATACTGTAGAGCAGGTTATTAAAGCCTTTAATCTTGCAAGAAAAAAAGGCTTTGACAATATAAATATGGACTTTATAATAGGACTTCCTAATGAGACGGTAGATATGGTTAGACATTCAATGGAGGAGACGAAAAAACTTAATCCGGAAAGTCTTACAGTACATTCATTAGCAGTAAAAAGAGCAGCCAGACTTAATACTGAAAAAGAAAAATATCAGGATTATACTTATGAAAATAATTCTAAATTAATGAATATTACAATGGATTACTCAAAAGAAATGAATATGAAACCGTATTATTTATATAGACAAAAGAATATGGCTGGAAATCAGGAAAATGTCGGATATTCAGTTTATGGCAAAGAATGCCTGTATAATATTTTGATGATGGGAGACAGACAGGATGTTTTTGCACTTGGAGCGGGCGGCACAACGAAAATTATGTCAGAAGACAGATTAAGTGCAAAAAGAATAGATAATGTAAAGAATGTAGACCAATATATTGATAGAATTGATGAAATGATTGCTAGAAAAAAAGAATACTTTGACAAATTATAAATAAAAGGTTGAGTATTTCACAAAAAGAGTGTAAAATTTTATAGTTAAATCAGTGTTAAATAGAGGAGAAATAAGATGGCCTTAAGTAAAAAACCGGTTACCGGAATGAAAGAAATTCTTCCGGAGGAAATGAAGATAAGAAACTACGTAATGGACGTAATTAAAGAAACATATAGTGCTTTTGGATTTACTCAGATAGAAACACCTTGTGTTGAAAATATTGCTAACTTAAGTAACAAGCAGGGTGGAGAAAATGAAAAGCTGATTTTTAAGATTTTAAAAAGAGGAGAAAAATTAAATCTTGAAACAGCACAGACAGAAATGGATGTTGTTGATAATGGTTTGAGATATGATTTGACAGTACCTCTTGTTAGATTTTATTCAAATAATGCAAATAATCTTCCTTCACCATTTAAGGCACTACAGATGGGCAATGTATGGAGAGCTGACAGACCACAGAGAGGAAGATATCGTCAGTTTATGCAGTGCGATATTGATATATTAGGTGAACCAAGTAATCTTGCAGAAATCGAACTTATTCTTGCAACAACAACAACGCTTGGCAAACTTGGATTCAAGAATTTCCAGATTCGTATTAACGAAAGAAGAATCTTAAAGGCAATGGCTGCATATAGTGGATTCCCGGAAGAAAGTTATGATAGTGTATTTATCATTCTTGATAAGATGGATAAGATTGGACTTGAAGGTGTAAAAGAAGAACTTATTAAGTATGATTTTGATGAAGAATCAGTAGAAAAATACACAAATTTATTCAAAGAAATTGAAAACAAAGAAAATCCGGTTACTTATTTAGCAGAAAAATTAGACGGATTTATGGACGATGACGTAAAGCAGTGGATGGAAGAAATTATTGATAGTGTAAGAGCTACTAAAGCTTCAGAATTTGAAATAGTATTTGATCCAACATTGGTTAGAGGAATGTCATATTATACAGGAACAATATTTGAAATTGCAATCCCTGAATTTGGCGGAAGCTGCGGTGGCGGTGGACGTTACGATAAGATGGTTGGTAATTTTACAGGAAGAGATGTTCCTGCGTGTGGATTTTCTATTGGATTTGAAAGAATCGTTTTATTGTTAATGGAACAGGGATTTAAAGTTCCAACAGAGAATAAGAAGGTAGCTTATTTAATAGAAAAAGGTGTTAATGGTGAAAGATTATGTGAAGTAATCGCTAAAGCACAGGAAGAAAGAAAAACAGGAAATCAGGTTCTTGTTGCAAGAATGAATAAGAACAAAAAATTCCAGAAGAGTCAGTTAGAAGAACAGGGATATAATGAATTTAAAGAATTTTATAAAAATCCTTTAGCATAAAGAAAAATAGGAGGAGAGTCATGGCAGAATCAATGCAGGGACTTCATAGAAGTCACAGATGTACAGAAGTATCAAACAAAAATATTGGTGAAACAGTTACAGTTATGGGCTGGGTTCAGAAGAAAAGAAATTTAGGAAGTCTTATTTTCGTAGATTTAAGAGACCGTTCAGGTCTTCTTCAGCTTGTATTTGATGATAATGACAAAGAAGTATTTGAAAAAGCAGGAAAATTAAGAAACGAATTCGTAATTGCTGCTGTAGGAACTGTAAATAAGAGAGCAGGTTCAGTTAATGAATCTATGGAAACAGGTGATATTGAAATAAATGTTACAAGTTTAAGAATTTTATCTGAATCAGAGACACCCCCAATTCCGGTAGATGATGATGCAAATACAAAAGATGAATTAAGACTTAAATATAGATATCTTGATTTAAGAAAACCTCATTTACAGAAAAATCTTAAGTTAAGATCAGATGTAACAACATTTGTTAGAAAGTTTATGGCAAATGAAGGATTTCTTGAAATTGAGACACCTATTCTTAACAGAAGTACACCAGAAGGTGCGAGAGATTACTTAGTGCCTAGCCGTGTTCATCCGGGAACATTTTATGCACTTCCTCAGTCACCACAGGTATTAAAACAGCTTCTTATGTGTTCAGGATGTGATAGATATTTTCAGGTAGCAAAATGCTTTAGAGATGAAGATTTAAGAGCAGACAGGCAGCCTGAATTTACACAGCTTGATATGGAATTATCATTTGTTGATGTAGATGATATTTTAGATGTTAATGAAAGAATGCTTCAGGCATTATGGAAAGAAGTATTAGGAGTAGATGTTACATTGCCACTTCCAAGAATGACATGGCAGGAAGCAATGGACAGATACGGTTCAGATAAGCCTGATACACGTTTTGGAATGGAACTTATCAATGTTACTGACGTTGTTAAGGATTGCGGATTTGGTGTATTTTCAGGAGCAGTAGCAAATGGTGGAACTGTTCGTGGTTTAAATGCTAAAGGACAGGGTGAAATGGCAAGAAAGAAAATTGATGCCCTTGTTGAATTTGTAAAGACTTATGGCGCAAAAGGTCTTGCCTATATTGCAATGCATGAAGATGGAACAATTAAATCTTCATTTGCTAAATTTATGACAGAAGAAGAAATGAATAATCTTATTGCCGCTATGGGTGGAGAACCTGGAGATTTATTGTTATTTGCTGCAGATAAGAATAAAGTTGTATGGGATTCTCTTGGAGCATTAAGACTTGAACTTGCAAAACAGATGGATATAATTCCTGAAGGAAAATGGAACTTCTTATGGATTACAGAATTTCCACAGTTTGAATGGTCAGATGAACAGGGAAGATTCCTTGCAATGCATCATCCATTTACAATGCCTATGGAAGAAGATATTCAGTATTTGATTTCTGATCCGGGACGTGTTCGTGCGAAAGCTTATGATATTGTATTAAATGGTACAGAATTAGGTGGCGGTAGTGTGAGAATTCATCAGGCAGATGTACAGGCTAAGATGTTTGAAGCACTTGGATTTACACCTGAACAGGCAAATGAAAAATTTGGTTTCTTATTAACTGCATTTAAATACGGTGTACCTCCACACGCAGGACTTGCTTATGGATTAGACAGACTTGTAATGCATATGGCAGGAGAAGATAATATTCGTGAAGTTATCGCTTTCCCTAAAGTAAAAGATGCATCATGTCTTATGACAGATGCACCAAATGTAGTTGATGATGTTCAGTTACAGGAACTTCAGATTAAATTAGATTTGAAAGAAAAAGAACAGTAAGAATTAATGTTATAGTGTTTAATTATACTGATGTCTTTTGAATATTAATTTGAATTTTTATAAGAAAGTATATTAGAATTCAATTATTCCTAAAATATACAGAATGATAATAACATTTATAATAAAACAAACAGGCACTCCAATAATGAATTTGGGGTGCTTTGTTTTATGCCTGAAAAACTGCATTCCAAGAAATGCACCCACCGAGCCACCAATAAATGCAGAAAAAATTAAAGTGTTTTCACTTATTCTAAATTTATGCTTTATAGCCTTCTGTTTATCAATTCCATAAAGAATAAATGCTGAAATATTTATTATCAATAAATACAAAATAAGTAATTCATATTTCATAGGTACCTCACTTTCTGTAAATAAAAATTAATAGTTGCAGCGAAGCTTTCTGACTTCGTCTTGGAGTTTTCCGGTATAATCAGCTAATTCATTGTATTGATTAGTGATGCTAGTCTGAATTTCTTTTAAATTTTCAATTTCTGAATTTTTATCATCTAATATTTGGTTGAAATAAGCCTGTAATTTTTCTAATTCCTTATCAGTGTGCTTTGTTAGATTAGATGATGAATCAGGATTAGAAGAATTATACTGTTTAGATAATAAATTTACAATAGAATAATCTGAATTTACACTGTATATATCAAAATCCTGTGAAGAATAGAATACAAATAAATATAATAAAGAATCGGATGAAAATACATTAAAACCGGAAATTATTTTGTCTGATTTTAACAACGTAAAATCTTTGGCAAATGTTGTGTATCTGCTAACCCTTATGGAAAAATGACTGTCTTTTAAATTATGACTGCAATAAAAAATGTTCAGGCAATTATAAAATTGAATAAATTTGAAATTTGTATTTTCAATATTAGAACTTGTAACATTTCCTTCAATGATATAATCTTCACGTATATTAAGGTTATCCATTGAAGAAATAACGGTCTGATGATTAAGGGATATGTAATGAATGAGTTTTAAATCAGAACAAATATCAAAATCAGACTCTACATCAGTAAAAATAATTCCGTGATTTCGGATTCTTCCTGAATTAATTGAGTACATAGTAACTTTTTCATTTTCTAAATAAAATATAACCGGTTGTCCGGATTCTAATTGTGTAATTTTATACATACAAATACTCCTTTTAATATCTTTTAAATCACTATTGTGGGAGATGAAATAACTATAAGAAAGAGCATTTGTCACCGCCGGTTCAAATTGACAGATATATTTTGCTTAGGACTAAAAGTCCTAATAGCAAAATATATTTGGAAATTTAGAACTGCTGCGAGTGACAAGCAGCGCGAGCGTTCTTTCGATAACTATTTCATCTCCCACAATTATGTAATAAAATATATTCTTGAAAATGAACATTATGAATATTTTGGCATAAAATAAAGTAAACAAAATATGGAGATACAATATGTCAGAGTACAAGGTGATGGATTGCGATGAGTGCTGTAACTGTTGTAAAAGAGAGTGTGATGTTTGCATCAGACCATCTTGCGGGGAGCCGGAAGAATTATCTGTGTTTGCTCCTGTAATATATGATGAAGTAGGAATTAACCTCTGTAGAACGATAACTATTCCGCAGAATATTTTGACTCAATATCCTACAACAAGTTATGTTCAATTATTAGTTGCAAATATAAAAATATACTCAGGAAAAGGATTTTTAACAGGAGAAGAAGAAAATGTTGAATATACAGAAGAAGAACAGCAGGAGATGGGAAATCCACCTGTATTTTCAACTGTAACTACAATACCGGGAAGAGCAAATTGCTTAAGGGTAAAATTAACGGATTTAAGAGTTGTGTTTAATGTAAGATTATTTGACAGTTGCAAAAAATATCTTGCTACAGTACCACTAGAGGCTGTATATCTTCCAGCTGTAGGAACTACGAATTACGATCCTGATACAAATCCAAGGAGTGTAACAGTAGATATGTATGCACCGTATGGAGCATCCTCTGTTTATAATAATTATAATGAATATTTTATTAATTATGTAGGATTTAATATGTATTATAATACAGTGGAAAATGGAATTAATATGAATGCAGTTGCTAAAGTTATGGAGTTTGATCCGGCAACAGGTACAATGTCAGCAGGCATAACATTATATTTGAGAACTGTATACTATGAAGCATATAAATTTAATACAATTGGAAAAACTATACCACCTAAAATGAATACACATGAAGCTGAAAGTAATCCATGTCTAAAATTTGTAGAGGGTGATTTGCTACTTCAGAATGTTAAACCATTAGAATTAGAGCCACCTAAATGTGAAGGAAAAAAGAAGGCAGAATGTAAAGAAAGAAATGAAATAAATCAATGCATAAAAAAAATCCTAAATAATTGCTACAGCGAAAGCGAGGATGAAGAAGCAGGTCAGTAGCGTTCAATGGATTGTTTATTAAAATACCCATAGTTGAAAACTAATGGAACTGCTAAGACAAACCAAAATTTGATGTTAGTAATGAAACTGTGGGTATTTTTGTAATTAAAAATAAATAAACAGGAAAGATAACTATTAACATTAAACTTTACATTTGTTAGTTAAAAAATAACAAATTTTTAAAAATAGTTTTAAATTTGGCTTTAATGTGATAAAGTGTTAGTAGTTTGACAAATTTAGGAGGTAAGATTATGTTTACATTTGAAGAAGTACAGAAAGTTGATCCGGAAGTTGCAGCAGCTATTGCTCAGGAAAATGACAGACAGCAGAGCCATTTGGAGCTTATTGCATCTGAAAATATTGTTAGTAAAGCAGTTATGGCAGCAATGGGTAGTCAGCTTACAAATAAATACGCAGAAGGATACCCGGGAAAAAGATATTATGGTGGATGCGAGTATGTTGATATCGTAGAAACACTTGCAATTGAAAGAGCAAAGAAGTTATTTGGATGTACATATGCTAATGTTCAGCCACATTCAGGAGCACAGGCTAACTTTGCAGTATTCTTTGCACTTGTAAAACCGGGCGATACAGTAATGGGAATGAGTCTTGATGCAGGCGGACATTTAACACATGGAAGTAAGGTTAATGTATCAGGAACATATTTTAATATTGTTCCTTACGGTGTAAATGACGAAGGCTACATAGATTATGATGAAGTATTAAAGATTGCTAAGGAAGCAAAGCCAAAGCTTATTGTTGCAGGTGCAAGTGCTTACCCAAGAGCAATTGATTTTAAGAAATTTAGAGAAATTGCAGATGAAGTAGGTGCATATTTAATGGTAGATATGGCACACATCGCAGGTCTAGTTGCAGGTGGACAACATATGAGCCCAATTCCATATGCTCATGTAACAACAACTACAACTCATAAGACACTTCGTGGACCAAGAGGTGGATTAATTTTATCAAGTGAAGAATTTGCTACAGAACATAAATTAAATAAGGCAATTTTCCCAGGAATTCAGGGTGGCCCTTTAATGCATGTAATAGCAGGTAAGGCAGTATGTTTCAAGGAAGCATTAGACCCATCATTTAAAGAATATGCTAAGAACATTGTTGATAATGCATCAGCTTTAGCTAATGGTTTAACAAGCAGAGGATTTGACCTTGTTTCAGGTGGTACAGATAATCATTTAATGCTTGTTGATTTAAGAAGCAAGAATATTACAGGTAAGGAATTTGAAATCGCATTAGATGCTGCAAATATTACATGTAACAAGAATGCAATACCAAATGACCCACAGAAACCTGGTATTACAAGTGGTGTACGTATTGGAACACCTGCAATTACAACAAGAGGCTTAGATACTTCAGATATGGATTTAGTTGCACAGGCAATGACATTAATTGCAGATGATGCTAATGCAAATCAGGAAAAAGCAAAAGAAATTGTTAAAGGACTTACAGATAAGTATCCTTTATATAAATAATTTTTGCTTATAAATATTTAAGATTTATTAATAAATGTATTTTTATAATAAGTCTATGGTAGAATGATGCCATAGACTTATTTTTTTAGGAAAATGTATGGAGGTAACAAAAAATGAGAGTGATTGATTTAATATCAAAGGCAAAAGAATATCTGGTTGCAGGGATTGTTATAGTTGCCATATTAGCAATTATTATAGCTGTTGGTTATTTTATAGTGTATAAGAAGATTTTAAATGGCAAAAAGCAAATAAATAAGAATAGTGTAATATGGTTAATTATATTTGGAGTTTATTTAGCTGTTGTGTTGATGGCAACTATGCTTGATAGAATTTCAACAATGGGATTCAGAAAAAATATAATTCCATTATTTTATTCTTATAAATCAGCATGGAATAATTTCTCGGCTATTGAATGGAGAAACATTATTCTAAACATTTGTATGTTTATTCCATTTGGTCTTTTGCTTCCGTTTGGAATTAAAAAGGCAAAATACTGGTGGGTTACATATGTCTGTGGGTTAATTTTTACAGTCTTAATTGAAAGTGTGCAGCTTATTACAGGAAGAGGCGTATTTGAATGTGACGATGTGTTCAACAATTTGTTAGGAGCAATGATTGGATATGGTTTTTATGTTTTAATAGCTTATATTTATGCATGCAATAAAGGAAATAAGAGTGGAATTAAAAAAGTAATATTTAGTTTTGTTCCTTTATTTGGCACGATTATAATGTTTGGTACAATATTTGGAATATATAATTCACAGGAATTTGGAAATTTGAACCTAAATTATATTACAAAAGCAAATGTAAAAAATGTATCGACAAATGAAAAGTTAA
Organism: Eubacterium album; assembly: GCF_025336545.1. Classification (NCBI taxonomy): domain Bacteria; kingdom Bacillati; phylum Bacillota; class Clostridia; order Eubacteriales; family Eubacteriaceae; genus Eubacterium; species Eubacterium album. Next base: position 5,686 of record NZ_JAODBU010000002.1, on the reverse strand, counting down.
GCAATGAAAAAGCAACATATCCTGTTTATATGGTTGAAGGTACAAATAAAGAAAAATCGAAACAATTTGCCAAAGAATTTTTGGAAAATGTTGGAGACAAATTGGATGATTCTTTGACAGATTTGTATGACGAAACAGCTATTTATCATGGAGAAATAGGTAATGTATCTGTTGAATATATAGATGGTACATATACATATACGGATTTCAGTATATATTTTGATGATGAAGAAGAGGATGGAACGACAAAAACTGACTCGCAGGTAACGGAAGATAAACTTAGAGAAATGTTAAAAGATTATGGTGTTTATATTCCGGCAGGTTGTACATTTGAAAATAAAGGTGACGGAATATATTCTCTTAGTGCAGATAAAATTATTGAAGATGAAATTATGTATAATGGAACAATTGAAGCAACTTGCTATCAGGGAGATAAGATAGGAGATATAAATTATAATATAGTTAAATGTAAGAAGTTAAAAGATGTGAAATGTATTTCATTAAGGGATGCTTATGATATGATTAAAGAAGGAAAGTTTAATTATTATTCAAATGAAGAACTTGATGTTAAAGTAAAAAATGTGGGTGTAGATTATTTTACTGACACAAAAGGATATTATCAGCCGGTATATGTTTTTAATGTTGATATGAATGGTGAAGAAACCCAGATAGATATACCTGCACTTAAGAAGTAATGAATGTAATAAAACTTTATGAAGAGGTGACAAACATATGAAATCAAAATCAGAAAAGAGTATTGACCTATATTATATGTTGTTAAAGCGTGGATATCCGGAAGAATTTTGTGACCAAATCACAAAAAACTTAAACACTGATTGGACAGCACAGCGTATGATAGGTTATCTGTCGCATTATGATAAACTTCCACTTGAGGAGATAGTTGATGAAATGCTGGCAATTCTTAGTGATAGAAATAGAATTATGAAGAAGCATGATTTGGAAGAGTCTAATGCAAGATGGAATGATTATCTGAATAGATAGAGTATTATTTGCCAATACTACAAACATGATGATTAAAAATTTTTTTAAATGTGGAATAGCAGGTTGGTGTATGGAGGTTGTATGGACGTCCATAATGGGAATAAAGAATCATGACAGAAAAATGATGGGAAAGACCTCGATATGGATGTTTCCTATATATGGACTAGGGACGGTTATAAAACCATTAAGTAGTAAACTTAGAAAATTTAATATGATATTTAGGGGATTTATTTATATGGCTGGAATTTACTTCGTGGAATTTATTTCGGGAACGATATTACAACGAAAGAACTGCTGCCCATGGAATTATAGCAAATGTAAATATAACATAAAGGGAGTTGTGCGCCTAGATTATGCACCTTTGTGGTTTATGACAGGGCTTCTTTTAGAAAAAGTGGTAAATAAACAGGAAAAATAATAAAATCAAAAAATAAATGGGCAGATAGGATGAAACCTTGATGCCCATTTATTTACTAAAAAAAATTAATATAAACAATTATTTCGTTTAATTTTATAAGACTTATTAAATAAAATTTATCAAAATAAATTTGTATAAAAAACTAATTTTTATATTATAAAAGATATTAAAATAATTTATTTCTTAAAGAAATCTATAATGTCATCCATTTTAGAAGTAATTGACATAAATAACATATCTACTAATGTAAGAGCAACCATTGATTCTACAACAACTACGGCTCTAGGAACAATTATTGGGTCGTGTCTTCCGTGAATGCTGATTTCTATTTCTTCGTTTGATTTATTAACTGTACTCTGAGTTTTAGCAATAGAAGGAGTAGGCTTGACTGCAGCTCTTAAAACAATATCTGAGCCATCGCTTATTCCACCAAGTATTCCTCCGGCATGATTTGTGGATTTGACAATTCTATCATTTTCTATTTTGAAGTTATCATTGTTTTCTGAACCGCAAGCAGAGGCAACGGCAAATCCATCTCCGATTTCAACACCTTTAACAGCTCCGATAGACATGACAGCCTTTGCTAAATTTGCATCAAGTTTTTCAAATACAGGTTCACCAACTCCGGCAGGCATATTTTTAACAACGCATTCAATAATGCCACCAACGGAATCAGTATCAGCAATTTTTTCTTTTAATAGTTCCTGAGCTTTAGCAGAAGCTTCTTTGTCAGGCATATATAAAGTGTCTTTTAAAATATTATCTTTATCAAGTTTGTTATAATCTATTTCTACATTACCAATTGATTTAGAGTAGGTAGTAATAGATATGCCAAGCTGGTTTAAAATTTTTGAAGCAATGGCACCTGCTGCAACTCGTCCGATAGTTTCGCGTCCTGAAGAGCGTCCGCCACCACGATAATCCCTAAAACCAAATTTTTCGTCAAATGTATAATCGGCATGTCCCGGACGATAATAATTTGCAATTTCGCTGTAATCTTTTGAACGTTGTTCTTTGTTACGCACAATCATTGAAATAGGTGTTCCTGTAGTTTTCCCTTCAAATACACCTGAAAGAATCTCTACAAGGTCGCCTTCATTTCGCTGAGTAGTGAAAGCAGACTGACCTGGTTTTCTTCTGTCTAAAAATACCTGAATATCTTCTTCGCATAAAGAAAGACCGGCAGGACAACCGTCAACTACAACACCTAAAGCTTTTCCGTGGGATTCTCCCCATGTGCTTATTTTTAATGTATTACCATATGTTGAACCAAACATAATGAGCCTCCTAATTGTAATCAGAAGTGTTTAACAAATAAATTTGTGTAAACTTTTGAGTAAAATTCATAATATATCTTCTGTAAATTTGCTTGTATTAGTATAACAAGATATTACAGATGAATCAAATATAAAGTGAGATTTAGAAACGAATATAGTTTTAAAAAAATAGAACCTCCTTGAATTAACTACCAAAATCCATTATTATATAAAGGATTGGACTAATGAAATTTGGTAATAATTTAGAGAGGTATAAATCGAATGAAACAGATAAAATTAGGAAAGACAAATATATCAGTACCGGCAATCGTTTTAGGTTGTATGAGATTAGGAGCACTTGATTTAAAAACAGCAGAAAAATTTATCAATACAGCTTTGGAACTTGGTATTAATCATATTGACCATGCAGATATTTATGGTGGCGGTAGTTGTGAAGAGTTATTCGGAAAGGCAGCAAAACTTAACATTTCAACAAATAGAGAAAAATTCTTTATTCAGTCCAAATGTGGTATTGTTCCGGGTGTTATGTATGATTTTTCAAAGGAACACATCATTAATTCAGTAGACGGAATACTTAAGAGACTTGGAACAGATTATTTGGATGCATTATTACTTCACAGACCGGATGCATTAATGGAACCTGAGGTTGTAGCTGATGCATTTGATACATTAGAAAAGAGTGGAAAGGTAAGAAATTTTGGCGTTTCAAATATGAATCCTATGCAGATTCAGTTGCTTCAAAAATATGTTAAGCAACCGATTTGTGCAAATCAGCTTCAATTAAGTATTACAAATTCAAATATGATTAGTCAGGGTCTTGAAGTAAACATGTCATCTGATGGGGCTGTAAATAGAGATGGAGCAGTTCTTGATTTTTGCAGATTAAACGATATAACAATTCAGACTTGGTCTCCGTTCCAGTATGGATTTTTTGGAGGTGTGTTTATTGGAAATGATAAATTCCCTGAACTTAACAAAGTTATTGATGAATTGGCACAAAAATATAATGTGACTCCTACAACAATTGTGACAGCGTGGATATTAAGACATCCGGCTAATATGCAGATGATTGCAGGAACAACAAATCTCGAAAGATTAAAACAGATTGCACAAGCATCTGATATTGAAATTTCAAGAGAAGAATGGTATAAATTATATTTGTCTGCCGGACACATATTACCATAAAGAAGGAAAGAAAATTTTATGTATAAAATATTGAAAACTGATGGTTTGGCTAAGCGTGGAGAATTCGAAACAGTTCACGGTACAATCCAGACACCGGTATTTATGAATGTAGGAACTGCTGCAGCAATTAAGGGAGCAGTAGGAACAGAAGATTTACAACAGATAAAGACTCAGGTCGAATTGTCAAATACATATCATTTGCATGTACGACCGGGAGACCACATTGTAAAACAACTTGGAGGTCTTCATAAGTTTATGAATTGGGATAAGCCTATTCTTACGGATTCAGGTGGATTTCAGGTATTTTCGCTTGCAGGACTTAGAAAGATAAAAGAAGAGGGCGTATATTTTCAGTCTCATGTAGATGGAAGAAAGATTTTTATGGGACCTGAAGAAAGTATGCAGATTCAGTCAAATTTAGCTTCAACAATTGCTATGGCGTTTGATGAATGTCCTTCAAGTGTTGCATCAAGAGAATATATTCAGGCATCTGTAAATAGAACAACAAGATGGCTTGAGAGATGTAAGAATGAAATGAACAGATTAAATAGTCTTGAAGATACAATTAATAAAAATCAGATGCTGTTTGGTATTAATCAGGGTGGAATATATGATGATATTCGTATTGAACATGCAAAAGCGATAACTGAAATGGATTTAGACGGATATGCAGTAGGTGGACTTGCAGTAGGTGAAAGTCATGAAGAAATGTATAGAATCCTTGAATCAGTGGTACCTTATTTACCACAGAATAAACCAACTTATCTTATGGGAGTTGGAACACCTGCTAATATTTTAGAAGCAGTTGATAGAGGTGTTGATTTCTTCGACTGTGTATATCCTACAAGAAATGGACGCCATGGACATTTGTATACTAATAAGGGCAAGATTAACTTATTTAATGCAAAATATGAGACAGATGACAGACCAATTGAAGAAGGATGTCAGTGTCCTGCATGTAAACATCATAGCCGTGCATACATCAGACATTTGCTTAAAGCAAAAGAAATGCTAGGTATGAGATTATGTGTGTTGCATAATTTGTATTTTTATAATACAATGATGGAAGAAATTCGAGCTGCCATAGAAGCAGGAAATTATAGTGAATATAAAGCAAAGAAATTAGAAGGCTTTAAAGAAAACGACAAGCGTTAGGAGGATTAAAATGACAGATATGTTATTAGCTTCATCATCAACAGGTGGTGCAATGGGAACAGTTATGATGATTGTTTGGTGTGTGGTAATCTTTGGATTTATGTATTTCGCAATGATTCGTCCACAGAAAAAACAGGAAAAGAGACAGGATGAAATTAGAGAAAGTGTAGCTGTTGGAGACAGTATTCTTACAACAAGTGGATTTTACGGAATGGTTATTGATGTTCAGGACGATATGGTTATCGTAGAATTTGGTAATAACAAAAACTGCAGAATCCCAATGCAGAAAACTGCAATTGTTGATGTTGAAAAAGCAGACGCAGAATAATTAAGATTAAGATTTAGAGAGAAGTTCGAAAAGAATTTCTCTCTTTTGTTATACACAATGAGCCAAGCACTTTCTGCTTTTTGCTTGCAAAAAAAGCAGAAAGTGTTTGGCGAATGTATAATCACCGAAAAGAAGCAAAGCGGATTTGAGGTGGTTATAAATGGCGGAGCCATGTGTATAACAAAACTCAAGCATCAGAAAGTGTTTGGCGAATGTATAATCACCGAAAAGAAGCGAAGCGGATTTGAGGTGGTTATAAATGGCGGAGCCATGTGTATAACAAAACTCAAGCATCAGAAAGTGTTTGGCGAATGTATAATC